>JADGRB010000091.1 GCA_017881315.1 Pseudomonadota bacterium
GGTCATGCAGTCGTCGAAGTCCCCGTCGACGGCCAGCACGATCGCCCCGTTGGCCAGCGGCTGCACGAGCTGCGCGGTCGAGACCTTGCCGCGCGGCAGGATCACCATCGCGCGGATGCCGGCCGCCGCCGCGTAGGCGGCCAGCGCCGCCGAGGTGTCGCCGGTCGACGCGCAGGCGACCGCGCGGATCGGCTTTCCGTCGGCGATCATCTGCTTGACGGTCGACACCAGCACCGTCATGCCGAGATCCTTGAACGACCCGGTGTGCGAGACGCCGCACTGCTTGACCCACAGATCCGACAGCCCCAGCTCGCGGCCGTAGCGCTCGGCCCAGAGCAGGTTGGTCCCGCCCTCCAGCATGGACACGACGTTCTCGTCCCGCACGTGGGGCTGCACCCACTCCTTCTTCCCCCAAACCCCCGAACCGTAGGGCCAGGTGGTGCGCAGATACCGCTCGTCGAACAGCTTGATCCAGGCGGCGGCGCTGCGGCTCTTGAGCGCCTCCATGTCGTGCACGACCTCCAGCAGATCGCCGCACTTCGGACACTTGTAGATGATCTCGTCGAGCGGGTACTCACCCGGGCACCCGGTGATGCAGCGAAAGGTAGAGCGGGACATGGCTAGAACATATCGCACTCCCGCCGGCTAAGCTGGCCTCGGTCGAGCAAAGCTCGCCCTCCCCCACGCGTTCCTGATACATCTTCCCCCTGAAAAATGAGCGCCAAGAAGGCCGTCATAGAAGTCCACAAGTTCGGGGGCGCGTCGCTGTCCGACGCGGCGGCTTTCCGGCGTGCCGTCCAGATCGTCAAGGGGCGGGCCGCCCCGCGCGCGGTGGTGGTCTCGGCGCCTGCCGGCGTCACAGACGTGCTCTTGAACCTGGCGGTGCGGGCCGCGGCCGGCGACGGCGACAGCTGCGCGCCCGAGGTCGAATCGCTGCGCGCGCGCTACGCCGAAATCTTGCGAGGAGCGGTCGCCCGGGGCGGCGTCAAGGAAGTCGCGACCGAGATCGACCGCTCCATGGGGGAGCTGTCGCGCCTCCTGTCGAGCCTGGCCGTGCTCAAGGAGCTGACCGCGCGCACGCGCGACTTCATCGTCAGCCGCGGGGAGCGGCTCTCCGCCCGCATCCTGGCCGCCGCGCTCGCCGCGGCCGGCGTGCGCGCGCGCTACATCGACGCGACCGAGGTGATCTTCACGGACGGCCCCTTCGGGGGCGCTTCGCCGAACCTGATCCTGACCGACATGGCTGCGCGCAAGACCCTGCGCCCGCTCTGTCTGTCCGGCATCGTGCCGGTGATCCCGGGATTCATCGGCGCGGCCAAAATCGACGAACATGAAGACGAGCACGAGAGGGAGCACGCCGGCGGTGACGCCCACCACCGCGCCCCGCCACCGGCGCGCGGCCACGCCGGCGACGAACGGCGCGCGCGCGGCGTGACCACGCTCGGGCGCGGCGGCTCGGATCTGACGGCGACGCTCATCGCGCGCGCGCTGTCGGCCCGCGAGGTCTCGCTCTGGAAAGACGTGCCGGGGCTGCTCACGGCCGATCCCCGGGTGGTCCCCGACGCGCGCGTGATCCCCCAGCTGCATCTGCGCGAGGCGGCCGAGCTCGCTTACTTCGGCGCCAAGGTCCTCCACCCGCGCGCGCTGATCCCGGTGGCCGGGCGGCCGATCCCGGTGTTCGTTCGCCCCTTCGCCGACCCGAGCGCCGCCGGCACCGAGATCTCGGCCCGGCGCACGCTCGATCGCTATCCGGTCAAGGCGCTGTCGGCCGTGGGCGGCCAGGCGCTGCTGACCGTCGCGGGCAACGGGATGCAGGGCGTCCCCGGCATCGCCGCCCGCACCTTCGAGGCGCTCCACCGGCAGGGGATCAGCGTCTCGCTGATCTCGCAATCGTCGTCGGAACAGTCGATCTGTTTTTCGGTCCCCGCGGGAGCCGCCCGACGGGCGCGCGACCGTCTGACGGACGAGTTCCGTGACCAGATCGCCCGCGGCGAGGTCGACGGCATCGATGTGCGATCGGGCCTGGCGACGGTGGCGGTGGTCGGAATCGGGATGGCGGGCCACCTGGGGATCGCCGCGCGGGTGTTCGCGGCGCTGGCGGAGGCCGGCATCAACATCGTCGCGATCGCGCAGGGCTCCTCGGAGCTGAACATCTCGTTCGTGGTGGCGGCCAAGGACGCGCCCGCCGCACAGCGGGCCGTGCACGCTGCCTTTCAGCTCTCCAAGATCGGCGGGGGCGCGGCGGCGCGCGCCGCCTACACCGACGCCGTGCTGCTGGGGTTCGGCCAGATCGGACGCGAGCTGGCCGGGATCATGTCCAAGGCGGGCGGCAAGCGGCGGGGCGGGCGCGCGGCCGATCGGCCCGCCCTGCGTCTGGTCGCCGCGATCGACAGGCGGGGTTTCGTCTTCGATCCCAACGGCCTGTCGCCCCGGACCGTGGCCGCGCTGGTCGCCTCCAAGAAAGCCGGCCGGTCCCTGGCCGACGGGCCGGGGGGCCAGCTGGCGACGCCGACCGATGCGCTGTCGTTCCTGGCCGAGCACGCGCTCAGCGATCCGATGCTGGTGGACGTCACCGCGGACGAGACCACGCTGCTCATCCGACAGGCGCTGGGCGGAGGAATGGATGTGGTGCTCGCCAACAAGCGACCGCTGTCCGGTCCGCGGCAGGAGAGCGAGGCGCTGGCGACGCTGGCCGCGCGCGCCGGCCGCCGGATGCTGACCGAGGCCACCGTCGGCGCCGGCCTGCCGATCTTCGACACCTACCGCAAGCTCGCCGAATCGGGCGACCGGGTGATCAAGATCGAAGGCTGCCTCTCGGGGACGCTCGGCTTCGTCTTGACCGAGGTCGAGCACGGCCGCGCCTTCTCCGAGGCCCTGCGCCGCGCCATGGCCCTCGGCTACACCGAGCCCGACCCGCGCGATGATCTGTCGGGCACCGACGTCGGGCGCAAGGCGCTGATCCTGGGCCGCCTGCTCGGGTTCACCGGCGAGCCCGGGGACGTCGTCGTCGAATCGCTGGTCCCGGCCGTGGTCCGCACCCTGCCGCGCGACGCTTTCCTGGCGCGCCTGGGGAGCCTGGACGCCGACTGGTCGCGCCGGGGCGCCGCCGCCAAGGCCAAAGGCGCCACCCTCCGCTACGTCGCCTCGGTGACCAAGGATCGGATTTCCGTCGGCCTCAAGGTGGTGGACCGGACCAGCCCCTTCTTCGGCCTCAAGGGGACCGACAACCAGGTCGCCTTCACCACCGCCCGCTACCGCAAGAACCCGCTCGTCATCACCGGCCCCGGCGCCGGTCCGGCGGTCACGGCCGCCGGCGTCCTCAACGACATGCTCCGCGTCGGCGGCTGAGGACGCCACTCCCGGCGGGGCCGGTCTTTCACACGCTCGGGTCGCTGGGATTCGCGCTCGAGACAAAAAAAACGGGAGGCCGAGGCCTCCCGTTTTGGTGCTGCTTAAGTCTTTAGGGTGATGCGGAGATTAGAACCAGGCGAGAGCGGCGAGCTCGCCCGTGATGGCGTCGCTCTTCGTTCCGCCCTCCAGGAGGTCGAGGCCCATGACCTGCCCGGCGAAGTCGGCCCGAATCTCGGGACGCAGCTCGAAGTTCTTGCCCACGTCGATGCCCAGCATGACGGTGCCTTCGCCCTGCTTGACGGTGGTGGCAAACGCGTCGTAGTGGGTCGCGAGGAACTCGCCACGCGCCGCCACGTTGAGGCGGTCGCTGATCACGTAGCGCCCCATGAGGGCCGCGCCGATCTGGTAGTCGTTCGCGTTATCGTCGAATGCCTTGATGTAGTCGACGTTCAGGTTGAGACCGAACTGGCTGTTGACCGTGACGGCCGCGACCAAGTCGCCCAAGACGCGCAGGTCGCCGGGGGTGCTCGGCATGGCGCCCTGGATCGCCTCCTTACCGAAGTAGGTGGTCGCGATGAGGGAGATCATCGGGTTGATCGTGAACGTCCCCGAAAGACCAATCGTCTTCCACGCGTTGAGGTCGGGATCGTTGTTCCAACCGTTGACCAGGCTCGCCTGCAAGGTCACCTGGTCGTTGACCTTCAAGCCAGCGCGCACGCCGGTGTGAAGGAACGGAATGATGTTGAACAGCAAGGAACGCGAGTAGAGCCAGTTGCTCTTGGCCTCGATGACCTCGGCGCCCGCGGTGGTGACGAACTTACCGAAGTCGAGGGTGAGATTGGCCGGGAGGCTGATCGTTGCATAGGCCTGCTCAACCATGAACGACGGAGCGCCGGGGCTGCCGCTGATGATCGAGGGGACCGACCCGTAGCCGATGTCGAGCTGGAAAGCGACCGGATCCAGCGCCGCGTTCATGCTCAGCTTGGCGAGCGCCAGGGTGATGCTGTTCGCCTGCGTGTCGAACGCGCGGCCAACGCCAACGCCTAGTAGACCGCCCATCCCATCGGGAACCCCGGGGCCCGGGAACGCGAGCGTGTTTGCCCCGGTTGGCGGCGTGAAGTTGAAGAGGTAGTACGTGTCGACGAGGCCGCCGAAGGTGAACTTCGGTGCAGGACCCGTCGGAGCGGGAGCGGGCGCCGGAGGCGGCGTGGCCGGCACGGCCACCATGGTTGCGGCCGGGGTCGCCGACGCGGGTGCGGGAACCGCCGCCTCGGCAGGCTTTTCAGGAGCTGCCGGAGCGGGTACGGCCGGCGGCGGCGGCGCCGCAGGTGGCGGCGTCTGCGCGAAGGCGCGAATTGGCAGAACGACAGCTATCGCGAGCAGGCAGGCACGAAGTCGCATCAGTTTCCCCTCCAGTTGGTTGCTTACGTTTTTTTCTCTGACTCTTGGCGGACCGTAGCCGCGCGACCGAGCCATGTAAAGACTTTCAGTACGTGTCGTATGAGATTTTGCGGGGGGGAAACTGGCTAGAAATGAGCTGGAAACATTGGCGAAGTGAATCCTGCAAAATGCCATTAAAATTGCGGTGATCGGACTAGCGAGGCCGGTTTACGATCGGCGCGTCGACCCCCGCCATGAGTCTCATCAGCGTCTCCTGATCGGCGCCACGGCCGAGCTCTCCAACCAGGCGACCCTCGCGAAGCACGAGCATCCGGGTCGACAGCGCGAGCAGCTCGGGCAGCTCGCTCGAGATAAGTAGGATCCCAGATCCTCCTGCCGCCAGGTCACGGATGAGCCCATGAATCTCGGACTTGGCGCCGACGTCCACGCCGCGAGTCGGCTCGTCCAGGAGGAGCACGCGACAGCGCGCCGCCAGCCATTTGGCGAGCACGATCTTCTGCTGGTTGCCCCCCGAAAGCCCACCGGCGGCCAGGTCGAGACCGGGGGGCGGCAGTTTGAGGCGGGCGAAGACCTCCTCGGCCCGCGCCCGCTCGGCACCGAAGCGGATCCAGCCAAATCGCGAGAGCTGCGCCAGGGTCGGAAGCGTCAGGTTCTCGAGCGCCGTCAGACCCGCGATCAGGCCCTGGCGCTTGCGATCCTCGGGAACAAACCCGAGCCCCGCCCGCATCGCTGCCGCCGGGGAGCCGCCCGCCAGCGCTTTTCCCGCCACCTCGACCCGCCCGTGCGCTTCGGCGTCCAGCCCGAAGATCGCCTTGGCGATGTCGGAGCGGCCGGCGCCGACCAGGCCCGCGAGCCCGACCACCTCACCGGCGCGAACCTCGAACCCGATGTCGGCAAATCGCCCCGGGCTCGACAGTTCCTGCACCCGCAGCAACGCCTCACCGGGCTCGCGGTCCGCCTTCTGGCCGAGGTACTCGGAAAGCTCGCGCCCGATCATGAGGTGCACCAGGGCCGCCTCGTCGAGCGCGTTCGCCGCCCGGGTGGCGACGTGCTTGCCGTCGCGCAGGACCGTGATCGTGTCGCAGAGGCGGAAGATCTCCGGCATCCGATGAGACACATAGACGCAGGTGGTGCCGCGTGAGCGCAGGCGGCCCAGGAGCGCGTACAGGTGATCGGCCTCGTGCTGCGACAGGCTGCTGGTCGGTTCGTCGAAGATGATGACGCGCGCGCCGCCACCCACGGCGGCCGCGATCTGGACGACCTGCTGCTCGGCGACGGTGAGATCTCCCACCAGCCGGCGCACGTCGATGGTCGCCTCGATGGCGGCCAGCATGTCGCGCGCGCGCTGCTCCAGGGCCGGACGCGACAGCAGGAGACCCCGCCGGGGCAGATCGCCCAGGCAGAGGTTTTCGGCGACCGACAGATTCTCGCAGAACGAGAGCTCCTGGTGGACCATGCCGATGCCGGCGGCGAGCGCGTCGCGGGGTTCGCCGAAGTGCACCGGCCGCCCGGCGACCAGGATCTCCCCCGCGTCGGGGACGTCGATTCCCGCCAGCAGCTTGCCGAGCGTGCTCTTGCCGGCGCCGTTTTCGCCGCACAGCGCGTGGCAGGATCCGCTGGCCACGTCGAAGCTGACGTCCTCGAGGGCGCGCGCGCCGGGAAAACGCTTGCTCACCCCGCGGAAGCTGATCAGCGGTGGCGCCGGATCCACGATCGTCACCCCTCTGCCGTTACTTCAGCTTCAGATATTCCTCGGGGACGTCGGGGAAGCCCCACAGGCGGAGCTGGCGCGCCCACGAACCGAGCGTGTCGACCGTGACGCGGACCGGATCCATGGAGACGATCTCGGGCACGTCCTTCTTGTAGTAGATCTTGTCGATGATCTTGGTGACGCCGACGTTGCCCCAGAGGTACGACGACTGCGCCAGCAACACGGGCGCCAGGCCCTTTTCGACGTAGGGGAGCTCGGGCGGCAGCGCGTCGACCGAGACGATCTTGATCTTCTTGGGATCGAGATCGCTGAAGAGCGTCTTGGTGAACAGCGCCCAGCCGCCGGCCATCGCCCAGCCTTTGATGTCCGGGTAGGCGTTGTTGACCCGGATGACCTCGGCCGCCGCGTCCTGCGGCGTCTCGTTGTGATAGAAGGTGCCGACGATCTGGATGCCGCGGGACTTCGCCGCCTCGGCCTTGATCCCGTCGACGCGGTGCCGGAGGTTGGTGGCGTTCTGGTTGCCGGCCAAGATGGCGACCCTGCCGCGGCCCCCGATCTGCTTCGCCAGCTCCGCCATCACGTCTTCGCCGAGCTGGTGATCGTCGACGCCGTAATACGAAAAGCGCTTGGATTTCGGCGCATCGCTGTCGAAGGTCATGACCGCCACGCCGCGCGCGACCGCATCGTCGATGGAGCCGGTAATCTTTCCGGCATCGGAACAGGAGATGAGGATCGCGCTCGCCCCCTCGTTCACCGCCTGGGCGATTCGCTGCGCCTGGATCTGGCCGTCCTCTTGCGGGGGGGTCAGCCACATCACCTCGATGGGGACGCCGATCTTGTTGGAGAGATCGCGCGCGGCCGTCTCGGCGCCCCGACGCGCGGAAAGGAACACCGGGTTGGTCGAGCTCTTCGCGATCATGGCGATGCGGATCGGCTTGGCGCCGGAGCTGGGCGCGTCCGAAGCCGAGGCGGGCACGGGCGCCGAAGATGGCGGCGTCGACTGCCGGCAGCCGGCCGCCAGCAGGCCCGCCAGAGTCGCCGCGGCGATCCCAAGGCGGGACATCATTGTCTGCACGTTGCGCAGGCGGTGCACATCAGGACTCCCCTCCGGCAAGCCTGCGCGCCGCGAAGCGGGCGCTCGCTTGATCGAGCACGACGGCCACGACGATGGCACATCCGATGATGATCCATTCGTAGTTCTGATCGGCATGCAGTGTGCGTATGGACTGCCGGATGAGGACGATGAGGACGGCCCCCAGCATCGCGTTTATGGCACTCCCCCGACCGCCGCTCAGACGAGCGCCGCCAACGACCGCGGAAGCGATGACGTATAGCTCATATCCGGTCGCGTCTCCACAGGAGACCGAGCCGTAGAAGCTGGCGCCCAGGAAGGCCGCCAGGCCGGCGGTCAACCCGGAGAGCACATAGACGCCGATCTGGATGCGGCCGAGACGCAGTCCCGAAAAGCGGCTGGCCTCGGGGTTCCCCCCCACCGCGAAGACGTGGCGGCCCATCACCGTGCGCTGGAGGTAGATCGCGCCCAGCGCCGCCACCACCAGCATCGCCAGCATGGGGATCGGATAGAGGGCCGCGCCCAGGCCGAGCGGCGCCTTGGCGAAGTGGGTCAGCGACTCGGGGAGCAGGATGCTCTCGGCCTTGCTGGAGACGAAGGCGATGCCGCGCAGGATCCACATGCTGCCGAGCGTGATGATGAAGGGATGGACCCGCAGACCCACCACCATCGCGCCATTCAAGGCGCCCGCGGCGCCGCCGATCGCGACGCACACCACAAACGCGACCCAGACCGCACCGGCGCCGCCCGCCGGGCCCGCGGTTCGCAAGAAGAGGCCCATCCCCACGCCGGCCAGCGCATAAACCGACCCGACCGACAGATCGATCCCGCCCGAGATGATGACCACCGTGGCGCCCACGGCCATGATCGCGATGAAGCTGGCGTCGGTGGCGGTCTGGATCAGCGTGTACGAGTTGAGGAAGTTGTTGACCGTGAGGCCGGTGGTCGCGTCGACGTGCGAGCCCGCCAGCAGCGACAGCGCCACCAGCAGCGCCAGGATGATGAGCACCAGACCGGCCTGCTGCGAGCGCAACAATCGGCGCAGGAGCGACATCGCGCGGCGATTATAGGCCGGGTTTCCGGCGGATCGCGTGAGGGACGAAGGGCGCTCGTCCACCCCACGCGCGACGGCGCGCGCCGGGACCCCGGGCCCCTCCGAGGTCGCCGCGGGAGGTTGCAGATACCCACCACTCACGGCCGGGGCTCCTCGCTCGAACAAACGCGTTGATGGGCCTCGCCGAGACCCTCGATGCCATATTCGACGAGATCGCCTGGGCGCAGATAGACGGGCGGCTTGTGTCCCATCCCGACGCCGGCCGGCGTGCCGGTGCTGAGGACGTCCCCGGGCAGCAGGGTCATGAACCGCGACACGTAGCTCACCAGTGTCGCGACGTCGAAGACCAGGCCCGCCGTGTTGCCGTCCTGCTTGGTCTCGCCGTTGACCTTGAGCCACAGGCGCGCCGCGCCGAAGTGTGGAAACTCCTCGCGGGTCACCAGCGTTGGGCCGAGCGGCGCGAAGCCGTCGGCGCTCTTCCCCTTGGTCCACTGGCCGAGCCGTTCGAGCTGGAACGCGCGCTCCGAATAGTCGTTGTGCAGGACGAAACCCGCCACGTGGTCCAGCGCCGCCTCGGGCTCGACATATTTGGCGCGCTTGCCGATCACCAGCGCCAGCTCCACCTCCCAGTCGGTCTTGTCGCCACCCTTGGGGAGCACCAGGTCGTCGTGCGGTCCGGCGATCGCGCTCGGCGCCTTGAGAAAGACGATCGGTTCGCTGGGGAGGGTGGCGCCGCTTTCGCGCGCGTGGTCGCGATAGTTGAGGCCGATGCAGACCAACTTCGACGGTCGCGCGACCGCGGGTCCGAGACGCGTCCCGTCGGGCACGCGGGGGGCGCGCGCGCCTTCGGTGGCCAGCCAGCGGCCGAGACGGGTGAGCCCGTCGCCCGCGAAGAACCGTTCATCCCAGTCGCGCCCGTCCGGCCAGCCCTGGCCGAATCCGGACGCGTCGATCGGCTGGTCGCCGCGCCAGACGCCAGGCTTTTCTTGGCCCGGCGTCCCGAACCGAAACAGCTTCATATCGCCGCCGCCGTCTCCTCTATGACGACCAGAAGATCGCCACCCTCGACGCTCTCGCCCGCGCCCGCGACGATCTCGCGCACGACGCCGGTGATGGGCGCCTTGATGACGGTCTCCAGCTTCATCGCCTCGGTCACCAGCAGCTTCTGGCCGGCCTTCACCTGCTCGCCGACCTTGGTCACGAGATCGATCACCCGCCCCGGCATCGGCGCCCCGACCTCGCCGGGCTTCTCGGTCGCGCGCCGGCGTTTGGGTCCGGTCACCTTGGCGGCGTCGTCGCCCACCCGCATCTGGCGCGACTGGCCGTTCATCTCGAAGGTGAGCACGCGCGCGCCATCCGGCTCGATCTCGCCGATCGACAGCAGCTTCACGATCAGCGTCTTGCCCGGCTCGATGTCGATCCAGGCCTCTTCGCCGACCCGCAGACCGTAGAAGAATGTCGGGGTCGGCAACACCGAGGTATCCCCGTGCAGCGCCCGGTGCTCCATGTAGCCGCGCATGACCTTGGGGTAGAGCGCGTAGGAGACGATGTCCCGGCGGGCGATCTCGACGCCGGCCAGCGATTCCACCTCGCGCTTGGCACCCGCCCAGTCGAAGGGGGGGAGGCTCGCGCCGGGGCGCCCTTCGATCACCGCGGCGCCCTTGAGGATCTTGCCCCGCAGGGGCTCGGGGAAACCGCCCGGCGGGTGGCCCAGCGAGCCGCGCATATAGTCGATCACCGACTCCGGGAAGGTCAGCTCGTGGGCTCGCTCGGTCACGGCGCGCGCGTCGAGCCCCTGCTTGACCATCCAGATCGCCATGTCGCCGACCACCTTGGACGACGGCGTCACCTTGGGGATGTCGCCGAACAGCCGGTTCACGTCGGCATACGTCCGCTTGACCAGCTCCCACCCGTCGCCCAGGCCGAGCGCCTCCGACTGCGCGCGCAGGTTCGAGTATTGCCCCCCGGGGATCTCGTTTTCATAGACGTCCGCCGCCGGCGCCTTCAGGCCAGATTCGAAGGGCGCGTAGTAGGAACGCACCGGATCCCAGTAGGCCGAGAGCTGCTCGAACGCGTCCGCCGGCAGCCGCGGATCGCGCGGCGCCCCCGCCAGCGCGAAGGCCAGCGACGACAGCGACGGCTGCGAGGTCATTCCGGCCATGCTGCTCACCGCGCCGTCGACGACCGATACGCCGGCGTCGATCGCCGCCAGGTAGGAGGCGATGCTGTTCCCGGAGGTGTCGTGCATGTGCAGGTGGAGCGGCACATCGGTGACGTCCCGCAGCGCCTTGACCAGCATGGTCGCGGCCCGCGGCTTGAGCAGCCCCGCCATGTCCTTGATGCAGAGCAGATGCGTCCCGCGCCGAACCAGCTCCTGGGCCAGGTCGACGTAGTATTTGAGGTTGAACTTGGTGCGCCGGGGATCGGAGACATCGCCGGTGTAGCAGATCGCGGTCTCGACGACCCGGCCGGTCTTCTGGGCGGCCTCGATCGACACCTGCATGTTGTCGACGTCGTTGAGCGCATCGAAGATCCGGAAGACGTCGATGCCGGCGGCGGCCGCCTCCTCGATGAACGCCACCACGACGTCGTCGGGGTAGTTGGTGTAGCCGACCGCGTTGGCGCCGCGGACCAGCATCTGGAACATGAGGTTGGGCACCAGCGCGCGCAGCTCGTCGAGGCGCACCCAGGGGTCCTCCGAGAGGAACCGGTAGGCGACGTCGAAGGTGGCACCGCCCCACATCTCGAGCGAGAACAGCCCCGGGCAGAGGCGCGCCGTCGCGGGCGCGATCTGCGCGAGGTCGTAGGTCCGCACCCGCGTCGCCAGAAGCGACTGGTGCGCGTCGCGCCAGGTCGTGTCGGTCAGGTGCACCCGCGCGTCGGCCCGCAGCATCTTGACGATCCCCTCGGGCCCCTCGCGATCGAGCAGCTGCTTGGTGCCGGGCGGCGGCGCGGTCTTGGGCACCGGCGGCGGCGACGGCGCCGCGGTGAGCACCGCGAGGGGCGGCTTGGGTTTGCCGCGCACGGTGGGATGCCCGTTGACGATGGTCGAGCCGATGTAGCGCAGAATCCGAGTCGCGCGATCGCGGCGCGGCGCGTACTGGGTCAGCTCCGGCGTCTCATCGATGAAGGTGGTGTGCGCCCGGCCCGCCGCGAAGGTGGGGTGGAGCAGGACGTTCTCCAGAAAGGCCAGGTTGGTCTTGACGCCCCGGATCCGGAACTCGCGCAGCGATCTGACCACCTTGCGCCGCGCGTAGTTCCACTCGAGGCCGCTGGCCGTGATCTTCGCCAGCAGCGAGTCGTAGTAGGGCGAGACGCGGGCGCCCACGTAGCCCGAGCCGTCGTCGAGACGGATGCCGAGGCCGGCCGCCGGCCGGTAGACCTGGATCTTGCCGGTGTCGGGGAGAAAGTCGTTCTTGGGATCCTCGGCGGTGACGCGCACCTGGATCGCGACGCCGCGCTGGACGATCTCGGCCTGGCTGCCGATGCCGATCTCGGGATCGGACAGGCGATAGCCCTCGGCGATCCGGATCTGCGCCTGCACCAGATCGCGCCCGGTGATCGCCTCGGTCACGGTGTGCTCGACCTGGATGCGCGGGTTGACCTCGATGAAGTAGTGCCCGCCGTCCTCGCCCACCAGAAACTCGACCGTTCCCGCGTTCGAGTAGCTCACCTTGCGCGCGACCTTGAGCGCGTCCTCGGCCAGCCGCGCGCGCAGCGCCTCGGGCAGCGACCAGGCCGGCGCGTATTCGACCACCTTTTGGTGGCGCCGCTGGACCGAGCAGTCGCGCTCGAAGAGGTGGACCAGGTTGCCGTGGTTGTCGCCCAGGATTTGCACCTCGATGTGCTTGGGCCGGCTGACCAGCTTCTCGAGGAACAGCGCATCGTCGCCGAAGGCCTTCTTGGCCTCGGAGCGGGCGCGTTCCATCAGCTCCGGCAGCTCGCCATCTGCGCGGACCACGCGCATCCCTCGCCCGCCGCCGCCCGCCGAGGCCTTGATCATCACCGGATAGCCGACCTTGGCGGCGAACGCGCGCGCCTCCTCGACCGTTCGGATCGCGCCGGGGGTCCCCGGCACCACCGGCACCCCGGCGGCCGCCGCGATCTTGCGGGCCGCCACCTTGTCGCCGAGCGCGTCGATCACCTCGGGCGTCGGGCCGATGAAGACGATGCCCGCGGCGCGGCACTTGCGCGCGAACGACGCGCGTTCAGAGAGTAGACCGTAGCCGGGGTGGATCGCGTCGACGGCGTGGCGCTTGGCCAGCTCGACGATCTCGTCCTCGGCCAGGTAGGCGGCCACCGGCTCGAGGCCCTTGCCGACCAGGTAGGCCTCGTCCGCCTTGTAGCGGTGCAGGTGTACCCGATCCTCCTCGGAAAAAATGGCGATGGTCCGGAAGCCCAGCTCGGTGCTGGCCCGGAACACGCGGATCGCGATCTCGCCGCGGTTCGCGCAGAGCACGCGTTTGAACGGAACGATGGCCATGTCGAGCCCGCACAACTACCATTTTAGCGGCGGGCCTGGGAAGGGCGGTCAGGCGCGCTTGATCCCCAGCAGCAGATCCATGGTGGCCTGATCCGCGGCCGGGAATCGGTAGTTCTCGAACTCGTTCGAAGCCACCCAGCGGCAGTCGGCGACCCGCACGGCGGTCGGCTCGGCCGCGCCCACGATCTCCGCCTGATAGAGCGCCAGGTCGACCGAATAGCCGTCGTAGTCGTGCGTTCGGCGGCCGATACAGATGCCGACGGTCACCTCGACGCCCACCCGCTCCCGCACCTCGCGCCGCAGCGCCTCGGCGTCGGTCTCCCCCTCCTCGACCCGGCCACCGGGAAACTCCCACAGCCCGGCCAGCACGGCGGACGGTCGGCGCTGCGTGATGAGGTACCGCTCGTCCCGTCCGATGACGGCCGCGACAACACGCAGATGGGGGGCTTTGCTCATGGGCGAGCCTCCATATTGTGGTAACACCCACGCCATGGTCAAACGCGTTACGCCCCCCGAGGCTGCGGCGCTCCTGGCGGAAGGCTGGAGCTACCTCGACGTCCGGTCGATTCCCGAATTCGACGGGGGTCACCCGACCGGCGCGGCCAACGTGCCGCTGCTGCATTTCGAGGGCGGCCGCATGGCGCCCAACCCCGATTTTCAGAGGGTGGTCGCCGCCAACTTCGCCAAGGACGCCAAGATCGTCGTCGGCTGCAAGGTGGGCGGCCGATCGCTCCAGGCGGCGGGCATCCTCGAGACGGCGGGCTACACCAGCGTGGTCGACATGCGTGGCGGCTTCCACGGCGAGCACGACGCCTTCGGGCGCGTCGCCTGCGCCGGCTGGGCCGAATCCAATCTCCCCGTCGAGACGGCGGCGCCGGCCGAAAAGACCTACGCGGCCCTGGCCGCCAAGCGCTGAAGCGTCCGCCTCACTCGCCCACCGCGATGCCGTTCTTCTGGCAGAGCGCGTGGACCAAGCTGCGGTTCTTGTCGTCCAGCCTGGCGTAGGCGCGCCCCGCCGCCTCGGCGTCCTTGAGCGAGCAGGAACAGACGGCGAGGATCTGATACGCGTCCGTCAATCCCGGCTTCGCGCGCAGGGCCTTGCGAGACAGATCCATCGCCGCGCCACACTGCTGCCGCAACCAGGCCTCGCGGGCCTGCTTCATGAGGGCATCGGCGTCCTCGGGCTCGGCGGCCGCCACCGCCTCGGCGCGCGCCGGTTCGGCCCGCGCGGACTCCGGGCGCCGCGGAGCCTCGGCGCGCTCGGGCACGGGCGCGGCGGTCGCCCGGGCGGCGCGCACCGCCCGCCCGCCGGAGGCAACCACCGCCGGCTCGGGCCGCGCCCGACAGAGCCGGGCCATGTCGCGAACCAACATGTTGCGCGGCTCGAGACGGAGCACGGCCTGCGCCTCGCCGCGGACCTCGGCGCAACGGCCCGCCGCCCGCGCTTTCTCGGCGGTCGCGAGGTGCTCGGCCACCAGCAGGGTCCGCGCCTCCTCGTAGCGTGGCTGGGCGCGCTTCTTGTAGACGCTGTCGATCGGAATCTTCTCGTAGCCCGTCAGCGCGTCGGCGTAATTCTTGGCGTTCGCGGCCTCGTCGAACTTCGCAAACAGCGAGGCGCCCTGGCGTTCGGTGGCGATCCGGCGGCCGAGCGCCGCGACTTCACGCCGCTGCGCCGGATCCTCGACCCCGGGTGCGATCCCATCGAGCGCGGCGCGCGCCGTCTCCCAGTCCTCGGCCGAGACCGCCTTCTTGGCCTCGGCGAGCATCGTCGCGGGTGTGCTCGGGGGTGGCGCGGGTGGCGCGGGCGGCGGGACGGCCACCGGCGGCGGCGCAACCGCCTCCGGCGCGGGTGGGGACGGAGGCGCCACGGCCTCGGCAACGTTGGCCGGATTGACATGCGATCCGCGGTGAAGGAACAGCGCCACCAGCACCAACGCGGCGACACCGCCGCCCACCATCGCCACCAGCTTCACCGGCAACGGCCGCCGGCCGATCGGCGCACGCGGATCGAACACGAACTGCTCGAGCGGACCGATGAAGCGGATCTTGACGTGCCCGAGCTCGACCACGTCGCCCGGGTTCAGCTCGATGCGCTCGTAGTCCTCACCGTTGACCCGCACGCCGTTGGCGCTCTGCAGGTCGACGATCGTGTAGTGGTCGCCTTCGCGAACCACCTTCGCGTGGTGGCGCGATATCGACCGGTGGTTGAGCACCACCTCGTTCTCGTCGGTCCTACCGATCACCAGCGACGCCTTGTCGAGCGGGAATTCGGTCCCCGCCAGGTCGGTGGTGAGGACCAGCATCCTGGCCGCCGGTCCGGCCCCCGGCTGGCCATCGCTGCCGAGCGCGCGCAGCGGGATGGTGGGCTGTCCCTCGACCACCTCCGGCGCCGCCTCCTGTGGCGGAGCGGGCGGCATCACCGACGGCGGGGCAGGAGGCGAAGTCTTCACGCGTGGGCGCGGCGGAGCGACCGCCGCGGGGGCAGCTTGCGCCGCCGCGGCTTGCGCGGACGCCGCCGGTTGCGCCTGCGGCGCGGCTTGCGCGGCCATGGCCGCGACGGAGGCGCGGGTCGGAATCGCGACCGCGCCTCCCACGGTCGCCATCGGAGCGGTGGTGGTGATGGCCGGCATGCTCGGCATGGTGGGCCGGTCGGTGATCGGCGGCTGCTCGCCCCGCAGGACGATGCGGTAGTCGCCGATCTGGACCTCGTCCCCTTCGCGGAGCGGGGTGGGCGACGCGATCTTGGTGCCGTTGACGCGAACGCCGGTGAAGCTGGTGAGGTCCTCGATGAAGAGCGCGCCGTTCTGCTGCGACAGCCGCGCGTGCCGGCGCGAGATGTTGCGCTCGGTCAGGCGGATGGTATTCCCCTCCAGCCGGCCGATCGTCATCTCGTCGCGCGCGAGCGGGACGACCGTGGTCTTACCCTCATCGTCTTCGATGGTCAGCTTGAACACGGTAAGGCCCTCGAATCCCGGGCGTTTTCACTGTATCCGCCGGGCCCGGCCGGGTCAATCGGATCCGAGACTCAACGAACGATGGAGAGGGCGGCAGCGATGACGATGGCCATGCCGATGACGAAGGCGCCGGCCACGATCGCCACGGCGATGTTCTTGTTTTCGTGGATCTCTAGCCTGAGATTGTAGGGGGTGATCATCTCCCACAGGTAGTAGCCGACGATCAGCAACACGATGCCCGAGAGGCCGAACAGCGTCGCGTCCAGCAGCAGGCGGCCGAGCGGCGCGGTCGGGGACAGGGGCATGGATCCTAGAGGCTCCGCAGCTCGGGGTAGGTGGTCATGACGTCCATCTCGGTCATCGAGTCGTCGGGATCGGCGGGCGTCCAGATCACCTCGAGCCCGAGGATGCCGTCCGGCGAGATCCCCCCGAGCTCGGCCAGCAGCCGCCCCAGCT
>JADGRB010000092.1 GCA_017881315.1 Pseudomonadota bacterium
GGGCGGTGTTCTTGACGGTGCCGAACCTCACCGGCCTGGAGGTCGAGGAGGCCTATCTGGTGACCACGTCGTTGCCGTTCAACCTGCAGATCAAGGCGGGGACGTTTCGCTCCCAGATCGGACGCAACAACACCCAGCACCTCCACCTGCAGAATTTTACCCGCCGCCCGCTGATGACGGCGCTGCTCTTCGGTGCCGACGGCCTGCGCGGTCCGGGCGCCCAGGCGTCGGTGTTGCTGCCACTGCCTTGGTTCGCCACGCTCTACGCCGAAGCGTTCAGCATCGGCGAGCCCGACGCCGGCGATCTGGTGCCGGGCCGCGAGACCTTCGGCGGCGGCGTCCGCCTCGGTCCGCCGAACCTGACCTACGCGGCCGAGCTGGAGCAATTCTGGGCGCTCGGCGAGGCGCATTCGATCTTTCTTGGCCTGAATTTCGCGACGGGGCGGTCCTTCAACTGCCTGGTCGGGACGACGACCTGCCTGCCCATCGACGGCCCGCGCAGCTTCCTCACCGGCGGCGATCTCTACTACAAGTGGAAGCCGCCGAACGTGTCGCGCACCTACCTGAGCGTGCAGTGGACGACGGAGTACTTCGTGCGCGTGCTCGCCGACGGGGGTCCCACCGAGGGGGCTGGCTACAGCGACTTCGTGCTGCAATTCGCCCGTCGTTTTTATTTTGGCTGCCGGATCGATCTGGTGGGGGCACCCGATGGTCCGAACCTGCTCCGGCGCTATGGTTACGCCGGATCGCTGACCTTCGCGCCGAGCGAATTTTCCCGCCTGCGGCTCTACCTGCAAGAGCTGGCCGGTCCCGGCGTTCCGGACACCACCGTCGGTTTCCTGCAGGCCGAATACTCCATCGGCGCCCACGGCGCTCACCCGTTCTAGTCTCGGAGATGCCCATGCGTTCGCTCAGCAAGTTCCTGCTCACCGCCTCCATCCTCACCGGTCTGCTCGGCGCCCGGCCTGCCGAGGCCAAGCTGCGCGTGGCGGCGTCGATCGAAACGCTGGCCGATCTCTGCCGGCAGGTCGGCGGCGATCGGGTCGAGGTGACCGCGCTGTCGCACGGCTATCAGGATCCCCACTTCGTCGAGGCCAAACCGTCGCTGGTGCTCGCGCTCAATCGCGCCGATGCGCTGGTCTACGTCGGGCTCGACCTGGAGATCGGTTGGCTGCCGCCGCTGGTGCAGCAGTCGCGCAACCAGCGCATCC
This sequence comes from Pseudomonadota bacterium, assembly GCA_017881315.1. Taxonomy (GTDB): domain Bacteria; phylum Myxococcota_A; class Polyangia; order Fen-1088; family Fen-1088; genus JADGRB01. Next base: position 1,212 of record JADGRB010000092.1, read on the forward strand.
AGCGCGGGCAGGTCGGCAACATCGACGCGTCGACGGCCATCAAGGTCGAAGACGTGCCCAACATCCCGGCCGATCAGCTGCGCGCGCTGGGCGACATCCACCCGCTCGGCAACCCGCACTACTGGATCCCGCCCAAGAGCGCGCGTGGAATCGCGCGTCTCCTCGCGCAGCGGTTCGCCGAGATCGACGCCCCGGGGGCCGGTGCCTACCAGGCCGCGCTGGCCGCCTTCGAGCACCGCCTCGACGCCAAGGAAAAGGAGTGGGCCAAGGCCGCGGCGCCCTTGCGTGGGATCAAGATCGTCACCTACCACAAGAGCTGGTCGTACCTCGCCGGTTGGCTCGGGATGCAGGAGGTCGGTTACGTCGAATCGAAGCCCGGCATCCCACCCACCGCCAGCCACACCGGCCAGCTCATCGATCTGATGCGCAAGTCGAACGTCAAGCTGGTGATCGTCGAGTCGTTCTACCCGGCCAACTTGGCCCGTTTCGTCGCCGAGAACGGCCACGCGCGGCTGGTCGTCTCGCCGTCGGACGTAGGAGCGACCTCGGCGATCAAGAGCTACTTCGATCTGGTCGACGCGGTCCTTCAAGCGCTCCTGCAATAGGATCTGGCATCCCGTTTGCTGGGCATTACTGGTCTAGGAGACCGACGATGCTGCCCCCCGTCCCAAGCTGTGTCCGGAAGCTGGTTTTGGCCGCTGCCGTCACCTGCGGCGGGGCGGGTTGCTCGTTGGCATTCGTCAACGGTCCGCCGCCCAACCCTGAAAGGCTGCCGTTCTTCGACTGCACCACCAGCAACGTCCTACCTACCGTAGATCTCCTCTTTGCCGGAGCCGCAGCGGTGGATGCCATTGGTGGAACTGCAGGTGCCTCCGGACTGCCATCGAGCCGAGCTGAGCTGGTCAGTTTTGCCGTCGAAGGGGCGGCATTTGCCGCCTCCGCCATCTACGGCTACAACAAGACGTCGGAGTGCAAGAAGGCGCAGGCGGAGCTGTTCAAGCGCATGCCGCTGACACCCACCTTTGCGCCCGGTTTTGGTCCACCGCCGACGGTGCCCTATGATCCGTGGGTCGTACCGCCCCCGCCCTCGGGTGCGCCTCCTCCCGCCTTGAGTCCGGTCGGTCCGCTGCCCCCGGTCCCGGCGCCTGCGTCTGACAACGAGACCCCGAGCGGGAAGAAATCAGTACAATGAGCGACTCCAAGATTGCTGTCATGCGGCATCAAGTCCCTGACATTTATGTCCGAAATTCACCTTCGTCCGTCCGTTTCTTTGATGCAGGCGGCTTTTCTGCGCGCCTCGAACCCGGTCTATCTCTTGCAGTCCAATAGCCCCGATATGAACACGAGGACAAACCCCATGAAATCAGCTCCCCGTTTGGCCCGCCTCTCTTTCGTGATGGCGGCAAGTGTCGTTGGTCTCGTGGCCGCATCGCCGGTGGCCGTAGCCGCGCCTCCCGTGCGGCTGCAGGTGGTCGCGGTGCTCCCGCCAACCGGGGACAATGTGGCGCCCGACCTTCTGAGGGCGGCGCGCGACATCTTGAAGGATCACCTCCAGCGCTCCGGGAGCTACACGGTCGTCGAGCCGGCGACACCGCCGCCCTCGGCGGACGAGCCGACCGCGACCCAGGCCGCTGCCGCCGCGACTGCGCTCAGCGCCGAAGCGACGATCGTTCTACGCGTCACGCATTTCGGAAACTCCGCGCGGATGCGGCTGACCGAGTATTCGGCCGGTTCGGCGCAAGTCGTCTACTGGGACAGCATTCTCATCAACGGTGGTCCCGACGAGATGGACGTGGCGATCCAGCGGCTCGTGCACGGAATGCAGATCGGAAAGCCCGTGCGCGAGAGCGCGGAGCTCGAGACCGTCACCGACCGCGAGATGCGGCAGCTCAATCGGCGCGAAGCCAACAAATCGTTTGGCGTCCACCTCTTCACCCTCTTGCCGACCAGATCGGCCGGCAGCTCGTTCACCGCCGCGCCTGCGGGCGGAATCTTCTGGCTCTACGACGCGCGTTCTTGGATGGCAGACATCGCGGTCGACATCGGCGGTCACAGCGGCACCTTTCTCATCGACGCCAGCATTGGAGGCTACTACCCGTTCCTGAGAGAGGACTTCACCCCTTACGTCGGCGGTGTCGTGCGCTGGTCGGAAATGCAGCTCGGCGGCGCCGGGGCGAGTGGTCTCAGCTTCCAGCCCACCGTCGGCGTTCTGCTGGGTCGTCTTTCGTCGGTTCAGATGCGTGCCGAGGTGGGCTACTTCTTCAACACCTTCGGTGAGCTGGGGCCCACCGACCCGGTCACCTTTGCGCCCTCGACCCAAACCACCTACGGCCAGGGTTTCGTTCTTTCTCTCGGCATAGGATTTTAACCTAGATGGGAACCCTGGGAGGGTTCCCAAACCCTCCCGCGACGAGCTCCGGCGGGCAAAGCCCGCCTTCGCTCACGCGATCTGCTCGGTTAGACCGCGCGGGCGAGGGCCAGGACGTGGACGGCGGCGGCGCCGGCGTGCAAGAGGGCGGCGGCGCACTCGCTGAAAGTCGCGCCGGTCGTGAAGACGTCGTCGACCAAGAGGACGCGCCGGCCGCGGACGCGCGCGGTGTCGCTGACCAGGAAAGCGCCGGCGACCTCGGCCAGACGCGCCGCGGGTCCGGCATGTCCGAGCTCGCGCGTCGGACGGGTCCGGTGCAGAAGGTGCCGCTCGAGCCGGGGCAGACCGACCGGCGGCCGAAGCGACGGGGCGCGGGAGAGGCCGATCAGGGCCCAGCGCGCGAGCTCGAGCGCCTGGTTGAACCCCCGCGCGCGAAGCTTGTGCGCGTGCAGCGGAACGGCGATCACCGCGTCGCCGGTCTCGAGCTGGCCGCGCGCGAGCGCCTCCGCCATCGGTTGCACCAGCAGGCGGGCCAGACGGCGCGCCAGATAGCGGCGGCCGCCATGCTTCATCCGCAGCAACGCCTCCGACAGCGCCTCGCCGTATTCGAAACCACCGGTCGCGCTGGCGAAAGGGAACGGGACGCGCCGGCAGGTGCGACAGCGACCGAGCGACAGTCCGGAGCGGGTCCAAGCCGGACCATCGAACGCCGTCGGTGAGACGGGCAGCGCGCAGCCGGGGCAGACGCCGCAGAGCGGGTTGATGGAGAGGTTGCAGGGCGCGCAGAACAGCGCCTCGTCGGCCACCTTGCGATCGCAGGCCGCGCACACCGCCGGCCACAGCGTCTGGAGCGACTCCCGGACCAGCGCCGAAACTGTCATGCGCCCGTTATCGGGGCGCCGCGGACCCGGTTGCTATTCCGGCGCGTAGAGGCCGCGGCGGAGATAGGTCGGCTTGTCGAACTCCGACTCCTCCACGCCGAGCTCGTCCGACGGACGCGACGGCTGCGACGACGCGCGCCGGGTCAGGGGCGCCGTTCCGGAGGTCGCCGGGCGAATGATCGGCCGCTCAGCTGGCGTCCATTCCGATCCCGACGGGGTGGGCGCCAGCGCGGCCGGCGGCATCTGCTCCATGTGGAGATAGAAGTCCTCGTCGATGTTGATCGTCTCGCTGCCCTCGGCCGGACGCCCCACCGGCGCGGTGTAGCCGCCGCGCGGCGTCGGGTTCGAGGTCCAGGGCGCCGTGCCCTGCGCCGCCATCGCCTGCGCGTGCATCGTCTGCGCATGCCCGATGCCGGACGGCTGCATCGGCAGCGCCATCTGGCCTTCGCGGCCGCGTGCCATCGTGCCGCGCCCGCCGTGCGGCCCCGGCTGGTCCTGCGTGTGCGCCGAGAAGCCGGTGGCGATGACGGTGATGCGGACCTGGTCGCCCGCGTGCGCGTCGATCACCGATCCGAAGATGATGTTGGCGTCCGGGTCGGCCGCCTCGGCGATCAGGCTGCAGGCCTCGTTCATCTCGGCAAGGGTCAGGTCCGGACCGCCCGTGATGTTGAGCAGGATCCCGGTCGCGCCGTTGATCGACACGTCCTCGAGCAGCGGCGAGCTGATGGCCTGCTGCGCGGCCTCGATAGCCCGCTTGTCGCCGCTCCCCATGCCGGTGCCCATGAGCGCGCGGCCCATCCCCGTCATGATCGTCCGGACGTCGGCGAAGTCGACGTTGATGAGCCCCGGCGCGATGACCAGGTCGCTGATGCCGCGCACGGCGTTCAGGCAGACGTTGTCGACCATCGCGAAGGCGTCCTTGAGGGTCATCTTCATGCCGGCCAGCGAGACCAGCCGGTCGTTCGGGATGACGATCAACGCGTCGACGGCTTTGCCGAGCTCGGCGATGCCGGCGGCTGCCTTCTTCTTGCGCTGCGAGCCCTCGAAGGCAAATGGCTTGGTGACCACGCCGACGGTGAGCGCCCCGACGTCGCGCGCGATCTGCGCGATGATGGGCGCCGCGCCGGTGCCGGTGCCGCCGCCCATGCCGGCGGTCACGAACACCATGTCGGCGCCCGTCAGCGCCTCGGCGACACGCGAGGCGTCCTCGAGCGCCGCGGCCCGCCCGATCTCCGGGTTGGCGCCGGCACCGAGCCCCTTGGTCAGGTTACGACCGAGGTGCACCTTGATGCCGGCCAGGCTGGCCTCCAGCACCTGGCAGTCGGTGTTGGCAACGATGAAGTCGACGCCTTCGACGCCGGCCTCGATCATCGTGTTGAGCGCGTTGCCGCCACCGCCGCCCACGCCGACCACCTTGATGACGGGTCGTCCGGGACCTTGAGCTTCGTCGTCAAATTCGAGCATTGGGACTCCTCAAACTATCGATCCCATGCCTGGGAGAGCGACGCCAATTTTTCACCTGTTTTTTCGACGGTCGAGCTCGCGGAGTGCGTCGACGCTGAACACCCGCGCCGTGGCGGGCGATCGAGACGGGCGATCGAGACGCCGGGCTAGAACGCGCTCGAGAGCGTGCGGCGGAGGCGGGAGAAGAGGCCGCGCTTTTGCGGGACGTCGGTGACGCGGGTGGTGTCCTGGCGCGAGACTCCGTACTGGACCAGGCCGACGCCCGTCGAGAAGGTGGCGTTGCGGACCACTTCGGCCAAACCCCCGACCCCCTTGGGGACGCCCCGGCGCACGGGGATCCCGAGGATCTCCTCGCCGAGCTCGGTCATGCCGGAGATCTGCGTGGTGCCGCCGGTGAGGACGGCGCCCGAAGCGAGCAGGTCTTCGCAGCCAAGACGAACGATCTCGGCCTTGACGAACGACAGAATCTCCTCGATGCGCGGCTGGATGATGTCGCGGCAGAGGGTGTGGCGCGACAGCACCCGCGGGGCGCGGCCGCCGACCGAGGCGACTTCCAGGGTCTCGTCCTCGCCCACCATCGACGACAGCGCGCAGCCGGAACGGATCTTGATCTTCTCGGCCTCGTGCGGCGGCGTGCGCAGGCCGAAGGCGATGTCGGAGGTCAGCTGGTGGCCGCCGATCGGGATGACGCTGGTGTGCGCGACCGCCCCGTCGGTGAAGATGGCGATGTCGGTGGTGCCGCCACCGATGTCGATCAGCGCGACGCCCAGGCCCTTCTCGTCGTCTTCCAGGACCGCCTCGCCCGAGGCCAGCGGCTCGAGCACGATGTCCAGGACCTCGAGATCGCAACGGGTGCAGCACTTGATGATGTTCTGGGCGGCGGCGGCCGCGGCGGTCACGATGTGGACGCGCGCCTCCAGGCGCACGCCGCACATGCCGAGCGGCTCGCGCACGCCGTCCTGACCGTCGATCTTGTACTCCTGCGGCAGCACGTGGACGATGTGGCGGTCGACCGGCAGCGCGATGGCGCGCGCCAGCTCGAGCACCTTGCCCACGTCGGTCGCGCGCACCTCTTTGTCCTTGATCGCGACCGTGCCGGTCGAATTGACGCCCTTGATGTGGCCGCCCGCGATGCCGACGTAGACCTGCGAGATCTCGCATCCGGACATGCTCTCGGCTTCGAGGACCGCCTGTTTTATCGAGGCGACCGTCGAGTCGATGTTGACGATTACCCCCTTTTTCAAGCCACGCGAGGGGTGGGTGCCGACGCCGATGATGTCGAGGCCGTCGGGTCCGATCTCGCCGACCACGGCGGCAATCTTGGTGGTCCCGATGTCGAGACCCACTATGATGTCGGACGATCTCCTGGGCATGCGCGGTTAATCTTCGCCGCGTTTGTCCGCTACCCGAAATTTTTTGCTCGCCAAGACGGGGGCGACGGGGGCGACCGGCGCGGTTTGGGCCCCGGCGGGCGCCGCGGCGGGCTTGAGTTGGAGGGTGACCCGCTCCGAAGGAGCGCCGTCCAGGTACACCGTCGCGAGCGCCGAGGGCCCGCGTGGGCCGAGGGCGCCCAGGATGCGATCGAAGGCGGCGAGCTTGCCCGCCCAGTCGCCCCGTCCGAGGCGAATCTCGCCGCCACCGTCGAAGAGCACCAGGGTGAAGCCGGCACGTGGATCGACGTGGATCTCCGACAGCTTGGGTCGGGCCGTGGGCGCGCCGGAGTAGGAGGCCAGGAGGCTCAGGGCCTCGCGGAAGGCGGCTTCGCCGGTCGGTCGCATGGCCGCGTACTGGTCGCGGGTGATTCCGGTCAAGACCGGAAGGCCGTCGGCTTCCTCGAAGGTGGCGCGCTTGAACGGGTGGCCGGCGTCATCGAGCAGGTAGAGGGCACCGAGCAGCGCGCTCGCGGCCGCGTGGCGCTCGGTCACCTCGATCGAGAGCGCGGACGGCAGCTCGCGCCGGACGCGTGCCGACACGACCCACGGATGGGTCGTGAGGCGCGCGGCCACCACGTCCGGGTCCACGGCCAGCAGGCGATCGCCGATCCGCACCCCGGTCAGCTCACGAAGCTCGTCCGGGTCGACGTGTGTCGTCGGGCCGATCCGGATGTCGCGCACGGAGAAACGGGGCGACGCGATCACGTGCCGGATCGCCTGCCGTCCACCGGCGGCCGCGCCGGCCAGAAGCACCACCACGGCCAGCACCTTGCCGACCAGCACCAGCTTTGCGGCCAACGTGCGAAGCTGGCGCGCCAGCCAGGCGGCGGCCGAAGGACGCGACACCATGATCCGCCGGTTGCTTCGCCGTTTGAAGAATCCGCGGCGGGCCGGAATGCGCTCGACGGCCACCGTCCTTCGTGCCTGCGCCGAGCTTGCGCTCACGTCGCGCCTCCGCGCGTGGCCAGCGCGGCCAGGAGCTCGCCGGCGACGCCGGTGATATCGCCGGCGCCCAGGCAGAGCACCAGGTCGCCGGGGCGTGCGGCTTCGACCAGCGCGCGGGTGAGCGCCCCCCGCGCGACATGCCGCACCGGCGCGCCTGCCGGAAAGGTCGCCAGCAGCGCGCGGGCGTCGGCTCCGGCGATCGGCGCCTCGCCGGCCGGATAGACGTCGGTCAGCACGACCTGATCGGCGCCCGCCAGCGCCGGCGCGAAGTCGGCCAGCAGATCGCGCGTCCGGCTGTAACGGTGGGGCTGGAAGGCGACCAGCAGCCGTCGGCCGTGCAGCCGCGCCGCCGCGATGGTGGCCGCCAGCTCGGTCGGGTGGTGGCCGTAGTCGTCGATGACCAGCACGCCGTCGGCTTCGCCGCGCACGGAGAACCGCCGATCGACGCCCTGGAAGTTCGCCAGCGCCTGGCCCGCCTGCGCGAACGGCACGCCCAGAAAATCGGCCACGCACAGCGCGCCCAGCGCATTTGCGGCGTAGTGCACGCCGGGCATGCGCACGTGCGCCTCGCCGTGGAGGCGGTCCCGCACCCGGATCCGGAAGCGCGTCCCGTTCGGTCCGGCCTCGAGGATCTCGCCGCGCCAATCCCCGGCGGCGAGGCCATAGGTGGTGTGCCGTTTGGAAAGCCGCGGCGGCAGGCGCGCGGCGGTGGGGTTGTCGGCGCCGATCACGACCAGTCCATAGAACGGCACCTTCTCGGCGAAGTCTAAAAATGCGTCGAAGAGCGCCGCTTCCGTCCCGAAATGGTCGAGGTGCTCCCGGTCGATGTTGGTGATGAGGGCGACGGTCGGGAACAGGTGGCGGAACGAGCCGTCCGACTCGTCGGCCTCGGCGACCAGGATCTCCCCCTGCCCGAGGCGCGCGTTCGACCCGAAGGCGCGCGCCTTGCCGCCGATCACCGCAGTCGGATCGAGCCCGGCCTCCGCCAAGATCACCGCGATCATCGTGGTGGTGGTGGTCTTGCCGTGGCTGCCGGCGACGGCCACCCCGTCCTTGACGCGCATGAGCTCGCCCAGCATCTCGGCGCGCGGGATGACCGGGATGTCGCGCGCGCGGGCGGCGGCGACCTCGGGGTTGTCGGGGCGGACCGCGCTCGACACCACCACCACGTCGGCCCGGGCGACATTGTCGGCGCGGTGGCCGAAGGCGATCTGCGCACCCTGGCCGGCGAGGCGCCGGGTCACCTCGCTTTCGCGCAGGTCGGAGCCCGAAACCGGATAGCCGAGATTGAGCAGCACCTCGGCGATGCCCGACATGCCGATACCGCCGATGCCGACGAAGTGAAAGGCGACGTCGCGCTTGCGAAACACCCGTGTCCTTTACCGCGTCTGGCGTCCGCGCGGGAAACGGATTCCTCTGAGTCCCTTGGCGACTAGAGCTTCTTCGGCGTCGAACGTCGCGCGACCAACGCCGCGCGTAGCGATTCGAGCACGGCCTTGTCCTTGGGCCGGCCGGCGGCGCGCTTGCTCGCGATCACACGTTCGAGTGGCAGAACCTTGATCGAAAAATCGGCGACGGCGAGCTCGATGGCATTGCGGTACTCCGCATCGAAGGTCTTGAGACCCTGGCACCGGACCACGAGGTCGACGCGATCCAGGCCCCGACCGGCGATTATCGGCGGATCGGTCCTTGTCGCGAAGACGCCTCCTGCCGCTCGGGCGGCCTCCGCGATCGCGGGGTCGCCGAGCGTGCGAAACCACAGGTCCAGATCCTGAGTGACCGCGTCCGCCCCCTGCAAGACCGCCGCCCCGAGACCGACGATCAGAAATCGTGTTTCTGCGCGCACCAGCTCGCGCAGAAACACGAGCTCGGCGTCACTGAGCGGAAAGTCGCTTGAGTCCGGCACGTCCAAAGCTCCTCGCCAGCCTTTCCCAAGGCGGTAACGTCAGATTGAACAAGACGTGCTCGACATCTCCCGCGTCGACCGCGTGCCGTTCGGCAATCCGCTCGGCATGTCGCAGGCGCTGGAGCCGTTGAGAAAGCTGGCGCCGTTGTTCTTGCGATAGACCGGGTTCGGCGAGGGGATCCTGCGAGCGGTCGATCGCAACGCGCAGAGGTGCGCTCATGATGGCCATGGCCCGCGTCATCAGATTGGCGGCGACCGAGCCGTCCCCAGCTTCGAGCTTGCAGATGCGGGAAGGGCTCGAGCCCATCGCTCGCGCCAGATCACTCTGCGTCCAGCCCAGCTCTTCTCGTCGCTGCCGCACCAGAGTCGCAAGCCGCTGAAGCATTTAATGGATTATGTCAATTTTGACAATGACTGCAAGTGCCGCCGGTACGGCTCAGAGTCGGAACGCGAGCTCGAGGGCTAGGTTCGTCGACAGCAGCGTCTGGTTGTTGGTCACCCAGACCATCGGGGCGAGCTCGGTCACCAGGTCGACGCGCGGGGTGAGCGCGAACGCGAGGCCTGCCGCCAGTCGGACCACCGGGCCGTTGCGCGGCAGGTAGCCCGAGGCGAAGCGGAGCGGGATCCGCACGGCGTCGCCGGGCGCGCCGGTGCGGTACTCGAGCTGCGCGTAGGGGAGCAGGTCGCTGGCGCGGCCGTCCTTCCCTTTGAGGTTCACGTAGCCGAGGTAGCCACCGAAGCTGACCTGCGGTGAGAACTGCGCGTCGAGGCGGAGGCCGACGAGCTGGTTGTAGAAGCGGCCGGTGACGACGCCGCCAGCGGCCTCGGTCTGGATTGCCAGGCGGAGCGGGATGCTCACGGTCGACGAGTCATCTGCACGGAGCGCGACATTCGCTGGCGCCGGCTCCTCTGCGCTGGCCATGCTCGCGACGAAGAGCGACAGAAGCATCACGAACCCAACCCTGGTTCTCATTTTCTCGCCGCTCCGATCCGCGTTGCCGCCCGCGCGATCACCGGTTCCGCGGCGGCGAGCAGGGCCTGGGCGTAGGGCGCGTTGTGGGCGGCGGCGCCCGCATCCTCGATCACCAGCAGCACGTCCCAGGCGGCGCGCCCCAGCGGCGTGCCCCGATCGACGCGCAGATCGCTCGCGTGCGCCGGTGCCGATTCGACCGGCACCGCCCCCGTGACCTGTCGCCAGGTCTCCCAGAGACGGCGGGCGCGCGCGGTCAGGTCCGTCGGGGGAAGAGGTTGCGCGTGGCAGGGGGTGCAGGTGGTGGGTGGCGCGGCGAAACCGTGTCCGGCGCCGCGCGCGAGGCCCTCGGGACCCGCGCGATGGCAGGCGACGCAACCGCCGACGGCGTGGGCGTGGACCGCGGCACCGAGCAAGGGTTGGCCGCTCGCGGGATCGAGGCCACCGCGGCCGAGCCAGAGCGCCGCGGCCGAGGCGGAGGGCAGCGGCGCCTCCGGATCCGGCGTGTGGCAGGGCAGGCAGACGGACGAGCGCGCATCGACCGACGCTCGCGGGTCGGCGATGATCGCCGCCAGCAGCGTCGGCGCGGCGGGCGCGCGCAGCAACGCCGCCGGGCCCGCGGTCTCGGGCGGGCGCAGCAACGCGGCCGGTGGGGCCGCGGTCTCGTGCGCGTGCACCGCGTGGCAAGCCGCGCAGGTGATCCCGATCGGCTCGGCCTGGACGGGCGACGGTCGCTCGGCGCGGGCCCCGATGGCGGCGAGAAACCCGGAGGTGGTGTGGCAGCGCGCGCAGGCGCGATCGGAGCGGGTGCGGGGCGCCCGATCCGCGTGGGCCATGCGGGTGTCTCGCCAGGCCACGACATGTCCGTAGCGCGGGGGTGCGTCGTGGCAGACGGCGCAGACGTCGGCCCTCAGCACGCCGGCGCGCGCCGCCGGTGGGGGGAGGGCGGCGGGTCCGTGGCAGGCGAGACAGCCGACGCCGCCCAGCCGGCGCAAAGAGCGCGGCAGCTCTTCCCAGCGCGTCGGGTGATCGGCCGCCACGCCCATCTCGCTCGCCACCTGTGTATAGCCGCCGTCGGCGAGGCCAGGCTCGCCCGTCGCGTGACAGGCGAGCGCGCAACCGGGATAGCCCGGACCGAACGCCGGGCCGGAGCTGCCCGCGGCCGGACCGAGGCCACGCGCGAGCACCGTCGTCATCGGGCTCGTCGCCGCGGCGTCCGTGATCGCGGTGTGGCAACCCGAGCGCCCGCAGTCGAGCGGGGTCTCGTCGTAGCGCGCGGCGCGCAGGACGAGCTCGCGTCCCCGGGCGTCGGCCAGCCGGTAGTCGCCCGAGAGATCCGGCAGCAGGTTGGCCGGGCCTGGCGGGAGCTGCAGCGTGGCCACGCTCCCGGGCGGGCCCGAGATCAGATGCCAGCCCTCGCCGCCGAGATAGAGGCGCGCGCCGATCGCGGTGTTGGGGAGGCCGCGAGCGCGGGGGGCCGCCGCGAGGGGGACTTCGCGTCGCAGCTCGTGGCCAAGCCCGTCGTTCCAGAGCGCTTCCAGCGTCGCTTCGCCCCGCGTGCGCGGAGACAGCGGAATCACGCCCCACGGAAGCGGACCGGGCCGGGCGTCCGCCAGCGTGGCGGTTCGCCCGGTCAGCCTGAAGCCGTCGTCCGCGATCGCGAGCGCGCGCAGGGACACGCCCGCGACCTGACGCCAGGCGATCCGTCCGCGGCGGCCTCCGGCGCAGGTTACGCGTGCGGTAATCGAAAACGGCGCGTCGAAGCCGACCGGCGCCGTCGGCGCGTCGATCTCCAGGCATGCGCTCGTGGACTCCCGACTGGGTGCTGGCGGACGCCGACATCCGGAGAGGGTGCCGACCGCGACGCCGAGGAGCAGCTTAGCCGCCGTCCGATTCATGGCGGCGTCGCCCCGCAGCTTCCGAACCGGCAGCGGTGATTGGGACAGTCGCTGTCGAACCAGCAGTCGGGCATCCGGCGCGGGAGCGCGCATCGCCCCGCGACACAATCGCTCCCCTGGGCACAGGGATGCTGTGCGCCACAGCCCGCGCCCAGCTTCCAAGGACCCGGCTCGCGATCGCAGATCCGGCGCGCCGACGGATCGGAGACGATCCGGCAGCGCCAGTCGGCCCTCGCGCCATCCGGGAGATCGGGCGTCGGGTCGACGCAGATGCGCGAGCCCAGCGGATCGGACGGCGCCCCCCGCCGCGCGCCGCAGATGAAGGCCGGATCGCCCGGCGCCGCCGCCACGCCCGCGGCCCGCTCGCCCCCCACGCAGATCGTCGCGCCCCCCTGATCGGTGCAGGTCCACTCGCCGTCGTCGGGCAGGCGCGGATGTCGCTGCACACAGCGATCGGCGACGCATGAAAACGGCGGCGGCGCCGGCAGAGCGCGCGCCGCGGTCGCGGTCGGAGCGGGGCGCGGCCCCCGGCAGGCGAGCACGGTCAGGACTGCGCAGGCGATCCATTTCACGGCCTCGAGCGGCCTCGCCGTCGGCGCACGGCCAGGCCGACGGACAAGACGAGGGCCAGCAACCCGAACCGCGAGCTGGCCACTTCGGGCTCCGCGTTCGGGGCCAGCTCGCACCCTTGAAAGAAAGGTGGGTCAGTCGTCTCGACGCAAGCCTCCCGATCGGCGCTGTTCGACACCTGGCCGGTCGTGTCGCGCACCAGCCCCGCGAAACAGATCCGACCGACCGAATCGCTGGTCGGCAACGCGACCTGGGCGCTCTGACCTGCGGGCGGCAGCGCGCGCGCGAGCACCGGGACCGAGCCGTCGCCCGCGCCCGGGCCCGAGGTCTGGAACAGCAGCAGCGTCAACCCGTCCCGGCCGCCGTCGTCGCTGGCGGCGCCGAGGTCGAGATCGAAGACGAAACGCTCCTCGATCGAATCGGTGCAGTCGTTGGTCGAGCGATCGAGGTGCCAGCGGGCCGCCGCGACCCCGTCGAACATCGGGGGCGCGCTGTCGGGCGTGGTGACGACCGAGAAGGTCGCTTGCCCGCCAACTCCCGGCGCCGCGGCGTTGAGGCCGCGCAGCGCCGGCCAGCGCACGACATACGGGCCCCCGGGTGCGAGCGGCGCTCCCGGCGTGATCGACAGGCGGACCTCGGTCGCGTCGAACGTCGCGGGCAACGTCTGCTCCTCGCCGTCGGGCAGGACCAGCACGACCGGCTCGCCGAGATAGTCGGCGGACGCCGCGTAGTGGGCCGCCAGGGTCGCGTTGGGCGGGACGTCGGCCGCCTTATCGGGAGGCACCATGTCGATCAGGTTCGGCTGCCCGCAGGGCGCGCCGCGCGCGGGCGCCGCCGCCAGGGCCAGGAAACCGAACAGGCCCGCGCACGCCGCCCCGGCGGCTAGGGGACGCACGAGACCGCCTCGCAGTTGCCGAGCATCTCGTTGCGATCGCCGTCGTTGTCGAGGTCGAAGGTGTCGACACAGCAGTAGCCGTGGTCGAGGCAGCATTGCTCCAGGGCGGGCGATCGCTGCATGTTCTGCGCGATCGTCAGGCACTCCGGGGGCACCGACTTCGCTTCCTGGCAGGGGCCGAACGATCGCCCGTCCGGCGCGCAGGGCTGGGTTCCCCAGTAGGTGCAGAAGGAGGTGAAGCAGGTGCGCGCGCTGCCGGGCACGCAGGCTTCGCAGCGCTGCGGGCAATCGGAATAGCGCCCGGCCACGCAATATTGGAACCCGCCGTTCGGACAGGGGATGGCCGGCAAGTTCTCGTCGATGGATCCGTTGCAGTCGTCGTCGAGGCCGTTGCAGATCTCGGGCTCGGGAACGCAGGCGGGTGGGACGTGGTCGGCGGGGCGATCGACGGCCCGGTCGGCCCCGCGGTCGATCGCCCGGTCGATCGACTGATCGGGGGATCGGTCGACGGCCCGATCGACCGGACGATCGATCGGTCGATCGGTCGCAAGATCGGGCGGGTGTTCGGCGGCGCCGGCCGCATCGGTAGCCGGGGTGCCGAACGCCTGGTCGAGCGAGGTGCGCCCGCAGCCCACCGCGATCAACGCCGCGCACAGCGCCGCACAAGTCAGAGTGAGCCGGTGGGCGGGCGCTCGCACGGAGTCATGGACACGGCAAGGAGCCACAAAAGAAAATTGTTGAGGTTTTTTGGGGGTCGCGGTGTCTGTTGAACGCATGTCGCCGTCTCGGAACTGGGGATCCGTCCCGGGATTTCAGGGTAACACCGGACGGTCCTCGGCTCGGATCGCGGTGGTCGCGGGCGTCCTGTGCGGGCTCGTCGCCCCCGGGGCCCGCGGGCAGACCTCGCCGCCCGCGTTCGATCCACCGTCGCCCGCGGAGATCTTGCCGCCAGCACAACCAGCGCTTCCGCCGCCGGCGCCGTCTCCGCCGGCTGTTGCACCGGCCCCGGCACTGCCGCCGTCGCCGCTTCCGCCGATCCCATCGCAGCCCCTGGCGCCCGCCCCACGTTTTGAATCGCCCCCGGTCGAGTCACCTCCGGGCCTGGTGGCGGTTTCAGTTGCGACGTCGCCACCCGGGCGTGCTCCCGCGGAGGACCCGCAAGCCGATCGGGTGGTGCTTCTTCCGACCGCCTACACCCACCCGAAGGGGACGTTCTACCTCACGAGCTACGACATCGTTCTCCTCCAGGCGGGCTATGCGTTCACGGACGACACGCAGGTCAGCGTGACGGCGCTGCCGATCGCCACCGAATCGTTCACCGTCCTGGATTTCAGCCTGAAGACAGTGCTGGTCCGCAGCGGCCTGGTCCGGGTGGCGGCGATCGGATCGGTCAGCGGCGGCGTCGGCAAGGACATCGGCGCCGAGTTCGTGGGCCGGGTGGGCGGCGTCGGGCAGCTCTGCCTCGATCGCCGCTGCGACTCCAGCTTTTCGCTGTCGAGCAACCTGACGCTGGTCGGCGCGCCCATCATGGCAAACGGCGTGGGCGGGATCTGGCGGGTGGGCCGGACCGTGTCGCTGCTGGCCGAGCTCGCCACGTTGGTGCCGCTCAGCGGCAGTGCGCTCGCGGAGTTCAACGGCGCCGCGCTGGGAGGGGGCGTGCGTTTTCACCTGGTGCACTGGGGGTTCGACGTGTCGCTGATCCGCGCCCTCAATTCGGCGGGGTCCGTGCTGCCGCTGCTGACCGCGACCTACCGGTCGTCGACGTAGACCGTCGCCGGCGCTACCCGCTACGAACCCTGCGGGGGCGAGCGATCGCCTCGAGCTCGGCGACGACCGCGCGCGTCGCCTCCGCGCGCGCCAGGGTGCCCATGGCGGC
>JADGRB010000328.1 GCA_017881315.1 Pseudomonadota bacterium
GCACGCAGACGACGAACATCGACGTCAGTCTGGCTGCCCCCACCACGCCGCCTTTCCCTTGGACGCTCGGCCTCGAGCCGGGCGGCCAATCCGGAACCGTCGCTGTGTCGGTGATCGCGTCGTTGACGGGTAATCCCGTCGTCCAGCAGGCGGCCGAGACCACATTCGTCGACGGCGAACAGAAGATGCTGCGGATCCTGTTGCTCGATTCGTGCGTCGGCGTCTCCTGTCCCGGTGGAACGGACGCACAAACGTGCAGCGCAGGGTCCTGCGCCTCCGACGCGGTTGCCGGCCCCTCGCTGCCGTCCTGGAGCGGATCGGCACCGGCGCGCCCGACACCGGCCGCCACCGTGCCCATCGGTGGCCGAACCATCTGGGCGAACGGATGGCACGCCTGCGCCAACGAGGGGGAGATCCTCTATTGCTGGGGGCAGAACTACGACGGAGAGATCGGCGACGGCAACTTGAGGAACGCCAACTCTCGCAAGCCCGTCATGAGGCTCGCTCCGCCAGCCGCCGTCGGATTGGGGCAGTTCACGACCTGCTCGTGCGACCAATCAGGCCAAGCGTGGTGCTGGGGCCGCAACGTGGAAGGCGAGCTGGGCCTCGGGAGCGCCTCGGCAGGCGCGACGACGCCGGTTCAGGTTCCGGGCATCACCGACTGCGCCCAAATCACCGGCGGCGCGAATCACACCTGTCTGCTCCACGCCGACGGGACGGTTTCCTGCTGGGGAAGCAACGCCAGCGGTCAGGTCGGCCAACCGGCCTCCGCGAACGGTAGCTGTTCGGAGAGCTCGGGGTCGGCCGTCCCGTGCATCACGTCGCCCTCCAAGGTCCCCGGGCTCGCGAACGTCGCCGGCATCTACGCCGGCGAGCAGTACAGCTGCGCTCGCGGCGCCGACATGACGGTCACCTGCTGGGGGGACAACGGCAGCGGCGAGCTCGGAGATGGGACCAGCACGTCCCGCTCGACGCCCGCGCCGGTGAAGAACCTGGGCGCCGACGTGGTGGAGCTCTCGGCGGGTCGCTGGTTCGCCTGCGCCCGGCATCAATCCGGGAGCATCTCGTGTTGGGGAGCGAATGGAAGCGGTCAGCTCGGGAACGGCAACACGAACGGCAGCAATGTTCCAGTCGCGGTGAACGGCGTGACCGATGCGCTCGCGCTTGCGACCGGCCATCAACACACCTGCGCGCTGCGATCGGGCGGCGCGGTCTGGTGCTGGGGCGGCAACCAGGACGGCCAACTTGGAAACGGAACGACGTCCGACTCGCTGGCGCCCGTCCAGGTCACGGGCCTCGTGCCGGTGAACGCGATCGCGGCCGGATCGGTGTTCACCTGCGCGCGGGCGGCGACGGGGCTGGCGTTCTGCTGGGGGGAGAACCTCGTCAACGAGCTCGGCGACGGGACGACCACCAACCGCTCGCAACCGGTGTCGGTGGCCGGCTTCATGTGAGCGTCGGCTCGGCAATCCGGTCTTCGAGCCGACCTCTCGCGATCAGGGCCCGCGCGCGCAGCGGGCGCCGTAGAAGGCGTTACGACTCTGGGGGAGATCACCGTCGCGCGCCCAGGGGGAAACGTCCTCCGTGTTCGTGCCGAACGAACCACCCCGGACCACGCGGTACGAGTAGTCGGTCAGGAACACGCAGTTGGCGCAGGGATCGACGTACGGCGCGTAGTAGTCCAGCGTCCATTCCGCCAGCTCTCCCGCCAGATCGAGCTGTCCCCAACGGCCGGCGCCCAGGACGGCCGTCCCGACGGGCGCGATGTTCGCCACGCCCGAGCAGCCCGTGGCGCCGGTCGGATAGTTGCAGTCGGAGATCAGATAGAGATCGCCGGTGGGAGCGGCGGAGCCCCAGGGATACGCGCGCTGCTCGGGCCCGCCTGCGGCGGCGGCCTCCCACTCGGCCTCGCTCGGAAGGAAGCCGCCGTCCCAGATGCAGAATGCGTACGCCTCGTACCAGTCGATGCAGTTCATCGGCAGGGTCTCGTTCGCGCCGGGCTCGTCGGTCCAGGTCCCGAAGGAGGGATCGCAACCGAGGCGCGCGCTCCAGAGGGCCGTTGTCGTCGCCAGGTTGATGGTGTCTCCCGCGCTCCATCCGGGCTCGAAACCGGACGCGCTGCTGTCGGCGAGCCCGCGGCCGCCGTTCAGGTGCAGGTGCTTGCCCGACCCGGGCGGTGGGTTCCATCCCGACACCGTCGCTGCAACGAAGCGCCGAAAGCGCCCGACCGTCACCAGGTAGCTGTCCAGGCGGAAGCCGGACACGGTTGCTGGATCGGCCTCACCGGAAGGGCTCCCGCCGTCGCACGCGTAGGTCCGAAAGTAGGTCGGGCTCGGAACGAGCGGGCTGGTGCAGCAACTCTCTCCATGCGCGCCGCAGGCGGACGTACCGGCAGCGTCGCTCGCACAGCTCGCTCCACCGGGCGCCCGGCCGTCGGCGGGGCTTCCATCGACGGCGGGCGCGTCGGCGGCGCCGTCGAGTCCGGATCGCGGGCTCGCGCAGGAAACGGTCAGCGTCAAGACCACCAGGAAGACGCGCGGCATCGCCCAACGATGGAATGTCCGCTCGGCAACGCCATGAACCGCGCAATGGCGGTAAGCGCGACCTCTGGGGCCGCGTGCTACTGGTCTTTCACGGACACGTTTCGACGTGACCCGTCCAAGTCCGCTTCCCGCTACCTGGCCGGCGCGTGCCGGCCAGGGTCCCGTACCCAGCGCCCCAGAGGACGACCATGATGAAACGCGACCTTCGTTTCTCGCGCCGCCGGTTGCTCAAGTCCATCGGGGCCGGCGCGGCGCTCTTGCCGCTGCTGCGCGCCGACAAGACCGACGCCGCCTGCTACGTGAGCGGGATCAAGCGCTGTTACATCCTCGCCTGGACCAACGGCATGCTCAGCAGCATCAACAACTGGGCCACCACGGGTAACGATCCGACCAGCTGGTCGTTGGGTTCGATGAACTTTCAGGACTCGCTCAAGCCCTACATGAGCGATCTCCTGCTGCTGAAAGGGATCGACTACAAGTTCATCAAGGACATGCCCGGCTCGGGAGAGAGAACCGGCCACGCCTGTTTTCCCGGGATGCTGACCGGCGCCTTCTACCAGCTGCTTTCCTCGGGCACGAGCTCCGATCTGGGCGGGGGGATCTCGGTCGATCAATACATCGGCACCCAGCTGCAGAAGGGCGGGTACAAGGGCCTCGTCAGCCTCAACCAAGGAAGCTACGTGGTGAGCACCGGGCACCTGTCCTGGTCGGCCGCCGGTCAGGTCGTTCAGCCCAACCCCGATCCCAACAGCGTCTTCAACCTCTACTTCAAAGGCTCGCTCCCCACCACCACGGGTGCCGGCGGTGCGGGCGGCGGCCGCGGCGCGGGCGGCGCGGGCGGCGCTCCCGTCAACAACACGAGCGCGATTCAGAAGAGCATCCTCGACTACGTGATCGGGGATCTCAACCGGTTCTCCAACGTCGTCGGCACCGAGGACAAGCACAGCATAGACCAGCACCTGACGTCGATCCGGGCCATCGAAACGCGGCTCCAGAGCATCACGACGCCGCCCACGGCGACCGACGGGGGCGCGCCGGTGTCGACGGTGACGGGCACCCCCGCCGCCTGCTCCTTCCCCAGCACCGCGGGGGAGCCCAAGACCAATCTTTCGGCCAGCGTTCCCGTGATCACCAAGCTCCAGATGGATCTGGCGGTGGCGGCGTTCGCGGCAGACCTCACGCGCGTCGCGGTGATGCAGATCTCCGATCAGGGCGCGGCAAATCTGATCATGAACTGGCTGGGATTCACCAGCGGGGGGGCGTTGGCTTCCGATCCCAATACCGGTGACGCCAACGGGTTTCACGCCATCGCGCACGAGAACACGATGCGAAAGGTCACTTGCGACACCTGGATGCAGTCGCAGCTCGCCTACGTCATCGGCCAGCTCAAGAGCATCACCGACGGAACCGGGAAGTCGATGCTCGACAGCAGCGTCGTCGTCGGCATGAACAGCATGCGCACCGGCACGCACGAAACGACCGGCGTCCCGGTGGTCATGGCGGGAAGCTGCGGGGGCTACTTCAAGACGGGTCGAAGTCTCGGGCTGCCCGCCGGAACCCCCAACAACGGGTTGCTGGTCGCGCTGTGCAACGCCATGGGCACGCCGGTGTCGACGTTTGGCGAGACGAGCTACGGCGGTGAGCTGACCGTCCTCAAGGGCTGAACGGAGAACATCGATGAAAGCTCAAGAACTCTGCCGCTCATCCTTCGCGATCGCGGCCCTGCTCTCCGCCGGCCTCGTCGCCGGCTGCACCGGTCGCATCGGTTCTCAGGGAGCCACCGGCGCGGGCGGTAGCGGCGTGGGACCGGGCGGATCGGGATCCGCCGGGGCCGGTCCCGCCAGCGGAACAGCGGGAAGCGCGACCGTCGGTGGAGGCGGCGCCACCGCCACGGGCTCGGGCGGAACGTCGGCCATCACGATCGTCACCAGCGGAACGCCACCCGCCGAGAGTGCCGGACCGCTCGTCATGCGGCGTCTCACGTATCGCGAGTACGACCACATGCTGGCCGATCTCCTGGGCGACGCCACCGCTCCCGCCGAGGGGGGCAACGCCTGGTCGCCCGATGCGCCCAATGCCGTCGGGTACGTCGCCCCGGCCAGCGTCGCCGATCTCCAGGTGGACCTCTACAATCAGACCGCCGACACGGTGGTGGAAACCGCGCTGCAGGCCGTGGCCGCCGGAAAAACCGCTGGCAAGCTGACCATCCCTTGCAAGGTGCCCACCACCAGCGCCGCTGAAACCACCTGCGCCACGCAGTTCATCACGTCGTTTGGTTTGGAGGCCTACCGGCGGCCGATCGCGGCGGCCGAACAGACCGATCTGCTGGCCCTCTTCACCAAGGTCCGCGGCCTGGGCCTCAGCTTCAACGAATCGATTGGCGCGCTGGTCAAGGGGATGATTCAGTCGCCGAATTTCCTCTATCACTGGGAGATCGGCCCGACCGCGCCGGTGGTTGGCTCCGACGGGCTGGTGCCGCTCACCTCCTGGCAGCTCGCCTCTCGATTGGCGTCGACCCTCTGGGAGACGACACCCGACGACACGCTCTTGCAAGCGGCGCAGGCCGGCCAGCTGACGACGGCCACCCAGGTCACGACCCAGGTCACCCGAATGCTGGCGGATGCGCGGGCCTCCAACGGGCTCTTCAATTTTCACGAGCAATGGCTCTTCAACTTCGGCAGTCAGGGACGGGACCTGACCCAGCCGCTCACCAAGACGAGCCCGATGTTCACGGCGGCGGTCGCGCAGGGCGTTCAGACGGAATTCTCCGACTTCGTGTCGTCGGTCTACACGGGCGACGGCACCTTGCAGGCGCTCTTCACCGCTCCTTACACCTTCGTGAACCAC
>JADGRB010000003.1 GCA_017881315.1 Pseudomonadota bacterium
GCCCGCGCTGCGGCCGGCGCGCGAGGCCCCGGGGCGTCTCCCGCGCTCGCTGCGGCCGGGCCCGAGGGTCGCTGCGCCGCGACGACGGTCGCGCCCGACGCGCCGGGATCGGTCCCGAACAGGCCGTTGGCAAACACGCGCAGATCGCTGGGTCCGACCCGCTGCCCGGTCGCGAACAGATAGTCCGCCAGATCGTCGTGCAGCTCGGCGGCGCTCTGATGGCGCTCTGCGGGGTCCTTCTTGAGCGCGCGGCGCACGATCCGATCGAGCGCCGGGAGCAGGTCGGCGCCGTACTTGTCCAGCCGATCGAGCTTCGCGTCCCGCACCTTGAGCAGCACGTCGAGATCGTTGGCGGCGGTGAACAGGCGACGCCCGGTGAGCAGCTCCGCCAGCACCACGCCCACGGCGAAGACATCGCTGCGCGCATCGATCGGGCGGCCGACCACCTGCTCCGGCGACATATAGCCGTACTTCCCCTTGAGCGTTCCAGCTTTTGTCTTCGACTCCCGGCGCTGCGCGTGGGCGATGCCGAAGTCACCCAGCTTCACGTCGCCGCGTTTGGAAATGAAGATGTTCGACGGCGAGATGTCCCGGTGGACGATCTGCATCGGACGGCCCTGCATGTCGCGGGCGTTGTGCGCGTAATCGAGGGCCTCCAGCACTTCATTGACGATGAAGATCGCCAGGTTCTTCGGGAGCCGCACGCGCTTCTGGGCGGCGGTGCGGAGCAGCCCCAGGGCGTCGAAGCCCTCGACATATTCGAGCGCGGTGAAGTACTGGCCGTCGACGTCGCCGAAGTCCAGGATCTGAACGATCTTGGGATGCGTGAGCTGTGCGGTCAGCTTGGCTTCGTCGATGACCATCGCAACGAAGTTGGCGTCGGCGGCCAGGTGCGGAAGGATCCGCTTGATGACCAGGACCTTCTCGAAGCCGTGCGACGAGCTGATGCGCGCGCGGAAGACCTCGGCCATGCCGCCCAGGGCCAGCCGCTCGAGCAGCGTGTAGCGGCCAAATGCCACCGGCGCGACCGGAGGAGCCGTGGACATCGAAAAATGACTATACGGGGGGAGCCTGCGAGGGGAAACACCCCAGCGTGGAAAAGGCTACCGGCGCTTCCCGAGGCTCTTGCGCAGCTGCAGCGGCTCGACCGTTTCACCTGCCAGCTCCAGGGTACGGTAGGCCGAACGCCGCGCGCGCGCCTGGCTCTCCTCGGTGGTGGTCACGGCGATCAGCATCCGTTTCCCCTCCTCGTAATATCGACGCTCCTCGTCGAGGATCTCCACGCCCATCAGATGCGCGCTCTCGGCATCGCCCTTGTCCTCGCAGAAGTCTCCGAGGGCGGTGAGGCGCGCGATAGAGAGCGCCTTGCCGGCGACATAGCCGGCCGAGGCACGCTCTTCCGGCGTCTGGAGCGAGCGCAGGAAGGCGAAGAGCTTCGAATATCCCCCGTCGCGCGGGTCGTACCCGACCACGCCCAGCGCCGCGAGCCGCGCCGACAGCCGGCGGCATTGTCGCGCGCCGTCACCGCACTGCTCCGCCAGCGAGAGCTTCATCTCGAGATCGTCGCAGTCCGTTATCCAGAGAGCCGCGACCTCCGCCAGCTCTATGGCGCCCTTGAGGGCCATCCGCAGCGCGTCGGCGACCTCGACGCCCTCCTTGCCGAGCCCTTCGCCCAACGCCGCGACGACCCGCTGGATTGAGAGCTGGTTCTTTGCGTCAAGCTCGCTGACGAAGTTTTCGGCTGCGACCATGGGGTTGGGATCGTAACTCAGGCTGAAAAATATGTACGACAGACTATAAAGCGCCGGACCGCTTCATCCGATGTACAGCTTGCAGACCCTGCCACAGGTCGGCGTGCACCGCTAGCCGGTGCAGCCTCTGGGCATCTCTGCAGAGGGCAGATCTTCTTGGACGCGATTGTCGGACGCATGACGAAAGGCCTGCTGATCGTGGCCTGTGCGATCGCGTGCTCGGTCGGAACCAGCGGTTGTGGCGAGCTGTCGAACGGCTCGGACCCCGCCGGATCGGCGGCGGCCGACGGGTTGGTCCACGCCAAGGCTCTTCACGCCGACATGGTAGGGGCCGTCTCCTCGCTCGACGGGGTGGCCGTCGATCGGGCGTTGTCGAGCGGCGGCGGGCCCGGTTCGAGCGGCCAACCGAAGGTGATCTATCTGGTCTACGCCGATGGCAAGCCGCTCCCCAATACCAACTACAACGCGTGCACCGGCATCGCTCCCAAGTTCAACTGCACCTTCGCCGCCACGCTCGAGGACTGCCAGCGTCAGATTCAAACCTACCTCGACAGATGGTACGCCGACTTCAACGTCATCTTCACGCTCACCCGTCCGACCAGCGGGAGCTACTACACCGAGGTCGTCTCATCGGGCGGCGGCACCTGGTGTGGTGTCAGCGACACCGTGGCGGGAGTGGCACCCTTTCTCTGTCAAGACCTGCACGGCGGCGTGGCCTACACGCTCGACGGCGGCGAGAGCGCGCACGACACGGCGGTCATCATCGCGCAGGAGCAGGCGCACCTCATCGGCCTCGAGCACGTCTCGGACACGAACGACATCATGTACCCGTTCATCTGCCAGAACTGCGACGGTTTCGAGAACCAGGCCGTTCCGACCACCGCCGACCGTTGCGAACGGCAGACCCAGAACTCGTACCAGATGATGAAGACCGCGCTCGGTACCTGGGGCGGCGGACCGAAGCCTTCTGTTTTCGGGTGCATCGACGACACGCAGGCCCCGAGCGTCACGTTCCTCTCGCCGAAGAACGGCGCCACCATGGGCCACGATTTCTCGGTGAAGGTGGATGCCCACGACGACTGCGATCTCACCAACGTCGCGATCGACGTGGCACCGCAGGGTCTCTCGGCGGCCGCCAAGAAGGGACCCTACGAATGGGATCTGACCGGCATCGACGGAGCCCAGACCATCACGGTGACCGCCACCGACGGCAGCGGCCACGCGACCGTTGCCACGCTCCAGATCTCGGCGCCGCCGGCCGACCAGACCGCGGTCACCGATCCGGGGAGCGCCCCGGCCGCCGGTTGCACGGTGGCGTCGGGCGCCTTCGGTGCGGCCGGGCTGCTGCCCGCGATCACGATGCTCTTGATCTTCGTCGGCCGCGCCCGCCGCCCCGGCCGCCGCCGCCGCATCACCGGCGCCCTCGCCGAAGCCGAGCCCGAGACCAGCTCGCCCTAGGCGCGGGACCCACGCGTCCCGAACGATCGCGTCGGGCGTAGACGGCTTCGCCGTCGAAGCCCATCGCGGGGGGCGCGGGACCCTTTGAGGGTCCCGAACTCAATCAACTATGACCGGAGCGGCGGCGTAGGGTCCACTCGAACGCGAGCAGCCCCACCCCGAGCAGAAGCAGGAACGGGCGCGACCACAGCTCGACGGCGCTCTGGCGACCGACGCGGACCTCGCGCGACGGCCGGATCGAAATGCTCGGCAACGCTTCGAATCGATAGTCGCCGCCGCTCGCCTGCGCGAGCTCGCGGAGCACCCGATCCCGGGCCGCCACATCGTCCAGCTCGGGCCCGCCCGCGCGGACGACGAAGGTTTCATCTTGCGTCACCGCCCGCCCTTCGATCGTCGCGTGTCCGGTCAGCCGGTAGGCCCCCGGAGGCAAGACGCCGATGTCGGCCTGGACCTCCCCGTCGGCGTCGGTGGTCACGTGCAGGCTTCGCAGCGGCCTGGCATTGGCATCGAGGACGCCATCGGCGGGGGCGACGCCGATGCTCACGTCGATGTTCGGCGCCGGTGAATAATCCGCGTGCATCGCCCGCACCCGCGCCGCCACCGGCTGGTTGCGCCGGTACTCCAGACGATCGAGCTCGATGTGCAGCAGCATCAGCGCCGGATCACGCACCAGCCAACGGATCGCATTTTCCCAGAAACGCTGAAACGCGCGCCCGTCGTCACCTTCGCCCGCGGCCAGAAAACCCCAGTGCCAGGCGCTGTCGGTGAGGAGCGCCAGCGACCGTCCCTTGCCGGTTTCACCGGCCACCAGCACCGGCGCCGGCTTCCCGTCGGCGCCCTTCAGGGTCGGGTGGGTGAGCAGGGTGGTCGCGTTCGCCTTGGCGCGCGGCACCCGGTTGAGGCCCTCGAGGGGTGGCAGCTTGCTCCAGCGCAGCTCGTTGTCGCGCGGGTCGAGCAGCAACGACGTGATGGGATGCGTTCGTCCCTCGGCGCTGAGGCGAGGCTTGAAGGCCTCGGCGTTCAGGCCGGTGTCGTTATCTCCCTCCAGCGTCGGCGGGGTGGGCGGCAGCTCGACCGGCAGCACGTCGCGCAGCGCCGTGAGACCATACCCGCCGCTCGCGAACGACAGATCGCCCCCGATCATCGCCAGCGCGCCCCCTTCCTCGACGTAGTCGCGCACGTTGGGGAGAAACGGTTCGACGCCGTAGGGCGCGTAGTTGAAGTTCTGGAAGATGACCAGGTCGAAAGACCGCAGCTGCTCCTCGAAGATCTCGAAGGTGGGAAAGGGAATCAGCGACAGATCGTCGTGGTTCCAGGGCTGCTCGTCGGTCTCGGTTCGCAAGATGAAGAACGACACCAGATCGACGTTGGGATCGCGGCGCAGCATCGCGCGCACGAAGCGCTCGTCCCAGGAGGGCCGGCCGGTCAGGTGGAGAACCCGCACCCGATCGCGGATCACCTTGAGGGTGAACGACTGCTGGTTGTTGCTGGCGAGCGCCTCGCCCGCCAGCACCGGGGTCGAGATCCGGAACACGAAGTTGCCGGGGTGGTCGGGGAGCCAGTCGAAGGCGATCTTTTCCTCGGACCGATCGCCACGCAGCACCACCCCGCGCGTCGCGATCGGGCGCCCGTCCCGCTCCAGCGTCACCTCCACCTGGCGATCGGGCAGCCCGGTCTGGCGGATGACCGCCTCGATGCTGACCGGCGTGCGCACGAAGGCGAACCCGTCGGCCAGCACCGCGGCGATCGATAGATCGCGCAACGATTTTTCGCCCAGCCCGACCGTGTGGATCGGCGCGCCGAGCGCTTCGATGGCGGCGTGGGTGGTGGCATCGAGTGGCCCCTCGCCCACCCGGCCGGTATCGATCCCGTCGGAAATGAGCAGCACGGCGCCCAGATCGCGGCCGGCGTAGCGTGCGCGCAGCTCGCCCAGCGCCTCGCCGATGCGGGTCGCGTCGGCGGCGGGCGGCTCCCGCAGCGAGGCCGCGGTGGCGGGCGAAACGCTCTCGCCGAAGGTGTAGAGGTCGACCTCGTGCCCGGCTTGTTGCCAGGCCGCGATGTCGGGCGCCGCGCGATCGAGGATCGCCACCGCCCGTTCGGCGCGCGACGGTCCGCCATCGGGGGGGCGGACCTCCATCGAGCGGGAGGCATCGACCAGCACGGCGACGCGGTTGGGGACGCGGGCGACCTGGCGGAGCTCCACCGTCGGCTCCAGCGCCGTCACCAGGCAGGCGAGCACGCCGGCGGTGCGCAGCGCGAGCAGCAGCCACCCGCGCGCGCGCCGCTCCTCGATGAGCGCCAGCGCCGAGAGCGCGATCGCGAGGACCGCGGCCGCCACCAGCAGCGCCACGCCCAGCCGCCCGAAGTGGCTCGCCACGCCCAGCCCGATGCGCCAGTCGTTGTAGCCGCCCGGCAGTCGCAGCAGACCGCTCATCGGGCGAACCGTCTGGTGCGAAGGATATAATCGATGTGCGCCTGCTCGGTCTTGTAGTCGAGGCAGAGGGCGTACATCACCAGGTTCACCCCCAGGCGAAACGCTTCTTCGCGCTGGTCGTCCCCGCCGGGGATCACCTCGTGCTCCCAGCGGCCGAACCCATCGCGGGCCCAGGCCCCGCCCAGATCGTTCTGGGTGTAGACGACGGCCAGCCGCCGGTCGCGCTCGACCCCTTCCAGATAGGGTGCCGCGATGATCCGCCCGGGGGCGCCGTGGAGCACATAGAACGATTTCCAGAGGACGTGGTTGTCCGGGATCCGGATCGGGAGTTCCCCGGGCAGGGTCTGCGCGAGGAGCCGCCGCACCGATTCGTCGAATCCGCCGCCGGCGCGCCCTTCGCACGAATCGATCAATAGAAAACCGCCGTAGGTGATGTGACGGCGCAAGCGCGCGATTTCGCTCTCCGGGGGCAACGCGAACCCGCGATCGCCGGAGAGCACCAGGAATGGATAGCGAAAGAGGTTGGGATCGGACAGACGCAGCTCGGCCGGATCGGACGCGGTCTGAACGCTGGTGCGGCGGACGATCTCCCAGGCCAGGCGCTTGAGCGCCGTGGGTCGTGGATCGGGCAGCCCGGGCAAGTTGAGGCGGGCGAAGTGGAACAGCGATCGGTCGCCGATGGCCAGGCTTGGCCGCGGCCGCAAGAACGCCAGCAGGGACGCGCCGGCCCCGCCCGCCAGCAGCCGTCGCCGCGAGAGGCGATCCGAGTCGGTCGAGCTCCTGTCCCTAATCAATCCAGCCTCCCACCCGTTTCGTCCTGCGGGGACTTTGCACTACACTCCCGCGATGATGGTGAGGCCGATTGTGCTCGCGATGTTCCTGGCTCTGATCGCGTTGGCCGGCCGACCGGCGCTGGCCGAGCCCGCCGCTCCGTCGGCCGATTCGAAGCCCGCCGCTCCGTCGGCCGATTCGAAGCCCGCCGCTCCGTCGGCCGATTCGAAGCCCGCCGCTTCGTCGGCCGATTCGAAGCCCGCCGCGGCCGATTCGAACGTCGCACCGCCCGCAGCGGCCGTGGGCACCGACGGCGCCAACCCACCGCCGGCGACTCCGCCGGCCCCCAAGCGCTTTCCGCGACTCAAGCAACCCTCGCTCGTCCATCTCGATCAGTTCGGATTGGCCGTATTGCCGGGCTCAGGCTACCGCATCATCGCCCCGTACCACGACATGGTTCCTTGTGGGCAGCTGAATAAGCGGGTCTGCACCGGGTGGATCCCCTTCTTCATCGAGGTCCAACCGTCGTTCGGGTTGAGCCGCCACTGGGACGCGCTGGTCGACCTGCGCTTCGGGGTGGCCGCCGATTTCAGCCAGTCCCACCAGTTCGCCGTCGCGCCGGGATTTCGTTACTGGGTCGATCCCGATCTCGACGCCAAGTTCTTTGCCACGTTTCAGGGTGTCTACGACGTCAATCCGCAGCACGATCCGGGCACCAAGGACTATGACGTCGGGGTACGCAACGCGAATGGCTTCATGTTCGAGGTGATGCGCAACCTCGGTTTCTATCTACAATTCGGCGAGACCATCGGGTTCGTCCGCTGGCTGCGCTTCGAGATCGACGGCGGCATCGGCGTCCAAGCCCGATTTCCGTAGCTCTCGACGATGATCCGGGTTGGCCGATTGGAGCGAGCGGACGTGGAGGCTGCGGCCGGCATCCTTTTCGACGCGTTTGGCTCGGTGTACAGGCAGCGAGGACATGCGCCGCCCTTTCCCACCCGTGACAGCGCCGCCTGGCTCTGTCGGGCCTATCTGGATCTCGATCCGGAGGGGTGCGCCGTTGCCTGGTCGGCAGCGGAGGTGGTGGGCGTCGGCTTCGCGCATCCCCGGGGCGCGGTGACCAGCATCGGTCCCCTGGCCGCGCGGCCCGGCGCGCCACCCGGCGTGGCACGCGCGCTCATGACCAGGCTGGCCGCGGTCGCGGCGCATTCGAGCAGCCTGCGATTGTTTCAAGACAGCTTCAATCCCGATTCATTCGGTCTTTACGCCCGGCTCGGCTATACCGTGGTCGACGTGGCCCCGTACCTCCTGGCGGAGCGCCTGACACCACCGCCCGTGCCGCCCCCGTCGGTGCGTGCGCTCCGGCCCGACGATCTTCCCGCTGTCGAGCGGTACGACCTGGCGCGGACCGGCGCCGATCGTAGGCCCGACATTGCGCTGCTCGCCTCGACCGGGAGCGGCCTGGTCTCGATCGGCGCGCAGGGCGAGATTTCCGGTTATCTCTTTTTTCGATCGCTGCCGGCGCGGGTGGTGATCGGGCCCGGCGTCGCGGAATCTGCCCAGGGGATGGCCGACCTCGTCGACGGCGTCGCGCTCGACCTGCCGGGGCGCGCAGCGGTCATTCGGGGGTCGGCCGCCACGCCGGCGGTGCTGCTGCGTGCGTTCGAACGTGGCTTCCGCGTCGACCATCTCGGCAACCTGATGGTCGCCGGCCCTTACACGCCTCCACCAGCGCAGCTCTACGCCCTTTTCCCCGAGAGTCTTTGACCGCTCCACCATCGGGGGCAGAGCGGCGCGGTCGCGATCGACAGCGCCGCTCCGTGAGCGTGGTATGGTTCGTCGCTCCTGGCGCGGCGGCTTCCGCTGCCGATGGGTTTCGGTAAATGGACGTTCGATGCGATCGCTGTCAGACCGAATACGAGCTCGATGACGAGAGCGTAGCGGCCGGAGGCGCCTCCGTTCAGTGCACCTCCTGCGGGCACACGTTCGTCGTCGGTCGGGGACCCCGTCCCGGCCCCCCGGCGCCCGTCCCCACCATATCGACGCCGGGCGGGCCAACGACGTCGTCCTGGATGCTGACGACCGAGGAGGGGAAGACCCACCGCTTTCGCGATTCGACGACCCTCCAGAAGTGGGTCGTCGAGCGGCGGGTCGGACGCGCCGATCGCGTCTGTCCACCGGGCGGCGCCTGGCGGCGGCTGGGGGATGTCGACGAGCTACGACCATTTTTCGATGTGGTCGATCAGGCCGATCGGGCGGCGGCGGCCGCGCGTGTGGCGCGACCGACGCGGCCGGAGACGCCGCGCGCCTCGGGGCAGGGGCGGAACGCCTACGTTTCTGACGACGCGGACGACGACGATATTCTCACCAGCAACCGTCGGCCGCGCCAGTCGGCGGTGAGCGCGAGCTTTGCGAGCCTCTCGCCGGAAGAGGATCTGGTCGCGGCGGGTCTCGGCTCTCGGCACGGCGGACGTAAGCTGGCCGGGGCCGCCGTCTTGGTGCTGGGTGTCCTCGCGGCCTACCTCGGCTTCAAGGGTCCGACCGGATTTCGATTGCCCTGGGGCGCCACCCCGGCGGCCGACAACAAGGCGGCGCCGGCGCCGGTCTTGACGCCTCCACCCGCCGCGCCGGCCGCGGTTGCCCCGCCGCAGGTGGCTGCGCCCCATCCGGAGCCGGCGCCAGCCGAACCACCGGCACCGGCTGCCCCGACTGCCGCGGCCGCGCCGGCCCCCGCCGCGCCTGCCACCCATCCGATCCCCGCACCGCCCGACGAGCCGACCGCCCCCGCGCAGCCGGAGTCGCCGAAGGCGCGCGTTGGTGCGCCGACCGCCGAGACGGGACGCCCCAAGAGCTACAAGAATCTGGTCGACGACGCGGATCGTGCGCTCGACAACGGACAGACCGCCAAGGCACAAAAACTCTACGACGAGGCATTGAGGCTGCAGCCCAATGGCGTTGGCGCCGTCGCCGGGATGGCGTACCTGCTCCTGGATCGGCAAAAGCCGCTCGCGGCGGTCGACATGTTCAGGCGCGCGCTCACCAACGCCCCCGGCTTCGCGCCCGCTCTGTTCGGTCTGGGCGAGGCGTATCGGCTGGCGGGCCAGCCCGCGAAAGCCATCGAGGCGTACAAAAAGTATCTGGAGTCGTCACCGCCGGGATCGGACGCGCCCGCGGCGCGCCGGCAGATACGTGAGCTCGAGAGTCAGGCGGCCGCGTCGCCGCCACGCCAGGAAACGCAGGCGCCCGCGGCGGCGACCTCGCCGCCCTGACACCCAACTTGCCGTTTCACCCCGCGGGGGGCTGCGACGCTTCGATGAGGTCGGCCATGGTGTCGAGGATGGCAACCAAGCTGTCGACGGGCGCCGCGCCCGCGACCGTGCCGGCGAACGCGGGCGGCGCGTCTGCGATCGATGAGGGGTGCGCGAGCAGGTAGCGCGCGGCGCTTCCGTGCCAGAGCGTGAGGACGCCGTCGCCCTGCTGGCGTGCGACCCGATCTCGCAGATTCACGTCTCCGAGCGGCGCGTCGCCGTGCACGCTGAACTTCTGGTCGAAGGTCGGATCGCCGGTCTTGACGCGCGTGAGCTTGAGACGGTTCTCGGGGCTGCGTGCCAGCCAGCGGCGGTGCCGCTCGATGCTCGCGCTCGGCTGATCGTGCCCCGCACGTCCGACGGTGGTGTCGAGCTCGACCAGCGTCCCGCGGCGGCGCAGCAGCTTGATGGCGATCGGATGGCCGCGGCGGTGGGTATGGATCCGACTGACCTCCAGCTCTTCCTCTTCGACGACGACGGCCTCGGGAGGCGCGTCGTCCGGCTCGGTCCCGTCGCCAGCGGCGCCGGCGAGTCGGCCCACGAAATCCCGCCAGTCTCCGGCGGAGACCCGGGGCCGGCTGTGATCGGCGTAGGGTGCGGCGCGCAGCTCACCCACCGCCAGCGCGACCAGGCCGAGAAGGGACAACGAAAGCTCGACGGGCGACCCCGCGTCGTATCCCCCGAGCGCCAGCAGACCGAGCCCGTACCCGGTGAGGCGCATTCCCCCCTTGTCGGCGCAGAGCTCGGTCGTCGCGTAGGTCCAGCCGAAGAAGGCGACCACGTAAGCGACGCCCGCGAGCGAGCCTGCAGCCGGAAGCTCCATCCGCAGGCCGTAGAGAGCGCTCGCCTGCATGAGGTCGAAGCGGAAGGCGAGGCCCAGGACGAACAGGATCGTCAGCGTCGCCGCCGTCGCCAGCGGAAGCACAAAGTGGCGCTCGCTCCATGGTCGCGGCGAGAGCAGCAGGGGCGCGCCGGCGGCGGCGATGACCAGGGTCGCCTCGCCACCCCGCGCCAGCGCGGTGGCGGTCTCCGCCCCCTGCCCCCAGCCGGCGCCCAGGATCGCGACGGCGTGAAGAATACCCGGCAGCGAGAAGAGAACGACGCCCGCCTTGACGCGCGCCAAGGTGGGCGTGCGAATAAAGGCCGCCGCAGTGAGCAGCCCCAGAAACGCGAAGCTGGTCTCGAGGTACAGAAAAAACCGCGGTGCCAGCTGCCCGCGCAAGATCGCTTGACCGGAAAAAACTGCGAAGACCAGCGCGATGACGACGATCGAGAATCGCATGGCGCGGGGGTACAGCTCGCCGCGCCGAAGAAGTCCGGAAAACGAGGCGACCAGGACCGACAGCGCGAGGACCGCGGTGAGCTGGAACAAAAATGGCCCGCAGGCAGCCAGCGCGGCTGCCGCGTGGGACCCCCCGCCCAGGGAGAGCGTGGCGCGGGGAAAAAACAGCCGTCCGGCCAGCCGGTTGAGGCTGAGCTCGGCAGCGGCGACCGCAACCAAGGCAGCCGTCAGATTCCCAGTGCGCACGCGAGGTCTCGCGGTTTCCATCGAGAATGCGCGAGTATACAGGATGGTCACCCGGAGGCGCCGCGGCCATCCAGTCCGGTCAAGGGCACCCGGCCATCTGTCGAAGGTTCGATGACGGGCGGTCTCGCGGTTTACAAATTACCAAAGCGGGACCGTCGACTTTTCATCGCTGTGGTAACATTCTAACTAGGGATCCTTTGGTCAGCGTTACTGCCCGAAAAATCCGTGACCATGGCCGGGAGCGCGCCTCCTTGGGCATCGGGCGAACATATGCGGGTTACCTCATCAGCTATCCCAGCGTCGGGCGCGGCATGGTGATCTTCCGCGATCCGAACGGCCATCGCATGGTCACCACCCCGGTCCGGCGAGTGCTGGGCGACGCCGGTGGCGATCAGATCTATGTCGAAACCGAGAACTCGGTCTATCTGCTGACGTTCCGCGCGGAGCCACTTCACCAGATGCCGCACGCGCTTGCCGCCGTGACCGGCAGTCGCCACCGCAAGGGTTGACGCTCGGCGAAAAGCTGACGCAGCGGCCCCACCTGCGTAAGCTGGGCCTGCGCAGGCCCAGGATGACGGATCGGTCTTTGCTCACAATCCCCACATGATCACCCGCGCGCTCATCTTGGCCGCCGGCAAGGGTGTTTCGATCGGCGAGGACGGCCACCCCAACTGCTTGACACAGGTCGGGGGCGCCAGTCTCATCGAACGGACGCTGGGGGTTCTGCTCGATGTCGGCATCCAACGAGTCGCCATCACGGTCGGTTATGGCGGCGCCGCGGTACGTCGCCATGTCGCGGGCTCGACGCGATTGACGGCGGCGGCCAAGCGGCGCCTGACGTTCTTCGAGAATCCACAGTGGGAGGGGCCGAACGGGCTGTCGGTGCTGGCGGCGCGATCGTTCGTCACCGAGCGGACCCTGCTGCTGATGTCGGATCAGATCGCGGCCCCCGCGCTGCTGCGCGAGCTCGGCGCGCTCCCCGCCGCTTCGGGGCCCACCGTGTTGGCCGTCGATCGGGATCTGCCTCGGGTGTTCGACATCGACGATGCGACCAAGGTGAAGCTCACCGCCGATCGGGTCACCGACATCGGCAAAGGCCTCCGGTCCTACGACGCGGTTGGCACCGGGCTCTACGTGATGGCGCCGTCCCTCTGCCAGACCCTGGAACAGTTGCCGCGGCCGTCCCTGACCGAAGGGGTCGCCGCCGCCGCCCGCGAGGGGTCGGTCGTGGGATACGACGTGGGCGCGAAGCTCTGGCAGGACGTCGACGCGCCGGAGATGAGGCTTCATGCCGAGTGGCTGCTCCGGGTCTACGGCGACGAGCTGGCGCGCCCCACGATGCAAGCCGATCCCTCACACGCGGGCAGCGCGGCCGGGACGCTGGCGCTCATCGAACGACTGCTGGCCGAGAAGGATCAGCCGGGCTACGTCCTCTTCAGCCCCGGGCCGGTGATGACGTCGGCGCGGGTCAAGGCGGCGCTGGTCCACCACGACGTCTGCCACCGAGACAGCGACTATTCCGCCGTCGTCGAGCGTCTGCAGCAGAAGCTGCGACCGGTATTCGGCGCCTCGCCCGCGCACGAGATGTTGCTGCTGACCGGCTCGGGCACGGCGGCGATGGAGATGGCGATCTCCTCGGTCGTGGCGCCGGGGAAGAAGCTGCTGGTCGTGGCCAATGGCGCGTTCGGGGATCGACTGGACGAGATCGCCGCGCTGCACGGCATTCCGCGGGTCACGTTGCGCTTCGTCTGGGGCCAGCTGCCGAACGTGCGGGAGGTCGCGCGGGCGCTCGAAGGCGATCCGGAGATCTCGACGGTCGCGATGATCCAGCACGAGACCTCCATCGGCCTTCTGAACCCGGTCGGGGAGATCGGGCGGCTCTGCCGAGCGCGGGGCGTCACCTTGATCGTCGATGCCGTCTCGGCGCTGGGCGCCGAAGACGTCGACGTCGTGCGCGACGGCGTCGACATCTGCTACTCGTCGGCGAACAAGTGCCTGCACTCGGTCTCTGGCGTGTCGTTCCTCTGTGTCGCACCCGAGGTCTGGCCGCGGATCGCCGGCATCGCGCCGCGCGTGTACTACCTGGATCTGGTCCGCCACCGGCGCTATCTCGAGGAGCTGCGGCAGACGCCGTTCACGCCCGCGGTTTCCTCGTTCTTCGCGCTCGAGACCGCGCTCGACGAGCTCTGTGAGCAGGGCGGCGTTCCGGCCCGCCGCGAGCTGTATCGAAAGCGCAGCCTGCGCATTCGCCGGGTATTCGCCGATCTGGGCTTCGAGTCGTTCACCAACACCGGCCGTGAATCGCACACGATCTCGATGTTGCGCCTGCCCGACGGCCTTTCCGTCGACGAGCTCTACGACGGAATGAAGGCGCGCGGGTTCATCATCTACCGCGCCAAGGGCGAGCTCGGCACGCGGCATGTCCAGATCGCGAACATGGGCGAGCTGTCCGACGCGACCATCGACGCTTTTCTGGGCGCGGTCGCGGCCGTCGTCGGCGAAGCGCGTCGCGCCGGGGCCGAGGTCGCGCGCCCGGTGCTCAAGTCGGTTTGATCGGACGCGGGCCTTCGCGTCAGCCGACCGTCATGCCGGCGGAGCTCCCCGGGTGGCGCCGGCGGTTCTTGCCATCCCAGGGCACCACGTCTTTCCGCGACTTGCCGGGCGGCGTTTCCAGCATCTCCAGGCAGGCTTGACCGTTGCTGCCGTCGTAGAGAGGGCAGCGCGACTCGAAGAACCCGGAGGTCGCGAAGTTCGAGGGGCTGGTGGACGCGTCGTTCGCCGTCGGGTTGACGTCGAGGACATCGTTCGAGGCGGCCCGAAAGCAGCGGGAGACGAACTCGGAGCAGAACAGGCTGTCCGGGGTCGCGTGGGCGTCCTTGGGATTGAGCGTCCGCCCGAGCAGGATCCGGATGCCCAGCTCGATGAGCCTCCAGTAGCCGTACTTGACGCCCAGCATGGTGAGCGCGGCATTCAAAAAATCATCTTCCTTGAACACGCCCCGTTCGCGCAGCTCGTGTCGCAGCGACCACCAGTCGACCTTGCCCTCGTATCTGCACACCATCTTGCTGGCCGGGAGCACCTCGACCCCGCGCGTGTCGGCCTGGAACGCGACCACGCGGCTATTCCAGCGCGCCAGGATCGCGACGTGCGAGTAGGGCGAGTCGGAGAGCCGCTCGATCGCGCCCGACAAGAGGCGGTTCCCGCGGAACAGCAGCAGGTCTCCGGTGCGGATCTGCTCTCGGAGCTCCTGATACGTCTTCTGCTCGGGATGTACGCGGGACCGCTGCACCTTCCAGCGCTTGCGCACGCTCGGCAGGGCCGGCACGTTCGACGGCGGGTCTTCGGCGCTCACGAAAAGGAAACTTACCGCAGCCTGAATATTCCTGTCAGCCCGCGCTGACGCCCCCCCGCCGGTGCTAACCTCGGCGTCGATGCGCGCCGCTCTCTTCCGCCGGCACGGCGGTCCCGAGGTGATGGAGATCGGCGACGTGCCGGTGCCGACGCCGGGGCCGGGGCAAGCGCAGGTTCGCGTCCGGGCGGCGGCGCTGAACCACATCGACCTCTGGCTGCGCCGGGGGCTGCCCGCCCTGCAGGTTCCGCTGCCGCACGTTTCGGGCGGTGACGTCTGCGGCGAGGTCTCGGCGCTCGGCGCTGGCGTCAAGGCGATGGCTGGGACCAACGAGGGGGATCGGGTGGTCGTGAACCCGGGAATTTCTTGCGGCCGCTGCCCGGCCTGTCTCGCTGGGCGCGACAATTTCTGCCCCGACTATCAGATGCTGGGCGAGCAGACCTGGGGCGGCCTGGCGGAATACGTGGTCGTCCCGGCCGCCAACCTGGTTCCGGCGCCGCGCGGACGTATTGCCCTCGACGACGTCCAGCTCGCATCGATTCCGATCGCCTTCATCACGGCGTGGCAGATGCTGGTCGATCGCGCCCGCATCCGGCAGGGGGAGACGGTTCTGGTTCTCGCCGCCGGCTCGGGCGTGGGGACGGCGTCGATCCAGATCGCGAAACTCTACGGCGCTCGGGTGATCGCGACGGCCTCGACGGATGAAAAGCTGGCGGCGGCGCGGGCGCTCGGCGCGGACGAGACCATCAACCACAGCGCATCGGACATCGTGGCCGAGGTGAAGCGGCTCACCGGGAGGCGCGGCGCGGACATCGTGGTCGACCACGTGGGCGCCGCGACCTTTGGGAAATCCGTGGTGGCCTGCGCGCGCGGCGGGCGGATCGTGGTCTGCGGCGCGACCACGGGGTTCGAGCCGGTGTTGAACCTCCGCCATGTCTTCTGGCGGCAGCTCAGCATTCTGGGCTCGACGCTGGCCAGCAAGGCTCGCCTGCCCGAAGTCCTGGAGCTCTTTGCGGCCGGGCGGCTAAAGCCGGTCGTCGATCAGGTTCAGCCGCTGGAGGCCATTGCCGAAGCCCACCGCCGACTCGAATCTCGGGCGTCGTTTGGCAAGCTGGTCTTGACGCTGTAACCAGTTGGAATTACATGTGACCTACATATCCCAAAGACCTTGACAGCCGGCGCCAGCGACCATAATCTAACCTTTACGTAAGGGTTAGGTTTTATGGATGTCCTGGCAAATAGTCTGACGCTCCTCAAGGTGGGCGAGCTGGCGAAGCGGACGGGCAAGACCGTCCGGGCGATCCACCTCTATGAGGAGCTGGGCCTCATCGCCCCCGCCGTCCGGTCGAAGGGAGGCTTTCGCCTCTACCACGACAAGGCGGCCAAGCGGATCGACTGGATCCAGAAGCTGCAGGAGCTGGGGTTCTCGCTGACCGAGATCAAGGCGTTCTTGCGCGACTGGGAGCAGTCCAACGCGGCCCCGAAGGCGATGGACCGGGTGCGCGAGATCTTTTCCGACAAGCTGCGCGAAACCAAGGAAAACGTGGCGCGCCTCGAGCGGCTGGTCGGCGATCTGACCGAGACCCTCGCCTACATGGACAGCTGCCGCTCCTGCGAGCCGACCCACAACCAAGCCGAATGCGGGACCTGCGGTATTCACGGCCACGGCGGCCAGGCTCCGCTGCTGGTCGAAGGGATCTCACGATGACGCTCAAGCTCCCCATCTACATGGACAACCACGCCACCACGCCGGTCGATCCGCGCGTCGTCGAAGCGATGC
Organism: Pseudomonadota bacterium; assembly: GCA_017881315.1. Lineage (GTDB taxonomy): Bacteria > Myxococcota_A > Polyangia > Fen-1088 > Fen-1088 > JADGRB01. The sequence continues at coordinate 16,380 of JADGRB010000003.1, forward strand.
TGCCGTACTTCACCGAGATCTTCGGCAACGCGGCCAGCCGCTCGCACAGCTTCGGCTGGACGGCGGAAAAGGCGGTCGAGGCCGCGCGCGATCAGGTCGGCGCGCTGATCGGGGCGTCCGGCAAGGAGATCGTCTGGACCTCGGGGGCCACCGAGTCCGACAACCTGGCCATCAAGGGAGTGGCCGAGTTCAACAAGGATCGGGGCAACCACATCATCACGGCGCAGACGGAGCACAAGGCGGTGCTCGACACCTGCAAGCGCCTCGAGAAGGAAGGGTTCGACGTCACCTACCTTCCGGTCGAGCAAGACGGGCGCGTCAACCCGGAGACGGTCCGCGCGGCGATGACCGACAAGACCATCCTGGTGTCGATCATGCTCGCCAACAACGAGATCGGAACGGTCAACCCGATCGAGGAGATCGGCGCGATCGTCAAGAAGGGAGGCGCGATCTTCCATGTCGACGCCGTGCAGGGCGTCGGCAAGATTCCGTTCGACGTCAACGCGGCGCGCGTCGACCTGGCGTCCCTGTCGGCGCACAAGATGTACGGGCCCAAAGGGATCGGCGCGCTCTATGTCCGCCGCAAGCCGCGGGTGCGCATCACCGCGCAGATCGACGGGGGCGGGCACGAGCGAGGCATGCGCTCGGGGACGCTCAACGTTCCGTCCATCGTCGGCTTCGGCAAGGCGGCGGAGCTCTCTCGCACGGAGATGGCGAGCGAGGCGAAGCGGCTCTTCGCGCTGCGCGAGCGGCTGCGCGAGGGAATTCAGTCGCGGGTCACCGACACCTACATCAATGGCTCGATGGAGCATCGTCTCCCTGGCAACCTCAACATCAGCTTCGCCTACGTCGAGGGCGAAGGGATGCTGATGGGCCTCAAGGACGTGGCGGTGTCGTCGGGATCGGCCTGCACCTCGGCGTCGCTCGAGCCGTCGTACGTGCTGCGGGCGGTGGGCGTCGAAGAAGAGATGGCGCACACCTCGATCCGATTCGGCCTCGGGCGTTTCAACACCGAGGAAGAGGTCGACTACGTGATCGATCTGGTGGTCGGCAAGGTGAAAAAGCTGCGCGAGATCTCTCCGCTTTACGAGATGGCGCAGCAAGGTATCGATCTGAAGAGCATCCAATGGGCCGCGCATTGAGCGCCGCCTCGAAGACAACAGGAAGAGACAATCAACATGGCGTATAGCGAAAAAGTCATCGAGCACTACGAGAACCCGCGCAACGTGGGGAGCTTCGACAAGGACGACCCGAACGTCGGGACCGGACTGGTCGGCGCGCCCGCCTGCGGTGACGTGATGAAGCTCCAGCTCAAGATCAACGACCAAGGGATCATCGAGGACGCGAAGTTCAAGACCTTCGGTTGCGGATCGGCCATCGCCTCGTCGTCGCTGGCGACGGAGTGGGTCAAGGGGATGTCGATCGATCAGGCGATGGGAATCAAGAACACGCAGATCGTCGAGGAGCTGAACCTGCCGCCGGTGAAGATTCACTGTTCGGTCCTGGCCGAGGACGCCATCAAGGGTGCGATCGCCGACTACAAGGCAAAGCGACAGAGTGCGGCCGCGGGCCCTGCCCCGAGCGCCCCGCAGAAGGCCGCCGGCGTGGCGACCCAGAAGGCAGCCACCTAGGCGACGGCCATGGCCATCGGAGTGACAGACAGGGCGATCGCCGAGATCAAGAAGGCCGCCGGACAGCGCACGCCAGTTCCCAAGGGGTTGCGCGTCGGCATCCGCGGCGGCGGGTGCACGGGCTTCTCCTACCTCTTCGAATGGTCCGACAACGAGCCGCGCGGCGAGGACAAGGTCCTTTCCTTCGAGGACGGAAGCGTGCGCGTGTTCGTCGACCCGAAGAGCCTGATCTACCTCGACGGTTCGACGCTGGAATACCAGACCACGATGATGGGGCGCGGGTTCAAGTTCATCAACCCGAACGCCAAGGGAACCTGCGGTTGCGGCGAGAGCGTCCAGTTTTAAGGAGCGGGAGCCGAACGTGATCTGCTGGTCTTGTGAACGCGAAGGGGGCGGCGGTCCGTTTTGCGGGGCTTGCAAGGCGCTCTTGCCGCCGGACGACGCGGCCGATCACTTCGCGGTGTTGGGTCTGCCGCGCGGGTACGCCTTGGATTTCCCGGCGGCGGAGGTGGCCTACCAGAAGCTCTCGCGCCAGCTCCATCCGGATCGATTTGCCACCGCGGACCCGCGGGCCCGGCGCGCCTCGCTGGGGCACACGGTGCAGCTCAACGAGGCGTGGCGCACCTTGAAGGATCCGGTGCGGCGGGCGGAATACCTGCTGGAGCTGGCGGGCGTCGACGTCGCCTCGGACGATCAGAAGACCGGCCCGGGGGTCGAGCGCGGAACCCGGAGGTTGGCGGCACCGCCGGCCTTCTTGCTCGACATCCTGGAGGTGCATGACGACCTCGGGAATGCGCAACGTGCGGGCGACGCCGTCAAGGTCGCGTTCTTGACCGAGGAGATGCGCGGGCGCGCCGGCGAGGCGATGAAGATCATCGCGACGGCGCTCGACACAGGATCCACCCAGGTTCCCGACCAGGGCCGTCTCGACGAGGCGGCGCGCGCGCTGATCGCGCTGCGGTACTACCGACGCTTTCTCGACGAAGCGGACGCCTACGAAGAACGCGGGGCGGACAGGTCGGGCGGTGGCTGATGGCTGAGGCCCTGTTCCAGATCTCCGAGCCGGGGGCATCGCGCGTCAAGCATGCCTGCCGCACGCGTGCCGTCGGGATCGACCTCGGGACCACGAATTCGCTGGTCGCCATCGTCGACGGCGGACGGCCGATCTGTCTGACCGACGATCGGGACGACGTTCTGGTCCCGTCGGTCGTCCACTACGCGGCAGACGGAACGGTGGTGGTGGGGGCCGAGGCGCGCGATCTGGCGTCGAGGTTTCCGCGCGACACCATCGCGTCGGTCAAGCGCTTCATGGGGCGCGGGCCGGGCGACGCCGAGGCGACCCGTCGGCTCACCCCCTATCTCTTCGCGCCCTCGGGGCCGAACGCGAACGAAGCGGTGGTCCGCTTCTCGGTCACCGGCGGGACACGCGCGGTGACGCCTCTCGAGGTGTCGGCCGAGATCTTGAAGGCGCTGCGCGCGCGCGCCGAGGCGGCGCTGGGCGGTCCGCTCGCGGGCGCGGTGATCACGGTCCCCGCCTATTTCGACGACGGGCAGCGGCAGGCCACGCGCGACGCCGGGCGGTTGGCGGGGATCGAGGTGCTGCGCCTGCTCAACGAGCCGACGGCGGCCGCGCTGGCCTACGGCCTCGACAAGCAGGCCGAGGGGACCTTCGCCGTGTTCGACCTGGGCGGCGGGACCTTCGACGTCTCGATCCTGAAGCTTCAAGAGGGCGTCTTCGAGGTCAAGTCCACCGGCGGCGATTCGGCGCTGGGCGGCGACGATTTCGATCGGGCGATCGCCCACGCGATCATCGGGCGGCTGGGGCTGGGCGGTGAAATCGATCCGGGCACCGTCCGCCGGGTGCTCGATGCGGCGCGCGTGCTCAAGGAGAAGCTGACGACCGAGAGCGAGGCGGCGATCGAGATCGCGCTTCCCGACGGCGATCGCACCGCCACCATGCGCCTCCACCGCGCCGAGATGGACGCCCTGGTCGCGCCGGTGCTGGCGCGCTGTGGACCGTCCGTCCGACGCGCGCTCAAGGACGCCGGAGTGGACGCCTCCGCGCTCTCGGGCGTGATTCTGGTCGGCGGCGCGACCCGCATGCCGCTGGTGCGGCAGTTCGTCGAGAAGCTCTTCGGCAAGCCGCCGCTCGCCGACATCGATCCCGACCAGGTGGTCGCGCTGGGCGCCGCGGTGCAGGCCGACATCCTGGCGGGCGGCGCGGGGCAGGGCGACGTGCTCTTGCTCGACGTGGTGCCGCTGTCGCTCGGGCTCGAGACGATGGGCGGCGTCGTCGAGAAGATCATCCACCGCAACACCACCGTGCCCTGCGGCGCGACGCAGACCTTCACCACCTACGCCGACAAGCAGACCGGCTTCGAGCTCAAGGTCCTGCAGGGCGAGCGCGAGCTGGTCGCGGACTGTCGCCCGCTGGCGGAGTTTTCGCTCAAGGGGATCCCGCCCATGCCGGCCGGGATGGCCCGCCTCGAGGTGACCTTCACCGTCGACGCCGACGGCATCCTGCGCGTGAAAGCGCGCGAGGAGATCACGGGCCAGGAGGCCACGATCGACGTCAAGCCGAGCTACGGCCTCACCGACGACGAGGTCGAGCGGATGCTGCTCGATTCGTTCGCGCACGCCGAGGAGGACGTCAAGGCGCGCTTGCTGGCAGAACAGCGGGTGGAGGCCCAAGGCATCACCTCCGCGGCGCGGCTCGCGATGGCCGACGCGCCGGAGCTGCTCACCGACGCGGACCGCGTCGCGATCGAGGCGGCGCTGGTCGCGCTGGCGCGGGCCGAGGTGGGCAACGATCACCAGGCCATCCGCGCGGCGGTCGAAGAGGTGGATCACGCATCGAAAGAGTTCGCCGGGCGGCGGATGAACCGCGCGATTGGCAGCGGCCTGCGCGGCAAGGACGTCGCCGCGGTCGAGGCGAAGGCAGACGAGACGGCATCCAAGCGCGATCTGGCGACGCGCGCCGGAAGCCACGCGGGACATTCGCACTAGCTCGGACCCGAGAGAAAACCACGAATGCCGAAGGTCAGATTCGAGCCAGACGGGATCGAGATCGAGGTGCCGGTGGGAACCAGCATCCTCGAGGCGTCCCAGAAGGCGCACGCGCAGGTCGGCTCCGCCTGTGGGGGCGTCTGCGCCTGTTCGACCTGCCACGTCTACGTCAAGCAGGGGCTCGAGGTGCTCGAGCCGGCCTCGGACCGCGAAGAGGACATCATGGACAAGGCCTTCGACGTGCAGGCGACCTCGCGCCTCGGCTGCCAGTCCAAGATCCTGCGCGATGCGACCGTCGTCGTGGAGATCAGCCGCGAGAGCCGCCAGGCCTTCCTCGACGAGCACCCCGACATCCGCGAAGCGCTCAAGCAGGCCGCCGGCGCCCCGCGCTGATCAGTTCTGCGGCAAGGACCCGCCCGGTAGCTGGCCGATCGACATCTCACAGCTTCCGCCGGGAAGCTGCCGCGACTTCGCGCCGGCGATCTGAGCTGGCGGGCGATACATTGCCGCACCCGGCGGCGCGAGGTATTATAAAGGTATGAAATCGAATACCAAGTCCAGCATCACGCTGCCTCCAGCGGAGGTGTTGCTGGTCAACGGCCTGATGAAACGCCTTGGCGCGAGGACCAAGGTCGAGGTCGTCCGGCGTGGGCTCAATCTCCTGAAGGAGACCACAGATCGGATCGCGCTGAAGACCGCGTATGCCGAGGCCGCGAAGGCCGTCCGGAAGTCGACTGTCGCCGAGCTGAGCGAGCTGGATTCTTGGTCCGCCGACGGATTGGACGATGAAAGTTCAGAGATTCGGTAGATGGCTCTGCGGATCGATCACGGCGGGCTGTACGCCGCGGCCCTCGACCCCCGTTTTGGAACCGAGCCAGGGAAAGGCCGTCCAGTGCTGGTGATCCAGACCGATCTTCTGAACGTCGCGGGCCACCCGTCGACCTGGGTCCTGCCCTGCACCACCCGGTTGGTTGGCGAGAATATCTTGCGGGTTCGGTTGTTGCCGGGCATCGCGGGCAACGCCCGGGAGTGCGAGGTCATGATCGATCAGAGCCGCGCCATCGACAACCGACGCTTCAAGAAGAAGTTGGGCGTTCTTCCTGCGCCGCTGCTGCGCGAGGTGAAAGAGAAACTCCGTGGGCTCGGGGAGCTCTAAGCCGTCGCTACTTTCCGCCGGCGCCATCCGCCGGCCCACCCGCTCCTGACGGTCACCCGGGAACCTTCTTCGCTCGCCGTCGCTCCACCAGGTCTCGCGCGGCGTCTGGCCACTTCGGGAAGTCAAAGGCGAAGCCGGCCTCGACGAGGCGCGCCGGTACGACCCGTCGGCTCTTCGCCGTGAGCTCGGTGTCGGTTCTCAGAAAGAAGGCGCCGATCTCCGCCATCCATTTCGTCGCGGGCAGTCCCAGGCGTGCCCCCGTCGCTGTCCGGAGTCCTGCCATGAAGTCTCGCTGGGGGACCGGATTTGGCGCGGCGAGGTTCACCGGGCCGTCGATGTCGTCGCGCTCGATCAGAAACTCGACCGCTCGAGCAAAGTCGCGAATGTCGATGCTGAGCTTCCAGGTGGCCGGCACATCCGGTTCGTCGCCGCCGATGCGACCGGTCAGCTCGTCGTTCGGCGCATCGAAGCGATGGGCATAGATCGTCGCGGTGCTCATCTGCAGCCAGACGCGAGGGGGTCGCTCTGCCTTTTCGATAGCGAGGCCCACCGCTCGGGTCGAGTCCACGCGAGAGCTCATCATCGCGGCGAGATTCGCGGCGGTGTAGCGGCAGTTCACGCTGCGCCCGGCGAGATTGATGACGACATCTGCCCCGTCGAGCTCTTGGGCCCATGGCCCCACCGAGCGGCCATCCCACTTCACGGTTCGCCCGTCGACCGAGCCGCCTCTGCTGACCACAACGACCTCGTCCCCGCGCGCTCGAAGCGCTCTGGCGAGAACGCCGCCGACCTGACCGGTGCCACCGGGGATCACGATTTTCATGGGTCCACGCTCCCGAGTGCTGCTTCTGCCGGCCGCGGCGGCCGCGACTACAGTCTCGGCGCCTGGGGCGGCTTACGGCGTCGCAAGAGCTTGGCGAGGAGGATGACCGTGCCGATCGTGAGTAGCGCGGTAATGCCCGGCCCGGCGATGTTGGTGCCGTAGCCGCCGCCAGCCCCTCGCCGTGGCCAAGGCTGCGTCTGCCAAGAGGACACCACGAAGATCACGGCCGCCGAGATGAAGATGATCCACAGCGAGCCTCGGGTGTGGTCCTTGTCCTCGTGCAGATACTTCTTGAGCCTGTCCTTCTCCCAATCGCTCAAAGGGTGGTCGTCCATCGCGGCCGATGATACCAGCCGCCTATCGTCTATGATCGCGCCGTGCGGTTCGACGTATTGCTCGCGCGGAACACCGGGTGGTCGCGCACCGCTGCGCGGGCCGCGATGGCCGCCGGCCGCGTTCGCATCGCGGGCGCCGCCGTCGACAACCCTCGGCTCGACGTTCCGACGGGCGATTTGCCTCTCGCGGTCGAGGTCGACGAGGTCGCTCATCTCCTCTACGAAAGCGCGCGCATCCTGCAAAACAAGCCGGTGGGCTGCGTGACCGCGTTGCGGGATGATCGGTATCCGACGGCGTACGACCTCCTTCGCGATGCGCCGCTGTGGGGCGAGTTGCGGGCCGCGGGTCGACTCGATCTCGACAGCTCGGGACTTCTCATCTGGACCACCGACGGCGCGGAGATCCAGCGGCTCACGCACCCGAAGCGCGCGGTACCGCGGACCTACCAGGCGGCGCTGGCGGGACCGTTCAACGCTCTGCCTTCGAAGCTGGTGCTGGAGGATGGTCACGAGCCACAGGTGATTGCCCTCGAAACGCTCGCGGCGAGCGACGCCCATCCCAGCTTGAAGATCCCCACCGAGAGCACCGCTCTCGCGGCGATCACCGTGGTGGGCGGCGCCTACCACGAAGTGCGCCGCATCTTCGCCGCGCTCGGCAGCCACGTGCTGGGCCTTTGCCGGGTTCGGTTCGGCGAGCTCGAGCTTCCACGCGATCTCTCGCCGGGCGGGTACCGCCTGCTTCCAGACGCACGCGCTGGAGTTGCCGACGGGGATCGCGCGTGACGCCAGACCTGCACGTCGTCCTGGTCGAGCCCGAGATCCACTGGAACACGGGCAACGCGGGCCGCACCTGTCTGGCGGTGGGCGCGCAGCTCCACCTGATCCGTCCGCTCGGGTTTTCGCTGGACGAAAAAGAGGTGCGCCGCGCCGGGCTCGACTACTGGCCGCGCGTGCGCCCGGAGGTCTGGGCCGACTGGCCATCGTTCGCCCGCGCGCTGCCGTCGCTGGGGACGCCGCTGTTTTTCACGACCCGTGCCGAGCGGTCGTTCCAAGAGGTGGTCTACCAGCGACCGGCGGTGCTGGTCTTCGGCCGGGAGAGCGTCGGCCTGCCGGCGGAGATCCTCGAACGCCACGCCGCGGAGACCGTGGCGATCCCGATGCTCGACGTCGAGCTCCGCTCGCTCAATCTCTCGACCTCGGTGGCGCTCGCCGCCTACGAAGCGCGCCGCCAATGGGGCTGGCCAGCCCACCATCGGACGGCAGACAGATAGGAGACGGCCAGAATCTATGCCGCTGCGTCGAGCGAGCGCTCGATCGTCGGGCGGCGGACCTCGGTGGCCAGGCCCAGGCGCTCGAGCAGCAGGATCGTGTACCAACCGACGTCGAGCTGACCCGGCGTCGCGCCGAGACGCGCGGAGCCCGGGCGATCGTGGTGGTTGCGGTGCCAGTTCTCGCCCTGGAAGAAGTGCATCAGCGACAGCCAGCGCACGTTCTGCGCGGTCTCTTCGTCGGGCCGAGCGCCCGGCCGCATGTGGCAGATGCTGTTCACGAAGCACTGCGCGTGCAGCGCGAAGACCAGGCGAATCGGCCCCAGCCAGAAGAACGCGGCCAGCCCGAACGGCAGCCCGATGCAGAGCCCCAGCAGAGAGACGGGCGTCTGCAGGCGCGACCAGAAGCGATAGGCGGGCGTATCGATGTCGCGGCAGTACTTGCGGATCGGCGGCGCGCCCGCTTGCCACAGCCAGCGGAGATGCGACCACCAGAAGCCGCCCACCCGCGGGCTCGAGATGTCCTCGGGCGTGTCGGACTTGGCGTGATGGAGTCGGTGGTGCGCCGCCCAGGAGAGCGGCTCGCCGGATCCGTTCAGCATCGCAAAGAACGTCAGGACGTTGCGCACGGCCGGGTGGAGTCGCACCGACTTGTGCGTGATGGCGCGGTGGTAGCAGACCGTGGTGCCGAGGCCGCCCAGGAAGTGCAGCGCCGCCGCCGCCAAGAAGACGCGCCACCCGGGAATCGGGGTCAGGACCAGGCCGACCACCGCGCCCACGTGAATCAGGATCATCCAAACAAAGGTCAGGCGATCGCTGGGCGCGGGACGCCACCAGGGCATCTTCCAGGGGGCCCACTCGGCCCCGTGGATGGGGTCGAGCTTCGGGAGTGGCGGGAGTGTCGGGAGTGTTGGGAGTGTCGATGCGCTCATTCGGTCACCATCTCGATTGGGGCTGCCCGCATTCCGACGGCGCGCAGCAGGCTCTGGTCCGCTTCTACGTCCGGATTGCCGGTCGTGAGCAGCTTCTCGCCGTAGAAGATCGAGTTCGCGCCGGCCAGGAAGCAGAGGACCTGCGACTCGCGCGAGAGCGCCAGGCGGCCGGCCGAGAGCCGCACCCGCGCTTTGGGGATCAAAATTCGCGCCGTCGCGATCATCCGGACCAGCTCCAGCGGATCGACGGGCGCGCGATCGCCGAGCGGCGTCCCCGGCATCGGCGCCAGCGCGTTGACGGGCACGCTCTCGGGCTGCGGGTCGAGGTTGGCGAGCGTCGCCAGCATCGCGCAGCGATCGTCGATCGATTCGCCCATGCCGATGATCCCGCCGGAACAGACGGTGATGCCGGCCTTGCGGACCACCTCCAGCGTGCGCAGCCGATCGTCGTAGGTGCGGGTAGAGATGACCGACCCGTAAAATGATCTCGAGGTGTCCAGGTTATGGTTGTAGGCGGTCAGGCCCGCATCGGCCAGCTTCTTCGCCTGCGGTTCGGACAGCATGCCCAGCGTGCAACAGGCCTCCATGCCGAGCGCCCGCACGCCGCGCACCATCTCGAGGACCTCGTCGAACGCCGGTCCATCCTTCACCTCGCGCCAGGCCGCGCCCATGCAGAAGCGCGTGGCTCCGGCAGCCTTGGCCCGTCCGGCGGCCTCCAGGACCTCCGGCGTCTTCATCATCCGCTGCTTTTCGAGACCGGTGTCGTAGCGCGACGACTGAGAACAGTAGGCGCAATCCTCCGGACAGCCGCCGGTCTTGACGGAGAGCAGCGAGCAGAGCTGCACGTCGTGAGGCGGGTGATGCTCGCGGTGCACGAGCTGCGCCCTCAACACCAGGTCCGGGATCGGCAAATCGTGAATCGACCGAACCTCTGCCAGCGTAATGTCGTGCCGAGACAAGGGAGCGTCTTCTATCACGTTTCTAGAGCTTCACGGCCGAATTCACGGAGCTAGTTTACGCGCCGCAAGATGATCAGCACCCGCACCGTCAACCAGCGGGCGGGCTCGCGTTCCTTGGCGGCTGTCCCCGCCGCTTTGGCGGCGGCCTCCGGACGGGCCGGCGAGCCTGGATACCAGAGGCCGTCGGCATTCTGACGCCCGCGGACATAGGCCTCGGCGGTGCGAACCCCCGAGTTCTCCTTGCCGAGGCCGACCGCCGTCACGCCGTCGAGCGCGTCGAGCACGTCGGTCCAGAACCGCGGCTCGCCGATCTGTTCCCAGTAGCTCGGCGCCTTGCGATCGGGATAGCGGTCGGGTTGGAGGAACCGAGTCGCCAGCAGCTCGGCGGCGCGGCGGGCTTCGCGCGAGGTGCGGCGGGACGGCGATGAGGCGAACGCGCGCAGCGCCATGCCGGTGACCAGGTGGCTCGACGGGCGGGCGGCCGAGTCGGTCCGGACGCCGCGCCAGGCCCAGCCGCCGTCCGCCTGGCGGTTGGCGAGCAGAAATTTGAAGCCGCGCTCGATGCGGGCGTCGGTGTCGAATCCCGCGCGGCAGAGCGCCGCCAGCGCCCATCCCTGGAAATGGAGCGCCACCGCGCGGCTGCGCGACTCGGGCGTCTCGCCGAGCGCCAGGGCCCCGATTCCGCCATCGGGCGCTTGGGACGCGAGCAGCATCTCGGCGGTTTGCGCGACGGGTGCCTCCGACGGCCCGAGGCCGAAGTCTGCCATGCGCTCGAGCGCGCGGATGGCGGCCACCGCCCGCGAAAAGCGGGCCGGGCCCAGCGTTTTTTCAGGTGGCTTGGCCGGAAAAGCCCCGCTTTTGTCCTGCTTGCGCAGGAAGGCTTTGACCTCGGGATAGGTGAGAACCTCGTCGGCGCCGGGCGCTTCGTCGTCGTCGATCAGATCGCGCCGAACGCGCGCGACGAGCGCGCGGCTCCCTTCGCGCAGCAGGATCGGCACTGGATCTCGCCCGAGGCGCGCGCGCCAACCCGACGGAAACCGGGGCGAGGCCCCCGGCGGCGCGACGGGTGTCAGGCGGTTCATGTCCCGGCAAGGGTATCGCAAAAACCCGACGCGCGAGCGCGGCAGAGAAGTTTTTCGAGGAATTTCCCTCGCGACCACGCCCGTTTGGCCACCGGGGGCGTGCTCTCCGTTGCAAGCTGGCAGCTTCCAAGTAACACTCTACCGACTTTCAGGCCCCCGAGAGCGGATGAGCTTCCCCGAACGTCCCACAAAGCAGCAGGCTTTCTTGGCGCTCTTGAAAAGAGGGTGGACGTCTTTGCATTTGGACGCGCGCCAGACCGGTGTGGTCGTTCCACAGTCGTTTCGCGCGGAGCCGCACCTGGTCCTGCAATATGGCTACGACCTGCCGATCCTGATCCCCGACCTCGAGGTCGACGATCGGGGCGTGCGCGCGACGTTGTCTTTTTCGCGCAGCGCGCAGACGACGGTGGTGCCTTGGTCCGCGGTGTACGTCATCTCCTGTATCGACGGGGCCGAGGTGCGGTACACCGAGGACATTCCCGAGGACATCCTGATTGCCGAGCCGCCGGTCCGACGTCTTCAATCGGTTCCCGCCCACCCCGAAGCCGAGCTGGCCGAGCCTCTGCCCGAGTCGCTGGCCATTCGCCGCCGCCGCCGCCCGCAGCTCCGCCTGGTCAAATAGTTCGGGACCCTGGGAGGGTCCCGCGCCCCCCGCGATGGGCTCGCGCGAGGAAACCTCGCGCTCCCCCGACGCGATCACTTCCCTCCGACGAAACGCAGGCGTCCGCTGAGACCTACTCCGGGACGACGGCGTCGCCCAGGAACTTGGCCAGCTCGTCGTGGTGGGAGCGCGCGTCTTCGTAACCGATGCGCGCGACCTCCGCCGCATAGAAGCCGTCGAAGAGGATATAGGAAAGCAGATCGGCGTCGTTGCCGCCGCGTGAGGTCGCGAGGCGCCGCAGGAGCTGGATGCCGGCGCCGCCGCCGCTGCCCTTGAAGCGACCCGAGCGTGCGATCTGGCCGGCGACCTCGCCGAGGTCGGAGGACGGGCGGATCATGAATTCGTCGACCACCCGGTAGGGCGCGCCGCGCATCTCGGAGACCACCTGATCGAACCGCGCGGCGTAGTCCGGGCTGCCGGCGGCGCGCACCGCCCGGATGAGCGCGTTGAAACGGCGCAGCCGATCCAGATCGTAGTCGATGTGATCGAGCAGGAAGGCGTCCAGGACCTTTCCGACCAGAAACGCCGCGCCGGGAAACGGCATCGACTCCTCGGGGATCTCCTGGCTGATGGGCGGCTGCTGGCGGAGGCCGATGACCAGCACTTTGTCGGCCCCGAGCCGCAGCGCCGGTGACAGCGGGGTGTTCTGCCGAAGGCCCCCGTCGCAGAAGAAGCGCTCGCCGATGGAGATGGCGGGGAACAGAATCGGCAGCGCGGCTGAGGCGAGCGCGTGCTCGGGGCCCATGGTGACGGCCTGCGCGCGAACGAACGGATCCTTGCTCCATTCGGGCGCCCGCCCGCCGGCGTTCTGGACGAACACCACCGTCTTGCCCGAGCCGATGTCGGTGGCGGTGACGGACAGCGATTCGAGGTGTCCGTCGCGGATGTTGGTCCCGATGCGGCTCCAGGGAATCAGCCGACGGACCACCCGCTCGAGCTGCTGCGTCTGCACGATGCCACCCAGGCGGCGCTGTCCTTCGACCTCCTCGATGTGTCCGCTGCCGAGCAAGGTCGCGGGCGCGCGCATGAACTCCTTGACGCCGAAGCTGACCATCTCTTCCAGCACGAAGCTCTCCCAGCGATCGCAGAGCAGCCGCCCCTGCTTCGCGGGGATGTCGGCGGTGCCGGCGAAGAAGCAGGCGTGGATGCCCCCGACCGAGGTGCCCGAGATGATGTCGAACTGGACCTGGCCGCCCAGATCGCCCGCCAGATCCTCGCGGATATAGCGCATGACGCCGGCCTCGTAAGCGCCGCGCGCGCCGCCACCGGACAGCACCAGGGCGACCCGGGGACGATCGCCGCGGTTAGGGGGTCGCGTCGGCGCGCTCATCCAATCTTTCAGAGTATGCGCGTCCTGGTTCTGCGCAAGTTCGTTTCGCGGTATTTCTGCGCAGTTCGCTTCGCGGGTTGCGTTCGCGAAGAGCCGAGCGGCTGCCGTTTGCGGAGAACCGCCCGCTGGGATATGGACGACCCCGACCAGCCGATGGTGGGTGATGAGCAGGACGCGTGGCGGTTCGGATCCAGGCTCTTCTGGGCCGTCCTGGGCTGCGTCGTGGTGCTAGCGGCGCTGGCCGCGCCGATGGTGGTGTATTGCCCGCACGGCGCCTCGTCCTGTCGCCTGGCCCTCAACCATCTCGGAACCACCGACGATCAGCGCTACTTCGCGGCGCTCTGGGAGACCACCCGGGTGACGATCCGCGATTTTCACCAGCTGCCCTCCTGGAACCCGTACCACTGCGGTGGGATCGTCCTCTATCAAGATCCGCAGGCGCCATTTCCGGGGCCGCTGTTCTTGCTGACGTTCTTCTGGTTGCCCACGGCGGTCGGGATCAAGGTCTGGGTGCTGGCGCATCTGCTGTGCGGCGCGCTGGGGGCGCGCGCGCTGGTGGCCGACCGGGGCGGCAACGCCGCAGAGCAGGTGCTGGGCGCGACGCTGGTGGCCGCCTGCGGCTTCATGGCGGAGCACATCGGTGGCGGCCACCTGGCGTTCACGCCGTTTCTCTTTCTGCCGCTGATTCTCTGGGCGCTGCGGCGCGCGCTCCGCGACGTTCGCTACGCCGTGCTGGTCGCGGCTTTGTTCGCGCTGGCCGACATCGAAGGGGGGACTTACCCGGTGCCCCTCATGGCCGCCGCGGTCGCCTTCGAGTGCCTGGCGCGGCTGGGATCGGCGGCCGATCGGCGGGCCCTGGCGCGGGTGGTGCCGCTCGTCGCCGTGCTCTTCGTGTTGCTGGCGGGCGTGCGGATCGTGCCCGTGCTGCACTATCTGCGCGAGCACCCGCGCTTCATGCCGCTCGACGATCGGATCTCGATCGCCGAGGTGTTCGGGTTCTGGACCACCCGGGTGCACGGCCGCGGGGTCGCGGGACACGGCTACGTCTGGCCCGAGTACGACGACTACGTGGGGATTGTTCCGGTGGCGCTCATGCTGGTGGGCGTCGCGCTGGCGATCTTCGCGCGCAAGGGCGATCCCGAGCGGCGGGAGCGGCGCATCGACGTCGCGCTGCTGGTCGCGCTGGTCTGGTGCGCGCTCGGGAACATCTCTGGGCCGTCGCTGTTCGGCCTGCTGCACAAGGTGCCGATCTACGCGTCGCTGCGGGTTCCATCGCGCTACCTCGGGCCGGCCATGGTCGCCTTCGGTCTGCTCGCCGCCGGGGCCCTGACGGTCGGGCGGGGCGCGCTCGAGAAGCGCGGCCTCGGCGTGCGCGCGCTGCGGGCGGTGTTGGCGATCGAAGTCGCGTTGGTGCTGGGCATCGCGGTCGATGTCACGCTCACGAATCAACGGGTGATCCAGCAGGGACTGGATCCGGTCGTGCCGACGTCACCGCTCGTGCCGCGGGCGTCCGCCGGCGCCGACTTCTTCCAGAACGGCGGCGCGAGCTACAGCCAGTTCGCCACCTTTCCGGTCGCCGGTTTTGGGACCCGCAACTGCTACGTGCCGCTCGAATGGAAGCCGGCGCCGGGGATCGTCGACGGTCGGGTGGCGCAAGCGCGCGTCGAACCGCCGACGGCGGGCACGGTGGTGCAGACGTCCTGGTCGCCCAACGAGATCGTGCTCGACGCGCGGGCCGACGCCGCGGCCACCGTGATCGTCAACCAGAACTACGAAACCGGCTGGCGCCTCGAGGGGGACGATCTGGCCGGGACGCTGGGCGCGTTCGTGGTGCGCGAGAATCGATTCTGGGACATCCGCGCGCGGCCGCGCGACCTCCCGGCCAAGGGGGCGATCGGTCTGCTGGCCGTGCGTTTGCCGCCGGGGGTGCATCACCTGGTGTTGCGGCACCGCCCACCTGGTCTGCGGCTGGGCCTGCTGCTGTCGCTCCTCGGCGTCGGGCTCTCGATCGCGATCGTCCGGCGCCGCGCGCCGCTTCCGCGAAGCTGATATCCTAGGGGGATGGGCGCCCCCCCGATCACGCTTTCTCCCGGTGGCGGATTTCTCCTCGAGCCGACCGGGTCGGTCACCATCTTCACGCCGGAGATGCTCACCGACGAGCAGCGGATGATGAAGGAGACCGCCGATGACTTCGTCCTCGGCGAGGTCATGCCGCGCGTCGCGGAGATCGAGGCGAAGAAGCCCGGTCTCATGCGCGAGCTCCTGCAGAAAGCCGGCGGCGTCGGCCTGCTCGGCCACGACGTCCCCGAGGCCTATGGCGGCCTCGGCGGCGACAAGACCAGCTCGAGCCTGATCACCGAGGCGGCCAGTCGGCAGGGTTCTTACGCGGTCAGCTTCGGCGCGCACGTCGGGATCGGCACGATGCCGCTGGTCCACTTCGGCACGCCCGCGCAGCGGGAGAAGTACCTGCCCAAGCTCGCGTCGGGGGAGATGATCGCCGCCTACGCGCTCACCGAACCGGGATCCGGATCGGACGCGCTGGCCGCCAAGACCAAGGCGGTCAAGTCGGCCGACGGCAAGAGCTGGAAGCTCACCGGGTCCAAGCTCTACATCACCAACGCCGGCTTCGCCGATCTCTTCACCATCTTCGCCAAGGTGGACGGCGAGCAATTCACCGCCTTCCTGGTCGAACGCGGCGCACCCGGCCTCACCATCGGGCCGGAGGAGCACAAGCTCGGCATCCGCGGCAGCTCGACCTGTCCGCTGTTCCTCGAGGACTGCACGATCCCGATCGAGAACGTCCTCGGCACCATCGGGCAGGGGCACAAGATCGCCTTCAACGTCCTCAACATCGGCCGCTGGAAGCTTGGGATCGGCGCGGTGGGCGGCGCCAAGTACTGCCTGGAGCTGGGGATCAAGTTCGCGCGCGAGCGCAAGCAGTTCGGCAAGCCGATCTCCGACTTCGACCTTATCCGCAAGAAGATCGGCGACATCGCGACCCAGACCTTCGTCGCCGAATCGATGGCCTTCCGCACCGCTGGCCTCCTCGACGCGCGAGCGGCCACCATCGATCCCAACGATCCGCAGGTGCAGAAGAAGCAGGTCGACGCGATCGAAGAGCACAGCATCGAAGCGTCGATCATCAAGGTGTTCGGTTCGGAGATCCTGCACGCGACGGCGGATGAGACCCTGCAGATCTTCGGGGGCGCCGGCTACATCGAGGACTACCCGATCGAGCGCGTGAGCCGCGACGCGCGCATCAACCGGATCTTCGAGGGGACCAACGAGATCAACCGGCTGCTGGTGCCGGGCACGATGCTCAAGCGCGCGCTCACCGGACGGCTGGCGCTCATGAAGCTGGTGGGCGAGGTGCAGCAGGAGCTGGCCGACCCGATCAAGATCGATCGCCGGGTTCCCGACGGACCGCTGGGGCGCGAGCGCAAGAAGTGCGACTTCGCCAAGCGCGCCATCGCCTACGCCGCCTCGCTGGGTGTCCAGAAGTACATGCAGCAGATCTCCGAGAAGCAGGAGCTGCTGGGGGTCCTGGCCGACGCCCTGATCCTCACCTTCGGGATGGACTCGGCGATCTCGCGGACGCTGCAGCTCATCGCGGCCAAGGGCGAGGCGGGAAGCCAGATTCCGCTCTACATGACCCAGCTCTTCGTCGCCAACGCGCACGAGCGGGTGTTCGAGATGCTGCGCGAGATGTTGATGTGGATGTCCCAGGACGAGGAATGGGGACGGGAGGTCCGCGACATCAACACCTACTACAGCCTCGATCGCGTCAACACCTTCTCCCTGCGACGCAAGATCGCCCGCCACGTCATCGAAGCCGGCGGCTACGCTTTGTAGGCGCTAGGGGATGCGCTTCCAGCTGGGGCGGAAGGCGGCGGAGTAGGTCGGGGGTCCGTCGGAGAGGACGTAGTCGACGCGGCGGTTGCGCGGCTCGTCGACGTTGTCGGCGGTCTTGACCTCGGGCGAGGTCTCGCCGAACCCTTCGAACGAGATCGGGAGCTTGACGCCGCGCTTGCGGAACCAGCCGGCGATCGAGCGGGCGCGGTCTTGCGACAGCTTGAGGTTGTGCGACGCGCTTCCGACGGTGTCGGTGTGGCCGGCGATGTAGAGGGTGATCCCCGGGTGCATGCTGCCGTGGGCCTTGTCCTTGGCCAGCACCTCGTCGAGCTTGGCATAGGCGGCCTCGAGCTTGGGCGTCTCCGGCGCTTCGATCTCCGCCGAGCCGGTCTTGAAGTTCACGTCTTCGTGGGGAATCGGGACGAACCAGGGCGCGATCTGGACGCCCACCCAGGAGCCCTGCGCGTCGTACGCTCGGACCTCGATGCGCGCGACGGCCGCGTCGCTGGAGGGCGTCCAGCTGACGATGAGCGGCACGCCGGCGGGGCGCCCGGAGAAGTCCTGCTCCTCGTCGGCCAGCACCGCGTCCGACTCCGCGTAGACCTCGATCTTCACCTTGCCGGCGGGGTGCGACATCTTCACCTCCAGCCGGTGCTGCTTGAGATCGACCTTGCTCTTGTCGACCTGAACCTTGAGCGAAGACGGCGCGGCGTCTGCGCGCGGGGCGCCGCCCAGCAGGGCGGTCGCGCAAGCCAGCGCCAAAAGACCCGAGACGCGCCTCACGGGACCATCCTAGCACTTTGGGCACCGCGTGGTTTCGGTCACCAGGGCGCACTTCGCCGCGTGGTAGCGTTGCGAGATGCGGGTGCAATCCTGGTCGCTGGCGCTTGCGGTCGTCGCCTGGGCGGCCGGGTGCGCGACCGGCCCGCGCCCGACGATCGAACCCGGATTCGCGGCCCGCGCGTACACGCCGGGGCGGATCGCGCTGCTGCCACCCGACGTCTTCGTGGTGCTCGATCAGGTGGGCGACAACGATCCGGTGAGGTCGGCGGCGCTGGGGCAGGCGGTGTCGGTCGAGACCGTGCGCGCCGTCGAGCAGGCGCTGCGGGCCCGCGGCTACGATGTCGATCTGTCCGCGCGCTGGGACGGCATCCTCGGGAGCGACGGGACCCTGCTGGTGAGCCGCGACGAGCTGGGAGCCCTCGCCGGCGGCATCGTCGCCTTCGCGAACAGCCCCGAGGGTGGCGCCCAGGGCCCGGCGACCGTCCCGCGCCTGGTGGCGCCCGAGCTGGCGGCGCGGGTCGGCTGGGCGACCCAGTCGGACGCGCTCCTTTACGTCAACGTCAAGGGCGCGGTCACCACGCCGGGCAAGCGCGCCGCGACGATCCTGGCGGTGGTGTTCATCGTGGTGATCGTCGCCGCGATCATCGTCCTCGCGACCCAGAGGGGCGGCGGCGGCTCCCGCCCGTCGGGAATCGGTGGCGGCCCGAGGGCGCAGCCGCTCGGTCGTGCCTCGGCGCCGTCGGGGGGTTGGCACGGAGCGTCGGCCCCGGCCCGCGCGGCTCCGGCGCGTTCGACCGGGTGGCACGGCGGTGGCGCGGTTCCCGCCGTCCCGCGCGGGGCGCGCGTCTTCCGCGGCGGCGGCGGCCCGGGCATCGGCGTCGCCGTGATCGTGCCGCTCGATGAGCCCGTCTACACGCACGACGGCAGCGTCGGCTACGACGATCCGGTCTTCGCGGGAGACGAGCTCTACGTCTCGATGACGCTGGTCTCGACTTACGACGGCCGCGTGCTCTGGCACGCGCGCGACAACCTCGATCTGGCCGCCGATCACCCGACCGACGTCGATCGAATGGTCCACACGTTTCTCGATACGCTGCCGCCCGCTCTCCCCCACCCGCCGTCGCCCGCCGCCACGGCGGCGCCGGATGCATCCCGCCCCACGGCGCCGCCGTGAAGGCCCTCGGGTCGCGCGCGCGATGATGAGCGCCCCGATCGCCGAACGTCCGACCGGTGCGGCTCCGGCGACCGGTGTCCTGCGGCAACCGCCCGGTCTCTACCTGCTGTTCGCCGTCGAGATGTGGGAGCGCTTCTCGTATTACGGGATGCGCGCGATCCTGGTGCTGTTCATCGCCGACTCGGCCCGCGGGGGTCTCGGGTGGTCGCAGTCCGCCGCGAGCCGTTTTTTTGGCCTCTACGGCTTCTTCGCCTACGCGCTGCCGGTCGCTGGCGGGTACGTGGCCGACCGGTTCATCGGCACCCAGCGCGCCATGATCATCGGTGGATTGACCATCGCCGCCGGTCACTTCTGCCTGGCGGTCCCCGCGCTTCCGATGTTCTACCTCGGCCTCACGCTGGTGGTGATCGGCACAGGATTCTTCAAACCCAACGTGTCGACGATGGTGGGGCAGCTCTTCCGCCAGGGCGACGGACGGCGCGATGGCGCCTTCACCATCTTCTACATGGGCGTCAACGTGGGGGCGTTCTTCGGCCAGATCGTGTGCGGATATTTCGGCGAGAGCCCGCGCTGGGGCTGGCACTACGCCTTCGGCGCCGCGGGCGTGGGGATGCTCTTCGGCCTCGCGCTCCACATGCGACTCAAGCGCAAGTATCTGCCGGGCATCGGCGAAGCCCCCGATCGGCAGGCGGTCGCGAAGGCAAAGCTATCCGCCGGGCCGCTCACCCGGGAGGAGCGCGATCGGCTCACGGCCTTGCTGGTGATCATCCTCTTGACGATCCCATTTTGGATGGCGTTCGAGCAGGCCGGCTCGTCGATGAACTTCTTCGCCGCCGAGCGGACCAACCGCGTCGTCTGGGGCTACACCTTCCCCGCCTCCTGGCTGCAGTCGGTGAACTCCGGCGTCCTGATCTTGTCGGCGCCCCTCTTCGCGGCGCTGTGGACGGCGCTCGCTCGGCGGGGGCGCGAGCCCAGCACGCCGGCCAAGATGTCGGCGGCGATGGTCCTGCTCGCGGGCGGCTTCGTCTTCATGGTCCTCGGCGCCGAGCGGAGCGACCGGGGCGTGCTGGTGAGCCCCTGGTGGCTGATCGGGGCCTACGCGCTCCACACCTTCGGCGAGCTGTGTCTCTCCCCCATCGGTCTTTCGCTGGTGACCAAGCTGTCGCCGCTCAAGTTCGCCTCTCTGTTGATGGGGCTCTGGTTCTTCGCCACCTCGATCTCGGAGCTGCTCGCCGGGCAGCTCGCCTCGATCACCGGCAAGGTGGCGCGCGGCGAGCTGTTTCATCTGTTTGGCGGCCAGGCAGACTTCTATTTCATCTTCGTCACATCCTCGGCGCTCGCGGCGGTGGCGCTGGCGGTCTTCGCGCCCTGGCTCCGCCGCCGCATGCACGGCCGCGACACGTGATCTTCCGCGCCGCCGCACCCGTCTTGCGTGCGCTCCCCTGTGTGTTGCTACTCTGTGGCGTGGCGAACGCGGCTCCGGCCGATCCGTTTCAGTGGCTCGAGGACGGCGACGCGCCCAAGGTGCAAAGCTGGACCGAGGCGGAGAACGCCGCCACGCGCTCGGCCCTGGACGCCGTCCCCGGCCGCGCGGCGCTCGAACGGCGCTTCTGGCAGCTCTTCGAGATCGGATCGCTCGGCATTCCCGTCTCGCGTCCGCACGGCAAGAGTCGCCGGTATTTCTACACCCGCCGCGACGGCAAGCAGAACCAGCCGGTGCTCTACCGGCGCGACGGCCACGCGACAAAAGAAGAAGACGGGGTGGACCACGCGCTCCTCGACGTGAACGGCGAGCGGGCCGACGGCACGCGGGCGCTCGACTGGTGGGTCCCGTCGGACGACGGCGCGCGCGTCGCCTACGGCGTCTCCGACGACGGCAACGAGGAATCGGTCCTCCGCGTGCGCGACGTCGCCACCGGACGCGACACCGGCGACGAGATCCCGCGCACCCGTGCCTGCTCGCTCGCCTGGACGCCCGACGGGCGCGGCTTCTACTACACGCGCTATCCGGCGGCCGGCGAGGTGCCGCCGGGCGAGGAGGCCTACCACCGCGCCGTGTTTCACCACCGCCTCGGCGACGCGCCCGCGCGAGATCCGAAGATCTTCGCGGGGCGCGAGCGCACCGACTGGCCGGGCGTCGATCTCTCTCCCGATGGACGCTGGCTGCTCATCACCGTCGAGCAGGGGTGGTCGAAGAGCGAGGTCTACCTGCTCGACACGCACGCCACGCCGTCCACCCACGCCACGCCCGTGGCGCTGGCGACCGGCGAGGAGGCCAAGTTCCGGGTCGTCGAGGCGCTCGACGATCGCATCTATCTGTTCACCACCAGCGGCGCGTCGCGCGGTCGCCTGTTCCGTGTCGATCCGAAACGCCCGGCGCGCGCGCACTGGCGGCAGATCCTGGCGGAGTCGACCGATGTGCTCGACAGCGTGGTCTACTTTCGCGGTGGGCTCGCCGCAGCCTACCTTCAAGACGCGACCGCGCGGCTGAGGCTCTTCGACGCCGACGGCGCCCCGCGCGGCGAGATTCCGTTGCCAGGCATCGGCGCCCTGACGGGCCTCAGCGCGGCGCGCGACGCCGGCGAGATCTTCTACGCATTCACGAGCTTCTTCGCCCCCACCACGATCTTCCGGGTCGCCCCCGGCGTCGCGGCGAAGGACGCTTCGGGGAGCGGCGGTTCGCCCGAGGGCGTGATCTGGCGGCAGCTGGCAGCACCCATCGATCCTGCCACCTTCGAGGTCGAGCGCGCGATGGTCACCTCGCGCGACGGCACGCGGTTGCCGCTCTTCCTCGCGCATCTCAAGGGCGTTCCGCGCGACGGCACCCGCCCCGCCCTTCTCACCGGCTACGGGGGTTTCGACGCCAACATGTTGCCCGGTTGGACGCCGGCGGCGATCCCGTTCTTGGAGAGCGGCGGGACCTTCGCGCTGGCCGTCCTGCGCGGCGGCGGCGAGTACGGCGAGGCCTGGCACCGCGCCGGCATGCTGGCCAACAAACAAAACGTGTTCGACGATTTCATCGCCGCCGCGAGCTGGCTCATCGATAACCGCGTCACCCGCGCCGATCGCCTGGCGATCTCCGGGCGCTCGAACGGTGGTCTGCTGGTCGGCGCCGCGCTCACCCAGCGCCCGGAGCTGTTTCGAGCGGTGGTGTGCGGCGTGCCGCTGCTGGACATGCTGCGCTATCACCTGTTCCGCATCGCCGCGCTGTGGGTTCCCGAATACGGCTCGCCCGACGATCCCGAGGCGCGCAAGTGGCTCTCCGCCTACTCGCCCTACCACCAGGTGCGCGACGGCGTGAAATACCCGGCCGTCTATCTCCACACCGCCGCGTCGGACTCCCGCGTCGACCCCATGCATGCGCGCAAGATGGCGGCGCGGCTGCAGGCCGCCGCGGTCAGCACGAAGAACCCCGCCACGAAAAACGCCGGTTCAAGCAAGGCCGGGGCGAATCCGATTCTGCTCTGGGTCGAAAGCCGGGCTGGCCACGGCGCCGGCAAGCCCCTCGGAAAAGTCATCGCCCAGCTGGTGGACGAGTGGAGCTTTGTTTTTTTGGAGCTCGGGGTCGCCTACCATGGCCAGCCATGAAGAAGACCCGGGTCGTCATCCTGTTCGGGGGTCGTTCGGCGGAGCACGAGATCTCCCTGCTGTCGGCGCGCAACGTGCTCGCCGCGCTGGATCGCGATCGGTTCGAGCCGTCGCTGATCGGGATCGATCGGGGCGGCCGCTGGCATCGCGAGTCGGAGCGGACGCTCGCCGCCGCGACCGGCGATCCCCGCGCGCTGGCGCTCGACCAGGCGGCGCCGATCGTCGGCATCGAGGAGGGTCTGGCCCCGCCCGCGGGCGATGACGTGGTCGTGTTCCCGGTCCTGCACGGAACCTTCGGCGAAGACGGCACCGTGCAGGGCCTCCTCGAGCTCGGGGACGTCGCCTACGTCGGGTCCGGCGTGCTCGGGTCGGCGGTGGGCATGGACAAGGATCTCGCCAAGCGCCTGCTGCGCGACGCGGGGATTCCGATCGTCGACTTCGCGGTCGTCACCGCCGCGGGTTTTGCGCGGGATCCGGCGGCCGCGCTGGCGGCGGCGCCGGCGCTGGGCTATCCGCTATTCGTCAAGCCGGTCAACGCCGGGTCCTCGGTCGGCGTGTCCCGCGTGACCGGGCCGAGCGGCCTCGAGCCGGCGGTTCGGGCCGCCCTCGCCTTCGATCGAAAGGTCCTCCTCGAGCGCGCCGTCGACGCGCGCGAGATCGAATGCGCCGTGCTCGGCAACGATGATCCGGTCGCCTCGATTCCGGGAGAGGTCCTGGTCCACCACCCGGATGGGTTCTATTCGTACGACGCCAAATATGTCGATCCCGACGGCGCCAGCTGGAAGATCCCCGCGGATCTCACCCCGGCCGCCGCCGCACGGGTTCAGGCGCTGGCGGTCGCCACCTTCCGGGCGCTCGAGCTCGCGGGCATGGCGCGCGTCGATTTCTTCATGGAACGCGTCGGAGGTGCCCTCTACGTCAACGAGGTGAACACCATCCCTGGATTCACGGCCATCTCGATGTACCCCAAGATGTGGGAGGCCTCGGGCTTGTCACAGAAGGACTTGATTTCACGGCTGATCGATCTGGCCCTGGAGCGCCGGGACGCCCGCCGCTCCCTCCGGACCGGGGTCGGAACCCCTTGATGGGGCGACTCCTCGAAGAAATTACCATTTTCCGTGTATCCGAATAGGAGCGCGGCTCGTACATAGGGACGTGGATCGAGAAATTGGTGCAATCAAGAGGAGCGTGGGACGGCCGTCGAAAGCCCAGCCATTTCGCGCATTTGTCGTAGACCTCCTGCTCAAGCAGCCCGGTTTGAGATCGCTGGAGGTGGTTCGGCGGGCCCGGCAAGCGGGCTACGCGGGGGGCAAGAGCGCGCTTTATTCGCTCATCGCCAGCGTCCGCCCGCGGCGGAGTCGGCCGCTCGGCGATCACGACAAGGTTCCGGGCGAGATCGCGCGCCACGGCTTCGGCCAGGTGGACGTGCGATTCCGGGACGGCAGCGAGCACACGTTGACGTTCTTCGTGTCGCGGCTCGAGTATTCGCGCTGGACGACGGCGTCGTTCGTCCCCGACCAAAGCGTCGAGAGCTGCGTGCGAACGCTGATCGCCCACTACCGGGTCATGGGGGGCGTGCCCCTCCTCGCGGCGTTCGACCGGGCGCGCCCGATCGGCGTCGGCGCCGATCGAGATGGCCGGGTCAGCGAGTGGGACCCGGCGTTCGCCTACGCGGCGCTGCAGATCGGCCTCGGTATCGAGGTGCGCGCGCGCCGGGGCGCAGATCGCGGGCCCGGAACCAACCTCGGCAACTGGCTGAAGCTGGCCTTCTTCAAGGGCGTGGTCTTCACCGACGAGGCCGACGCCGCGCGCCAGCTGGCGGATTGGCTGAACGAGCAGAACGACCAACCGCAGACGGAGGCCTCCGGAAAAACCTCCGCGCTCCTGCTGACGGAGGAGCGCCAGCGCTTGCGACCGCTCCGGGTCGAGCCGCGCGATTTCGCGCTCCGTTTTCCGGTCCTGGTCGGACCGCGCGCGGTGGTGGTGCACGACGGACAGTCGTACGCGATGCCGCCCGATTCGGTGGGGTTGGTCGGTTCGCTGCACCTCTACCCCGATCGGATCGCGATCGTGGCGGGCCGCTACGAGGCCGCGCACCCGCGCCGGCAACCGGTGCTGCTCGGGTTGCCTTCCACCGGGACGGCCTCGAGCGGCGGCTGGGCCCCCTCGCCCGCCATCCCCCTGGCCGCCCGAGCCGGCTAACGCGTCGAGCGTAGACGGCTTTGCCGTCGAAGCTCATCGCGGGGGGCGCGGGACCCTTTCAGGGTCCCGATTAAATCGACACGTCCTTACCGCGGCCGATTCCGTAGTAGGTGAAGCCGGCGGTGCGCAGCTCGGCTGGATTCCAGACGTTGCGGCCATCGAACAGCACCGGCTGTCGCATGATCGATTTGAGACGTTCGAAGGACGGGCGCCGGAACTCGTTCCATTCGGTGACCAGCGCCAGCGCGTCGGCGCCTTGCGCGCATTCGTAGTGTGACTCCTCGTATTTGATCCGATCGCCGAGCTGCTTGCGCACGGCTTCGATCGCAACGGGATCGGTGGCCGATACGATCGCGCCGGCCGCCAGCAACCGCTCGATGAGCACCAGCGCCGGCGCCTCGCGGATGTCGTCGGTGCCCGGTTTGAACGCCAGCCCCCAGATGGCGATGCGCTTGCCGCTGAGGTCCCCACCGAAGTGCGCGACGACCTTCTCGCCGAGGCGCTGCTTCTGCCGCTCGTTGACGGCCACCACGGCGTCCAGGACCTCGAGCTTGTAGCCGACCTCGCGTCCGGTGCTGATGGCGGCCCGCAGATCCTTGGGGAAGCAGCTCCCCCCGAATCCGGGTCCCGCGTACAGGAATTTCGGACCGATGCGGGCGTCCGAGCCCATCCCCTTGCGCACCAGCTCGATGTCGGCGCCCAGCAGCTCGCAGAGGTTGGCGAGGTCGTTCATGAACGAGATGCGCGTTGCCAGCATCGAGTTGGCGGCGTACTTGGTGAGCTCCGCGGAGCGCCGGTCCATCACCAGCATCCGATCGGTCGTGCGCGTGAAGGGGGCGTAGAGCGCGCGAAGGGTGTCGACGGCGCGCTTGTCGTCGGTTCCCACCACCACCCGATCCGGCTTCATGAAATCGTTGACCGCGTCGCCCTCCTTCAAGAACTCGGGGTTCGAGGTCACCGCGAACTCGTGCTTGGCCACCTTCTTGATGACGGCCTCGATCTTGTCGCCGGTGCCGACGGGAACGGTCGACTTCGTGACGACCACGGCCCACCCCGTGAGCGCGGCCCCCACCTGCTCGGCCGCCTTCAGGATGAAGGAGAGATCGGCGGAGCCGTCTGGTCCCGGCGGCGTTCCCACCGCCAGCAGGACCACCTCGGCCCCGGCGACGCCGCGGGCCACTTCCGTGGTGAAGGTGAGGCGGCCCTCGGCCGCGTTGAGCATCACGAGCTTGTCGAGGCCCGGCTCGTAGATCGGCATGAGGCCGCGCCTGAGGCCTTCGATCTTCTGGACGTCCACATCGCAACAGACGACATCGTTTCCCATGTCGGCGAAGCCGGCGCCCGCCACGAGCCCGACATAGCCGGTGCCGATGACGCAAATCTTCATGCCGATCGCATACCATGATCGCGGGCCTTCATGAACGTGATGCTTTTGGCTGCCGGTCGCTCGACCCGTCTGGGCGCGCTCGGTCTGGCGCTTCCCAAGCCGCTGGTGCCGATCTGCGGCTATCCGGCGATCCGCTTCGGGCTCCACGCGGCCGCCCGGGCCGGCGCCACCCGCGCGGTCGTCAACGTCTTCCACCGAGGTGATCTGGTGCAGGCCGTGCTCGGCGACGGGCGGGCGCTGGGCATCGAGATCGCTTACTCCGTCGAGGGAGAGCTGCTCGGGACCGGCGGCGGCCTCGCCAGAGCCCGGGCACTGTTCGCGCCCGGTCCGCTCCTGGTCATGAACGCCAAGGTGGTCGCCGACCTGGATCTGTCCGCGCTCGTCGCCGCGCACGGGGCGGGCGACGCGGTCGCGACCATGCTCTTGCGTGACGATCCCGAGCCCCAGCGCTGGGGCGCGATCGGCGTCGACGCCGGCGGGCGGGTGGTCAGCATGCTCGACGTTCATTCGCCACGTCCGCCGGAAGGCCCGGTGACCCTTCGGATGTTTACCGGCGTGCATCTGCTGGAGCCGGCGCTCCTCGCTCGCTTGCAACCGGTTTTTTGCGACGTCATCCGCGACGCCTACCTCCCGGCGCTGCTCGCCGGCGAGACGATCCGCGCGGTGACGCTCGGCGGCTACTTCGCCGAACATTCGACGCCGGAGCGCTATCTCGCGGGCAATCTGGCTCTCCTGCGCGATCCGGAGCTGGTGCGCGATCCGCCGGGCCCGCTGGTCGGCGTCGACCGGGCGGCCGAGATCGCCCCCTCCGCGCAGATCATCTCGCCCGTTCGGATCGAAGCCGGCGCGGTCATCGCCGCCGGCGCCACGGTCGGTCCCGACGTGGTGGTGGGATCGGGCGCCCGTATCGCGGCCGGCGCGCAGGTCCGGCGCGCGGTGATCTGGTCGGGCGCCAGCGTCGGCCCGGGGATCGAGCTCGGCGACGCGATCGCGACACCAGCCCAGATCGTCGAGATCCCCTAACCCTTTTCGACCCGGATCGCGACGACGGTGATGTTGTCGAGGCCGCCGTTCTTGTTGGCGGCCGCGATCAGCTTCTCGCACAGGGCGTCGAGATCCTGCTCGCCCGCTGCCATCGCCGAGATCTCCTCGTCCTTGATCATCCCGGACAGACCGTCCGAGCAGAGCAGGTATAGATCCCCCAGCGCCGGCGCGTCGACCAGGACGTCGACCTGCACGGTGTCCTTCATGCCGAGCGCCCGGACGATCACGTTCTTGTGCGGGAACGACGCGATCTCGTCGGCCGAGAGGTTCTTCATCTTGATGTAGTCGTTGAGCAGCGAGTGGTCCTCGGTCATCTGCTTCAAGACGCCGTCCCGCCAGCGGTAGAGGCGGCTGTCGCCGACGTGCCCGATCACGAGCGCGCGGTCGATGAACAGCGTCGAGACCACGGTGGTCCCCATGCCGTGGCAGCGCGGATCTTTCTGCGCCTGCTCGTGGATCTTGAGGTTCGCCAGCTTGATGGCCGTGACCATGCGGTTGGTGTCGTAGCGGTTGCCGTGATCCATCTTGAAGGGCCAGGTGAGCTGCTGGTCCTCCTGGGTCGCCTTGAAGAACCCGACGATGGTCTCGACCGCCATCCGGCTGGCCACCTCGCCGGAGGCGTGCCCGCCCATGCCGTCGGCGACGATCGCGAGGCGCTCGGTCTCGGGCAGGTAGAACGCGTCCTCGTTGTGGGCGCGTTTCATCCCCACGTTCGACTCGCCCGCGAATCGCACGCGCATGCCGTCCAGCGGAAACGACGAGCTCATCGAAGTTTCTCCATCGTATCCTTCCGTGGCGAGGCGATCAACGCGGAGACGGGCTTGACGAACGTGATCGTCGGCCCGACCGAGATGCAGAGCGGGCCTTCGCCCCGGTAGAGATCGCCGTCGATCGTGTAGGCCATGCTGCCGTCGCCGCCGCTCTCACGGTTCTTGGGGACCACCTCCAGCCGGGAGGCGACGGCGCTGAAGGCGCGGGTGGGTGCGATGCCACGGCC
Source organism: Pseudomonadota bacterium (assembly GCA_017881315.1). Lineage (GTDB taxonomy): Bacteria > Myxococcota_A > Polyangia > Fen-1088 > Fen-1088 > JADGRB01. The sequence goes on from JADGRB010000003.1 coordinate 44,590, forward strand.
GGCGTGGACCGCCCACAGATCCGGAATCAGCGACAGCGGCGCGCCGTGGATGGCGAGCACGCCGAAGCGCTCTAGATCGTCGTCGGCGCGGTGGTTGAGCTTGAACCCAAGCCCCACCTCGCGCACGGTCGCCGCGCCGACCCCGACGAACGACGTTCGGTCGAGCAGCTCGCCGTCGATCCGGATCGTCCCTTCGAACCTACGAAACAGGCGGCGGATGAACGGACCTCCGAAGAGCGAGGAGCCGAATCCACGCAGGAGCAGCCAGGCGGCGCGCGCCGGGCCATACCGACCGGTTCCGTAGTACTCGCCCAGGAAGTTCGCCATCAGGCCGTTGCCGAAGATGAAGCCCAGCGCGTCGCCGATGCGCAGGCACCTCCGCTGCAGCGTTTCGAGCGGACGCCGGCTTCGCGCCGTCTCGACGACCGATCCCAGGAACGTCATCGGGCGTTCGCGGATGCCCAGCGACGCCGCCACCACGTTCATCGTGCCACCGCACAGAACCGCCAGCGGCGGAATGGGTTCGGCGCCGAAGGCCACCCCGAGGGCGGTGACCGCCCGATGCAGAGTGCCGTCCCCGCCGTGAATGGCGATCACCGACGGCGGGCTCGCGCGCAGGGCGGCCGCGGCCTCGGCCAGCTCGTCGAGCGTCTTGGGCGCGAGCACCCGCCCCTCGGCGCCGAGGAGCGCCTGGAACTCCGCCGCCAGGCGCGGGTTGCGTCGATTGGCGCGCGAGCGCGGGTTGACGAGGACGGCGATGGGGGTCAGTCGCTACCGTCCGCGTCGTCGCCGGGCGCATCGTCGGTTTCGCCGGGCGCGTCGTCGGCCTCGCCGAGCGCCGCCGCGATCTCCGAGATTTTGGGATACCAGCCCTCGAACACCTCGACGATCTGGCGCGCCTGCTTCTCGTTCGAGATGTTGAACGACGACTGCTTGCGATAGGTCCCCTTCGATTTCTTGAAGCGGACGATGGCCATCTTGGGCGGCCGAAACTTTCCTTTGGCCCGGTCGAGCTCCTGGAACAGAAACATCACCGTCGCCCAGCTCCCCTTGGTCAGGACCGCCTTGTCGATCTGCTTCCGAACCAGCGTTCCTTCGTCCTCGTAGTCGTAGGTCAGCTCTTCCAGCGTCTCGGCCATCGCTCGGATCCTCTTTCTAGGAGATGCGGGCGTGGATCGCCGCGCGGTCGTCCGTGGAGAGGTCGAGGAACTCGAGACCCATCCCGGGGAACTTGTCCTTTTGACCGCCGCGCGCGACACGCACCACCCGGCTCTGCGTGCGGATGTGGCGCCCGCCGGGGAGGTCGAACTCGATCAGCAGCACCTCGCCCACCTCGAAGAGGACGTCCGCGCGCAGGAAGGTGCCGCCGCAGGAGACGTCGGTGGTGGAGAAGCGGATCGGCTTGCGGACCTTCTTCGCGGCGTCTGAAACCAGCACCGCGAGCTCCAGATCGACGCGCGGATTCTTGCGCGTGTCGCGACCGGCGGGCCCGGGGCTCACGGGCGCAGCTCCAGCGCCAGGGCCGAGCGGACCTCGACCGAGACCCGAGCGCCCCCCGCCGTCAGCGGCTCCCGGACCCGTATCCGGCGCGCCACCTCGATCGACGCCGCGACGCCGTTGGGCGCGCCCGATCGCGTGTGCAGCAGGTGGACCAGCAGCGCGCGGGGGATGACCACGATCGCCTCCGTCGAGGCGTTGGTCGGCACCGTGCAGGTCACGGCGACCGTCGCGCCGAACGGCCGGAGCTCGACGATGGCGCCGGCGGCGGCGCCCAGCGACAGAGCCAGTCCGGCGCCGGTTTCGACCCGAGCGCCCGCGGTCGGCGCGACCCCATTGATGGTCGTGAGGTGCGGCAACGCTGGCACCGACAGCTCGGCGATCGCCAGCTCCGAGTCGGCGCTGTAGAGGTTGACGTGCTCGGGCATCGTCGCGAGCGGCTGGGGGCCGGCCTCGGCGACCACCCCGCCCACCACGCCCGCCACGTCCGGAAAAACCCGGGGGAACGGGCGCACGAGCGGCAACGTCGGATCGCTGGCACCGAAGCCGACGCCGACGCCGCTCAGCTCCTCGAGATCGATCGAGCTGCCGCGGGCGCCGAGGGCGCTGGTCGCCTCGTCCACGTCGCGCAGCGCGCATCCCTGATCGGGCGCCGCCGCCGAGAGCGGATCGACGAGCCCCAGCACGTCCTCGCCGTCGGGCCCGGAGGTCGCGGCACGAAATCCGAGCACCGAGACCGTGGGCGGCTTTTCCCCGGTGACGTCGAAGCGGATCGAAAGCTCCGCCGAAGTGGCGCTGATGGCCGTCTGGGCGTCGGGCGTGTGCCCGCCACCGTCGCAGCCGGCCGCCAGCAGCCCGGCCGCGACGAGCGCAGCCATGGCACGAGCGCGAATTTCGACGCGGGAGCTGGGCATGAACGTCGGACCGGGACTCAACACTATAACGTTGACGGCGGCAACTCGCCAATCGGTAGGGAAAATCATGATATGGAAATGGAGTTCGCATGGCCCGGATCGGTCCCGAAGAAGTGCGCGAGCTGGCGACGCTGGCTCGCCTCCAGCTCTCCGAGGAAGAGGTGGCGCGCATGACCGGGGATCTGGCCGCGATCCTCGACTACGTCGACGCGTTGAGGGCGCTCGACACCACCGACGTGGAGCCGATGACGCACGCGGTGCCGTTCGATTGTCCCCTGCGGGCCGATCGGGTTGCGCCCTCGCTGTCGGTGGAAGAGGCGCTGGCGAACGCACCGCGGCGCGAGGGGAGCTTCTTCGAAGTGCCGCGCATCGTCCCGGTGGCGGGCGCCCCCGAGGACGAGTCGTGACGGTGGGCCGGTGATCGACGTGCGTGGCGCGAGCGCGGTGGCGCTCGCGGACGGCGTTCGCGCCGGCAAATGGCGGGCCCGTGACGTCGTCGATCGGTACCTCGACAGGATCGCGCGACTCGACCCGGCGCTCGGCTGCTACCTGCTGGTCGACGCGGCCGGCGCCCGGCGGCAGGCCGACGCGGTCGACGCCGCCCAGAAGGCCGGGCGGGACCCGGGCCCGCTGGCCGGCGTTCCGCTCGGCATCAAGGACATCTTCTGTACCCGCGGGGTCGAGACCACCTGCGCCTCGAAGATCCTGCGCGGCTTCGTTCCGCCCTACGAATCGACCGCGACCACGCGCCTCGGCGCTGCCGGTGCGGTCTCGCTGGGCAAGCTCAACATGGACGAGTTCGCGATGGGCTCCTCGACGGAGAACAGCTCCGCCGGGCCCACGCGCAACCCCTGGTCGCCCGCGCACGTGCCGGGCGGATCGTCGGGCGGGTCGGCAGCGGCGGTGGCCGCGTCGCTCTGCGCGGGCGCGACCGGCACCGACACCGGCGGCTCGATCCGACAGCCGGCCGCGCTGTGCGGCGTGGTCGGAATGAAGCCGACCTATGGACGGGTCTCGCGGTACGGCGTCATCGCCTTCGCGTCGTCGCTCGATCACCCGGGGCCGTTTGGGCGCACCGTCGAGGACGCGGCCGCCCTGCTGGAGGTGATGGCGGGTCCCGACCCGCTCGACGCGACCTCGATCCCGCAGCCGGTGGGTGCCTATCGCCAGGCCGCGCGCGCCGGGGCCGCGGGCCTGGCCGGCGTTCGTCTCGGGGTGCCGACCGAATATTTTCAAGCCGGGATGGACCCCGAGGTCGAGACCTCGGTGCGCGCGGCGATCGACGAGCTGGCCCGGGCCGGGGCGAAGATCGTTCCGGTGTCGCTGCCGCACACCAAGTACGCGATCGCGACCTACTACCTCATCTGCACCGCCGAGGCGTCCTCGAACCTCGCGCGCTTCGACGGGGTTCGCTACGGACACCGTACCGCGCAGGCGCGCTCGCTGGACGAGCTTTACGCCAAGACGCGCGGCGAAGGGTTCGGCGCCGAGCCCAAGCGGCGCATCATGCTGGGCGCCTACGTCCTGCGCGCCGGTTACTACGAGGCCTACTACGGCAAGGCCTTGCGCGCGCGGCGCAAGATCGCCGACGATTTCTCGGCCGCCTTCGCCGGCTGCGACGCGATCGTGACGCCGACCTCGCCGGTGCCGGCGTTCAAATTCGGCGAGCGGTCGGCGGACCCGCTGCAGATGTACCTGGCCGACGTCTACACGGTGGCGCCGGACCTGGCGGGGATCCCGGCGCTCTCGCAACCCTGCGGGCTCACCCGGGCGGGGTTGCCGATCGGTCTTCAGACCATCGGGCCGGCGCTGGGCGAGGAGATCTGCTTCCGCGTCGCGGGCGCCTTCGAGGCCCGCACCGACTGGCACCAACAACTTCCCCCGGATGCGGCGCCGTGAGCGTCAACGACTATGAGGTGGTCATCGGGCTCGAGGTTCACGTCCAGCTCGCCACCAGGTCGAAGATCTTTTCCTGGTCATCGGCCGCGTTCGGCGGCGATCCGAACTCCCACACCGATCCGGTCTGCCTCGGCCTGCCCGGCACGCTGCCGGTCTTGAACCGCGCCGCCGTCGATTCGGCCGTGCGCCTCGGTCTGGCGGCCGGATGCACGATCCGCACGCGCTGTCGCTTCGCGCGCAAGCACTTCTTCTACGCGGACCTGCCCAAGGGATTTCAGATCTCGCAGTTCGACGAGCCGATCTGCGACGGGGGCGCCATCAAATTTCGCCTGCACGGCGAGCTCCGCAGCGTCGCGCTCACGCGCATCCACCTCGAAGAGGACACGGGGAAAAACATCCACGCCGCCGCCGGGGTCAGCTTCGTCGACTACAACCGCGCCGGGGTTCCGCTCTGCGAGATCGTGAGCGAGCCCGACATTCGCTCGGCCGAGGAGGCCGCCGAATACGTCCGGGCGGTCCGGGCGCTGGTCCGTTACCTCGGCATCGGCGACGGGAACATGGAAGAGGGATCGCTCCGCTGCGACGCCAACGTCTCCTTGCGAATTCGCGGCGCCGCCGCCTATGGCACCAAGGCGGAGATCAAGAACATGAACTCGTTCAAGAACGTGCGCGACGCGATCGAGCACGAGATCAAGCGTCAGGCGACGATCCTCGATCGCGGGGAGCGCGTCGCGCAGGAGACCCGCCTGTGGGACCCCGCCCGGGGCGTGACGCAGTCGATGCGCTCGAAGGAGAGCGCGCACGACTACCGCTACTTCCCCGAGCCCGATCTGCCGCCGCTGGTGGTGACCGAGGCGGAGCTGGCGGCGTTTCGCGGAAGCCTCCCCGAGCTTCCCGAAGATCGCTTCGCCCGCTACACCGGTTCGGTCGGCCTGTCGCCGCAGGACGCGGGGGTGCTGGTCGCCGATCACGAGATCGCCAGCTACTTCGATGCCGTCGTCTCGGCCGGCGCGCCGCCCAAGCGGGCCGCCAACTGGCTCATCAACGAGGTGCTGGCGCGCGCCGCCGACCCGCGCCGGCTGGGCGACGCCGATCTGCCGGTCCCGCCGCCCGCGCTCGCGGAACTGGTCAAGCTGGTGGAAGACGGGACGCTCTCCGGCAAGCTTGCGAAGGATGTATTCGCGCGCATGTGGACCGAGCGGCGCACGGCGGGCGAGATCGTCAAAGCAGAGGGGCTCGCTCAGGTCTCTGACAGCTCCGCGCTCGAGGCGATCTGCCAGCGCATCGTCGCCGCCCATCCCGAAGAGGTGGCCCGGGTTCACAACAATCCGAAGCTGATCGGTTTCTTCGTCGGCGCGGTCATGAAGGAGACCGGCGGCAAGGGGAACCCCAAGGCCATCAACGACATCCTCCGGCGTCTTTTGGGCCCCGCCTCGTCCTGATCCCTTGACAGCGGGCCGGCGTTCCCTAGACTACGCCGCTTCGCCTGGGAGGCCCAAGTTCGATGTACGCCGTGATCGCTTCTGGAGGAAAACAATACCGCGTGAGCGAGGGGGAGACCCTGCGCGTGGAGAAGCTGGTGGGGCCGGCCGGCACCAAGGTGACGTTCGGGCCGCTGCTCTTCGCAGACGACGGCGGGGGCGTTCAGGTGGGAAAGCCGACCGTCGCGGGCGTCACCGTCGAGGCTGAGATCCTCGAGCAGGGCCTGGGCAAGAAGATCATCATCTTCAAGTACAAGCGACGGAAGAGCTATCGCCGCAAGGCGGGCCACCGCCAGCCGTTCACCTCGCTCAAGATCACCGCGATCAATGCCGGCGTGGCCACGGCTGGCAGCGCAGGCAGCGTAGGATCGAAGGCCTAGCCATGGCACACAAGAAAGGCCAAGGCAGCTCCCGCAACGGCCGCGATTCGCAGTCGCAGCGGCGGGGCATCAAGCGCCACGCCGGGCAGGTCGTGCTGGCCGGCAACATCCTGGTCCGTCAGGTCGGGACGGTCGTCCACCCGGGCCGGAACGTCGGCATGGGGCGGGACTTCACGCTGTTCGCGCTCAAGGCCGGCGAGGTCAAGTACGTCAAGTCGGGCCCGCGCACGGTGGTCAGCATCGTGGCGGCGCCGGCCGACGTGACGCCGGCGGCCAGCGCCTAAGCGCGCTGGTTTCGCCCGAGGCGCGTGAGGGTCGGCGCGCATGCATTTCGTCGATGAGGTGACCATTCGCCTGCGCGCGGGCGACGGCGGCAAGGGCGCGGTCGCGTTTCGGCGCGAGAAGTTTGTCCCCAAGGGCGGCCCCTCCGGCGGTGACGGCGGCGACGGCGGCAGCGTGGTGCTGGTGGTCGACGAGGGGCTCTCGACCCTGCTCGATTTTCGCTACAAGAGTGAGTTCGCGGCGCCCGCCGGCGAGTCCGGCGCCAACAAGGATCGGTACGGCCACGCGGGTGCAGACGTGATCCTGCGGGTCCCGCCCGGCACGCAGGTCTTCGACGCGACCAGCGGGGCGCTGATCGGCGATCTGCGCACGCACGGCGAGCGCTTCGTGGCCGCGCAGGGGGGCAAGGGGGGGCGCGGGAACATGCACTTCGCCTCCTCGACCGATCGCGCGCCCCGCCGCTCGGAGCCCGGTACGCCGGCCGAAGAGCGGACGATCCGGCTCGAGCTCAAGCTGCTGGCCGACGTGGGGCTGCTCGGCTTCCCCAACGTCGGCAAGTCCTCGCTCATCGCGCGCATCTCGGCGGCCCGCCCCAAGATCGCCGACTATCCCTTCACGACGCTGGTTCCGAACCTCGGCACCGTCGGTCTTTCAGACGAGCGGAGCTTTGTCGTCGCCGACATCCCCGGGCTCATCGAGGGGGCGCACGCGGGCGCGGGGCTGGGCGACCGGTTCCTGCGCCACCTCGAACGGACCCGTCTGCTGGTCCATCTCCTCGATGCGGCCGCAGACGGCGGTCCGGAGGGCGGGAGCGCCCGCACCCCCCTCCGCGACTTCGACACCATGAACCGCGAGCTGGCGCTCTACGATGCGGACCTCGCGGCGCGCCCCCAGATCGTGGTGCTGAACAAGATCGATCTGCCCGAGGTCCGCCAACGCGCCAAGCAGCTCGCGCGAACCTTCGCGAAGCGCGGGGTGGTCCTGCACGCGATCAGCGCCGCGACCGGCGAGGGGACCCCCGAGCTTCTCGAAGCGATCTGGAAGGCGCTTCGGGCGCGTGGCCCCGCCAGTCCACCCGAGCCCGAGCGGGCTGGACGCCGCACGCGGGCGGCTTGAGCTCCCCGCCGTGCCTCGCGCGGCCGGTTTGGGGGGGACGGACCAGCGGATCGGACGTTCGGAAGTCGGAAGTCGGGTCGGAAGGCGGAAGGAAGCCGGAAGTCGGAAGTCGGTTGTGGAAAACGCGGAAAAGCCGAAGATTGACCGCACTTGCGGGTCCTGATATAGAACATCGGCTTCATTGCTGCTCCGCACTTCGGCCCTCTCCATACGCCCCTTCAATCGCCTGACGGAGTTACGACATGACATCGCTGCGGACAGTTCTTTCGCGTGGGGCGTTCCGCGCCCTGGGGGTAGTGGCGCTCTTAGGGGCGTTGGGCGCTTCAGCGCACGCGCAGACTCCGCCGCCTGCCGCGTCCGCCACGCCGTCACCTCCGCCCGCACCATCGGCCGCGCCGCCCGCGCCCGCTGACGCCGCGGCGGCGACGCCGCCGGCTCCCGGTGGCGGCGCTGGCGCCGGCGCCGATCCGGGTGCCTACACCGTTCGCCTCCGCTCGCTCGAGAAGAACGTCAACGAGCTCAAGGAGCAGATCTTTCGGACCAAGGCCCGCCTCAACCTCCTCAAGGAGACGGTCCTGGGCGGCGTGATCGGCGCCTCCCGGGCGATCATCCACCACAAGAACGAGATGGGCAGCTCCTTCAAGCTGATCAAGGCGGCCTACGCGCTCGACGGTGTCCAGATCTTCGCCAAGGCGGACGACACCGGCGCGCTGGCCGAGATGCAGGACTTCGACGTCTACAACGGCGCCATCCAGCCCGGATCGCACACGCTGTCGGTCGCCCTGACCTACCAGGGGAACGGCTTCGGCGTGTTCAGCTACCTCAAGGGCTACAAATTCAACGTCAAGTCCAGCCACACCTTCGTGGCCGGGGATTCGAAGACCACCAACATCACGGTGGTCGGGTACGAAAAAGGAAACATCACCACACAGCTTTCGGACAAGCCGGCGGTGGACTTCCGCGTGAACGTCATCTCGGCTGGCGAGGGTGGGGCGACTGCGGCGGCGAAGAAGTAACCAAGCAGGGTCGATGAAACAGGCGCAGGTCTTAGTCGCCGCGCTAACGCTCGGTGCGGTGGGTCTCTTCGGTTCGCGGGCACGCGCGGATGAGGTGGACGATTACGTAAAGAAGCTGATCGACCTCGATCTGCGCGTCCACACGATGGCCCTCGAGTTCAGGGAGACGCCGCCGCCCACGCCGGACGCCGCCGATCGCCGGGTGCTCGACGCGCAGGTCCAGCTCAGCATCAAGAACTACGACGAAGCGGCCACGATGGCGCTCGACGTCGTCGAGAAGTATCCCAACTCGCGAGCTTACGACGACGCGCTCTTTCTGCTGGGCGAGGCGCTCTTCCAGGCACGTGATTTCTATTCGGCCCGCCACTATCTGGTGGAGGCGGTCGCCAAGAACACCGGCTCCAAGTCCGAGCAGCAGGCCCTGCAGCGCCTGGTCGAGGTCGCGCTGCACACGGGCGACTACGATAACGTCGACAGCTACCTGACCCGCCTGCAGAACGTGCCGGCCTCCGCGATGGAGCCGACCGTCCCCTACGTCCGAGGCAAGTACTACTTCTTCCGCGGCCGGCTCGACGACGCGTCGATGGTGTTCTCGTCGATCCCCGCGACCAATCCCTACTACTTTCAGGCCCGTTATTTCCTGGCGACCCTGCAGGTCAAGCGCGGCGATCTGGCCGGTGCGACCAAGTCGTTCGACGACCTGCTCAAGCAGCAGGCGCCCGACGATACCGGCAAGGACATCCAGGACCTGGCGCGTCTCGCCATCGCGCGCATCTACTACGAGCGGTCGCAGTTCGACAAAGCGATCGAGGCCTACTCGTCGATCGGGCGGCAATCGACCTACTGGTCGGAGGCGCTGCGCGAGCAGGCCTGGACGTACATCAAGGCCAAGGATTGGCAGCGGGCCTATCGGTCGGTGAATCTGCTCTTGCTCTACGATCCCGACACGGCCGATGCGCCCGACCTGCGGCTGCTCGAGGGGAACCTCCAGCTGCGGATGAGCAATTTCTACCTGGCCAGCGACGAGTTCAGCAAGGTCCGGGACGAGTTCGAGCCGATTCACCGCCAGCTCCAGCAGGTGATCGTGAAGTCTCAGACCGACCCGGCCTACTTCGATTCGCTGGTCGGCAAGAGCCTCGACAAGTTCGACATCGGTGCCTTCGTGCCGCCCACGGCCGCGAAGTGGGTGAAGTCCGAGCCCGACGTCGCCCGCATGATGACGCTCGCGACCGACGTGGGCGAGATGCAGCGCGATCTCGCCGACAGCCAAAAGTTGGTTGAACGGATCGAGCACGTCATGCAGGGGAGCGGGCGCGTCGGGATCTTTCCCGATCTGGCTTCGGCGCGGACCAAGGCCATCGAGATGACCAACCTGGTGGTGGAGACCCGCGAGAAGTTCGTGCGGAAGATTCGCGCGATCATCGACTCGGTCCTGACCGCCGAAGAGAGGAAGCAGCTCGATCATCTGGCGATCGAGCGCGACGGTTACGAGCGACAGACGAATCGGCCCACCACCGACGAGGGGGTCAAGGCGCACGAGCGCACGATGAAGGGGCAGTTCGGGGAGCTCGATCGTCAGGTCTCGGAGATGAACGTCGAGATCCAGGCCCTCGAGGCCCAGCTGGTCGCGGTCGAGCAGTACTATCGGGTCTCGCGCTCCGAGCAGAAGATCCGCCCGGAGGACATCGAAGGGCCCGTGCGCGACATGCGGACGGCGATCGACGAGCTGCGCGCCATGCACGACAAGCTGCGCGAGGAGATCGCGGACGCGACCCACGACGCGGCCAGCTCCGGCTCCGCCGATCAGGCCGAGCACGAGACAGCCCAGAAGCTCTCGGAGGTCTTGAGCAAGGAGCTCGCCATCGAGCGGCAAGCCGCGGCGCGCCTCGGCGGCGCCGATCGGGCGCAGGTCGACCGGATCTACGACCTGCTCGCGCGCTGCGACGCCATCGACGTCCAGCTCAACGCCTTCGACAAGCGCGTCGAAGGTCAGGTCGGTGTGCGGATCGCGACCGTGACCCGCTATCTGTCGGGCGCGAAGGAGCAGCTGGCCCTGGCAGGCGAGAAGCTCGGCTCGGTGCTGGACGAATCGAAGGCTCTCGGCGGCGGTCTGGCCCAGGCGATGTTCACCCGGGTCGCGGAGAAGTTCTACGATCTGGTGGTTCGTTCCGACGTCGGCATCATCGACGTTTCGTGGGGCCTCAAGGATCAGAAGACCCAGGCCGTCACCAAGCTCACCAGCCTCAAGAACCTGGAGCTCAAGGCGCTCGACGAGGATTTTCGTAAGGTTCTGGAGGAGGACAAGTGATGGGCCGTCCGTCGCTCGCCGGCCGCATGGCGGCCCTCGCGCTGGCAGCCTCGCTGGCCTGGGGGGGATCCTCGGGCCGTGCCCGCGCGGCCGCCACCGGTCCGAGCGGAGCCATCGCGCGCGGGACAGCCGTCGATCCGCGGCTGCTCGACGACATGGCGAAGGACGTGCAGCGCTTCGCCGACATGGTCACCGAATACCGGGGGACCGCGCGCCAGATCCTGAAGCGCACCTACCTGGATCGAATCAAGGAAGTTAACGCCAAGTACGACTCGCAGATCGACATGAACGACCGCGACGCCCGCGACCGGCGCCGCGACGCGATCGCGATGTTCGAGGCGTTCCTCCTCAAGTATCCCAACGACAAGCGCTGGACGCCGGACGCGATGTTCCGGCTGGCCGAGCTCTACTACGAGAAGTCTGCCGAGGAATTCCTGGACGCCGACGAGGCGTACAAGAAGATGATCGACAGCCCGAATCCGCCGACCGCGCCGCCGCCGCGGGTCGACTACACGCCGACCATCAACCTCTACCGGCGCCTGCTCACCGAGTTCCCCACCTACAGGTTCCTGGACGCCACCTACTACCTGCTCGGCTTCTGCCTGGGCGAGATGGGCGAGGACGTCCAGGCCAAGCAGGCGCTGCTGGCGCTGGTCTGCGCGAACAAGTACAAGCCGCTCGACACGCCGCCGCCCGCCCCCCCGCTGCAGGTCCGCTCCGGTCAGCGATCGCCCGGCGGCGACGACGAGGCCTACAAGAGCTGCACGCCCGTGCGCAAGGATTCGAAGTTCATCCCCGAGGCCTGGACGCGGATCGGCGAGTTTCACTTCGACAACCCGAACGAGCTGCGGCTCGCCATCGCGGCGTTTCGCAAGGTGCTCACCTTCAAGGATTCGCCCTACTACGACCGCGCGCTCTACAAGCTGGCCTGGTCGTACTACCGCGACAACCGCTTCCCGGAGGCGGTTCGCGAGTTCGACAACCTGGTCAAGTACGCCGACGCGCGCACGGCGGCGGGGCAGAAGGTGGGCTCAGACCTGCGTCCCGAGGCGGTCCAGTACCTGGGCGTCAGCTTCGCCGAGCCCGACTGGGACGGCGACGGGGCGCCCGATCCGATCAACGGCCTGCAGCGCGCGCTCGACTTTTACAAGGGGCGCGAGGCCGAGCCCCACGTGCGCGAGGTGTTCCAGCGCCTGGGCGACATCTACTTCGATCAGACGAAATACCAGGACGCGATCGCGGTCTACAAGACGCTGCTCTCCAAGTGGCCCTACTACGTCGACGCGCCCAAGGTGCAGGACCGGATCATCCACGCCTACGAGAAGGACCGTAACCTCGTCGCGGCGGCGATCGCGCGGGAGGCGCTGGGCCGCAACTACACCAAGGGGAGCGACTGGTACAACCACAACCGCGACAACCCGGATGCGCTGGCCGCCGCCCAGGAGCTGGCCGAGGACGCGCTGCTCACGGCGGCCACCAACGTCCACGCCCAGGCGCAGGCCTGCAAGACCAAGTGGCTGGAGAACCAGAAGGACACCGCCAAGCTCCAGGAGTGCAAGAAGGAGTACGCCACGGCGGCCGAGCTCTACGAGAAGTACCTGACGGTTTATCCGAACTCCAAGCGGGTCTACGAGTTCTCGGCGTTCTACGCCGACGCCCTCTACTACTCGGGCCAGCTGACCCAGGCCATCGCCGCCTACAAGGTCGTTCGCGACTCCGTGCTCGACAACCGGTTCCAGGAGGACTCGGCCTTCCGGATGATCAAGGCCTACGAGGAGATCATCGCCGATCTCAAGCAGCAGAAGAAGATCGAAGACCCGCCCATCCCCGACGAGAAGAACACCAAGCCGCCGGTCGTCGCCACCCCGATGCCGGACATCTACAAAAAGTACCTGGAGGCGATCGACTGGTACGTCACCAACGTCAAGAACGACCGCGCCCCGGATCTCAAGTATGCGGCGGCGGTCATCGTGCTGCGCTATCGCGACTGGGCGGCCGCCCGCGAGCGGCTCGGCGCCATCACCACCCAGTACTGCGGCACCAAGTCGGACGTCGGCTTCAAGTCCTACGACGCGATCCTGCAGACCTACTTCATCGACTACGGCATCGAGGACGAGGAGCAGAAGGACTGCGCGCTCGGCAAGCTGCTCACGGTGGTCGATCAGTTCAGCGAATCACCCTGCGGCAAGGCGCCGGAGGCCAAGGCCTACCTGTCTCGCATCGCCCAGATCAAGTCGTCGGTCAAGACCACCATCATCACCAAGCGCCTCCAGCTGTCGATGGAGAACGAGGAGAAGGGCACCCACAAGGAGCTGGTGATGTGCCAGTCCGGATCGGGCGGCATCGCGCTCGTCACCGGCACGGCGGCCCCCCCGCTCAAGCCGGGCGAAAAGGCGCCGCCGCCCGGCACGACGCCCAACAAGATCTCGACCGAGCTCGACGCTGGCCTCGCCCTCGACCTCATCGACATCGTGAACGCGAATCCCAAGGATGCCGGCGCGCCGACGGCGCTCAACAACGCCTGCGTCATCTACGAGAAGCTGTTCCAGTTCGGGCAGGCGACCAAGTGCTACGAGCGCCTGTACCAGGACTACCCGGATTCGGAGTGGGGCAAGGAGGCGCTCTGGAACTCGTCGCGGAACCACTACCGCTTCTTCGAGTTCGATCAGGCGGTCAAGGGCTACCTGACCGTCGCCCAGGATCCCAAGTTCGCCGCGTCCGAGCACCGCAAGGAGGCCCTCGGGTTGGTGGCGTCCCTCCTCGACAACGATCAGCAGTACCCGCGCGCGGCCGAGCTCTACAAGAAATACTCGGAGACCATCACCGACAAGCCGCAGGACAGCGCCCAGGCCTACTTCTTCGCCTGTAACGCCTACGAGAAGGCGCACGACCAGGGCAAGCAGGTCGGCTGCCTCAAGGACTTCATCAAGCACTTCGACAAGCAGGCGACCGCCGGCGAGTACGTCGTCCAGGCCTACATGAAGCTGGCGGTCATCGCCGAAGGCAGCTCGCGCAACAAGAACGACGTCCTGGCCGCCTACAAGCGGGTGCGCGACGAGTTCATCTCCCGCAAGCTGCCGGCGGCGACGCCGGCGGCCGGCTTCGCCGCCAAGGCCGACTTCCTGATCATGGAGGAGAAGTTCAAGGCCTTCCAGAAGAAGGAGCTGAAGTTCGGCGCCAAGCCGGAGCAGATCAAGAAGGTCTTCGAGTCATTCACCAGTGAGGCCAAGCAGCTCAACGAGGACTACCAGAAGATCTGGAACTACAAGGACGCCACCTGGACCTTGGCCTCGTTCCTGCGTACCGGCGACGTCTACTACGAGTTCGCGCAGAAGCTGATCAAGGCCGCGGACACACCCCCCGACGACCTAAAGAAGCTGGCCAAGCAGGCCTGCAAGCTGAACCCCGACGACTGCGGCGTCGTCGAGGGGCAGTACAAGGACGCCATCTACCAGTTCGTCACCCCCATCGAGGACGAGGCCAAGAAGCGCTGGCGGGACACCCTGGCGCGCGCCTCGCAGCTCGGCGTCACCAACGACTACGTCAAGAAGGCCCGCGAGAACCTCTCCAAGTATCTGCCGGACGAGTTCCCCTTCATCAAGGACGAGCGCGTCGGTCTGGAGTACCCATGAGGCGGGAACTCGGCAGGGGGTTGCGTTGTCTCTTGGTGGTGGCCCTGGCGACGGCGACCCTGAGCGTCCCGCGGGCGGCGCACGCCCGCCGCGAGCCGCCGCCGCCGGTCATCCCGACCGCCGAGACCCAGCAGGCCGAGCAGCTCTTCAAGGCCGGTCGTTATCCCGACGCGGTGACCGCCGCCAAGGCAGCGCTCACCAAGAACGAGCGCTACACGCCGGCCATGCTGATCATGGCCAAGTCCTTCTACAAGCTCCACAAGTACGAGTGGATGAAGAAGCTGTGGGAGATGATGCAGGCCAACGGCGCCTCCAACGCCGAAAAGTCGGAGATCTACCAGCTGCTCGCGTTCCTCGAGATCGACTCCAAGAACGTGCCGGGGGCGATCGCGCTCTTCAAGCAGGCGGCGGAAGCCAAGCCGGACGACGCCGCCATCTGGAGCAACCTGGGCGCCGAGTACCTAACCGCCAAGAACTACACCGAGGCCAAACCCGTGCTGGAGAAGGCGACCCAGCTGCAGCCCGGATTCGCCAAGGGCCACCTGAACCTGGGCGATGCCTACCGCGGCGACAAGGATTACGAAAAAGCGCAGGCCGAGTATCAGAAGGCCCTACAGCTCTTCCCCAATTATGCCGACGCGGTGTTCAACCTCGGCATCCTCTACCTGGACGCGGACAAGATGCCGAACATGGATCTTTTCGCCAAGGAGAACACCGCGATTCAGTATCTGCAGCGCTACAAGCAGATGATGGGTGGGACGCTGGCCGTGTCCGATCCGGCGGAGGGCTACATCGCGGAGGCCCAGGACAAGATCAAGAAAGAGGAGAAGCGGCTCGACCGACTCAAGAAGCAGCAGGAGCGCGAGACCGCCCGCGCCGCCAAGAAGGCCGCCGACGACGCCAAAAAAGCGGCCGCGGGGACTCCCCCCGCTGGCGCGCCCGCACCCGACGGAGCTCCGGCGCCCGGCAAGGCGCCGGCCTCCGACGGAGCGCCAGCGTCTGGCAAGCTTCCAGCCCGCCCGGCTCGCGGGTCAGGCGCCACCGCCGCGCCACCCGCCGGGGATGTTGCGCCTGCGCCTCCCGCGCCCGCACCGGCCGCGCCCGCACCGGCCGCGCCGGCACCGGCCGCGCCGTCGGTCCAACCCGCTCCGCCCGCACCCCCCAAGAACTGATCATCGACCAAATCATCATGGATCCCCGATCTAA
>JADGRB010000329.1 GCA_017881315.1 Pseudomonadota bacterium
TCGTGAGGATCCCCCTGACGCAGCGCTGGCTCGGCCGCGCCCGCCGCCCCGCGCTCTACGCCATCGGGGGGCTCGCGGCCTACTGGTCGTGGTCGCGTATCGCGGCCATCGTCGGGTAGGGCATTTGATTGAAATTCAATCGTCCGGGTCAGGTGATTGGCAGAAAGGGTCGGACTCAACATAGGCTTCGCCGGCAGCCCGGGCACGCCCCGCACCGCAATGAACGGTCGGCAGCTACGCCCGGATTTGCCCAACGAACGATTGCACTGGCTCTCGCGATCGAGGTTCGGCCGGTGTCGGCGCCGGCGCCGGCGCCGGCGCTTCCATGACTTGCACTGGGACCCGACAGCTCGATCAACGCACGCAGCGAACGTAGTCCGAGTTCGAGACCTCGTCGCTGTAGGCATTGCCGCCGGAGAAGTAAACAGCCCATGCGACGCCCGCGGCTTCGGCCGACGGCGTCGAGGACCAAAAGGGACCACTCGGCGTCTCTGGAAACGCGGTTGAATCGATGGTCGGCCCCGAGGCCACGGAGACGTCCACGAGTGTGACGAGCTCCTTGACCGTTGGCAGACGCCAGCCTCCCCCGTTCAAGCTCAGGGTCGCGCAGGCGCTGGCGGCGGCGGCCTGTGTGTAGGTCGTGGACGGGGTCGCCTGCTGCCAGGTGAGCTTCGTCTTCAGGTCGGTGACAACGCCGTGGTCGATCGTGTAGCGACCGATGGGCGCAGCGGCGCCGCCTGCGACCGCAATCGCCAGGCCAGCGACGACGACCACGACGCTGGCGAGACCGGCACGACGGCGCCGCGTGAATGAGCGCCTGCTCGTCGTCTGGCTGAGCTTCCGATGGCACACCTCGAGACTCAACGCACGCAGCGAACGTACTTCGCCGAGGACACCACGATGCTCAAGGGATCTCCGCTGGTGAAATCGACAGCCCACGCATAGTCGGAACTCCCTGCGTGCAGGGTCGACGTCCACGAATAATCCGCGGGTGTGGACGGGAATACCGACCCATTGATGCTGGGATTGAACGTGCTCGGGTCGACGATCGAGAAGAGCTCGACGTAGGACGGAAGGCGCCAGTCCATGTGTCCCGCCAAGCTCAAGCTCGCGCAATAGGCGAGGGCCTCCGCCTGCGTGACCGTCTTGGTTGGCACCGACTGTTGCCACCCGAGCGAGGTCACATTGTCGGTCACGGTGCCGTCGGAGTTGTCCGTGTAGCTCTCCGGGTTCGGAGCCCCGGCCGCCACATCCGTCTGCGCGTTCGACATGGGCCACTGCGCCCAGACCGGGTCGGCGCAGCCTGGTGTCGCGCCGCGCTCGCAAACGAGCCCTGGGCCACACGCCTGGCATTCGCCGATCCCGATCGAGCCGCCGCCTGCTCCGCCAGAGCCCGTCACGAGAGGCCCGGCGTCCTCCCTCGAACAGCCGACCACGCACCATGCGGCGATCGCTGCGATCGCCAAAGTTGCCGCCGCGCGAGGCATCATCGCCATGACGTGCACGAATCGGAACGGCGCCCAATCATCGGGAGACAGTGACGCTGTCCCACGGAAAGGTCCAAACTTTCAGACCTGCCGAGTCGGGGGCTGTGGCGCTTGGCCGCCATCGGGGGGCTCCGATGCCCGCCGCACGGGGGCACGGGGACGCCAGGCGTTTGATCCAAATTAGCTTTTCAACTCACGGGGTTGCAGGTCGGAGTTCCATTCGCCGTGGAACTCATGCCGGCGCAACGCCAAGCTACTCATCTGTGCCTTCGTGATCTCAACGCCGGTTCGGTATTTTCGCGAGTCAAGTTTGGCGTCGACGCTAGGCCAGCGGTCGTGCTGGTGTTCGCGATCAGGTCGACGACCGTTTCGAATGTTCGCAGTGGCTTGCCGCGCCAGTTCTGCGTGATGTGACGACCGTTGCGAATCTTACCCGTGCCAGGCCCGTCGCCGCAGACACGACCGCATCACCTCCGTAGCCGATCGCCTAGATTCCGCCGCCGCCCACAAACGACGTGCACGCTCGCTGAGCACGGGGGCGACGACCGAATACTTCGTTACGATCGCGGATTCCAACTCTTCATTCCGTCTCACATCGCGGAAGATCACAATTGCTTGTACTTGGCAATATAATTTACGTGCGACCCCTAACCGCCTTGAAGGCCCTGTCCCCTCGAAGTTTGCGTCCTCGCCCGACCTTCCCCTGGCGTCCCTCAGTTCAGCGTGAACGACTCCTCGGTCTCTTCGAACAGCGTGACGCCGTCCTTTTGCGCGCGCAGCACCAGATAGCATTCGGATCCCGTGGCCGGCGCTGTGATCGACAGTGGCTGCGTCACCATTGATCCCAGCGGCACCTCCACATTCAGCATTCCCATCGACGCGATGGTTCCCGTCGCCGTGTCCGTATGAACTTCCCAGACCACGGTGACGGCGGTTCCCGCAAAGGTGTCATTGAAGATCAGCAGCGTGCGGTTGCTGACGGCCCCCTTACTCAGCGCCGGGATCGTTGTCGGCCAATCTCCGTTGCTGTTCGAGCTTTTGTTCATTTCCCAGTAGGCCTGATCGGCGACCAGCACCGGACTGAAGGCGCGTTGCACGCGCATGAGGATCGGATTCGACCAGGGGTCGGGCAGATTATCCGTGCCAAACACGGGATTGCCGCCCTGTTCGATGGTCATGCTGGTGCGCGTGACGCCGGGAATGATGCTGGCCCACGACGACAGCAATGTATAGGGCCTGATCTCCGACGCATTCTGTCGGCGCATCGCCATGGTCGCGGTGCCGAACCACGCCAGCCCTTGGCGGGTGTTATCCGCCGACCAGATGAACTCGCCCTGCCCAAAGGGGCGGTCCGTCCGGCTGGCGACCTGCTCGGTGTAGACGCCGAATCCCCCCTGATAGTGGGCGAAGGTCGAGAAGTTGGCGTTGGTGATGGCGTCGTAGGGGGTGCTGGCTCCGCTGCAATCGGCGCTGATGGGCCGCGTGGGATCCAAGGCGTTCATCGCCGTGTAAAGGTCCCGTTCAAATTGCACCGAATCGTTGCTGACGTTGTTGGCTTCGTTGGACTGACTCCAACGAATCACAGACGGGTGGTTCCGATCGCGCAACACCAGCGCGCTCGCGTGATTCACCATGTTGTCGTGGCCGGCCACGAAATCGGCGGCATTGTCGCTGCCACGAATCGCGGTTTCGTCGATGATCATCAGACCCAGCTCGTCGGTGACGTCGAGCATGTACGGCGCGGCGGGAACCTGGTGAATGCGGTTCACGTTGTAGTTCAGCCTCTGGTAGTTCGCGACCGCTTGAGGCCAACCTGGGTTCTGCGCGGACGGGGGCATGAACCCTGGCAAGGTGTCGTAGGCATCGCCCCGGCCCCCGTTGTTGATGCTGTCATAGTTGGCGCCTTGCAGATTGTCGCCGCGAAAATTCACCCGGGTGCCGTTCAGGTAGTAGTACACATGCGACGCATCGGCGCGCTTCTGTTCGACCTGGCGAAAGCCAAAACGAATCTGCTTGCTGTGCGTGACCTTTCCGCCGACCGCGATGCTGGCGGTCAGGTAGTGCAACTTCGCCCTGTAGCCGGGCTGGTAGGGAACGTTGGGCCACCAGTACGACGTCGTCCCCAGCCCCCACTTGACGGGGCCCACCGTGGCCGTTTGCGTGGCGCCGGCCGCCACCGTGACGGTGCTGGAAGGGAGGGCGGGATAGGTGAGCGCCTCGCAATTCCACGAGGCCAGACTTCCCGACAAGGTCACTTGCTGGCTGGCGCTGCCCGTGTTGGTGATCGACACGTCGTAGGCCACCGTATCGTCGGTAACGCTGGTGCGCACGAAGGCATCGCTGATGTAGACGTCGGGATAGACCCGCACCATCGCCGAGCGAAAAATTCCCTGCGCGGTGTTGCCCGACCACCCGGCCGCGACCGGAACGGTGTCCTTGCCCGCGGATGTCTTCAGAGCGTCGCGGCCCTTGACCGCCACGGAGATCGAATGCTGCTGGCCGCGTTTGACGACCTTGGTGACGTCGAAGACCGAAGGTGTGAACGCGGTCGTGTTCGTCCCCACCACCGAGCCGTCCACCGACAGCGTCGCCTGAAAGTTGATCGCGCCGAATTCGATCAGGGTCGTCTGTGCGGCCCCCGAGTCGGGAACGGTGATCTGGGTCTGATAGGTCGCGCTGGAGGCGGTGACCCCCTGCTTCAACCAGCCGCCCCCGGGCACCTGAATCGTGGTCGCGCCGGCCCCCGCCGGGGTGAAACTCCAGCTTCCGGCAATGGACCTGGAGAACGGATCTTGTAAAGCCTGGTTACAGACGCCGCTGGCACCGCCCTGCCCTGACCCCCCCGCGGCGCCGCCGGTTCCCATGGCGCCAGACGTTCCCCCCGCGCCGCCGGAGGCCGAGCCCCCTCCCGACGCCTGTGTTCCCGCCGCGCCGCCAGTCGCCGGTGCGCCGCCGCTGCCGGAGGTTCCACCGGATGTCGACGCACCACCGGTACCTCCGAGAGCCGACGAATTGCCTCCCGTCTGTGACGTTCCTCCCGATGCTCCCCCGCCTGTGCCAGCCGAGGTTCCACCTCCACTTCCCGATGCGACACCACCGGATCCGGAGACGCCCCCGGTTCCCTTCGCGCGGCTGACGGAATTCGACGAACAGCCTCCCTGCGCCAGTGCCGCGAAACCCACCAGCAGCGCGCCAGTGGCGAACCGGCGCCCAAGACACGGGTACACCTTGCCAGGCTCTCGAGTGACCGGACCCATGGGGTCGACTCTACCCCCAGCCGCTGATTTCCGGTGGCCGCTACGGGCGGAAACGCCCTCGTCGTCTTCCACCGTGGAAGTCGAAGGTTCAATTCCTTCAAGGCCCACAAAGAGCTAAGCGGACGCCGCCAGAGTGGAGTTGAGCCGATTTGATGGACGGTTTCGTTGCGCCGCCCGAATCAAAGACGGGGGCCCTGGGAGAGGCGAGCAAGGCGATCCTTGAGCGCCTTCAGCGGGACACCAAGTACCTTGACCATCTCGGCGCCATCCCCCCGGCCCTTGTCGCGGCACTCGAATAGTTCGGCTTCCGCGATCACAGTGACGGAGCGGATCAATGGGTCACGCACGCGAAGTTCGTAGAACTTCGTCCGCGACACCCTTGAGAGCCGCGGCGGCTCGATTCACGCTTCCGTGACGGGCAAGTGCCGCCGCCACTTCTTCGTCGGTCGGATCGTTGGCGCCCGAGGCGATGGGACGGGACGGTCTCTCCGGCGCGCGGCTGGTGAGGAGAGAGCGGACGGAGGGCGGTAAGGATGCGGTGTCTTGGCCGCGGCTGAAGAGCACAATCTGGCCGGCGACGTTCTCAACCTCGCGAACGTTGCCCGACCAGCGATAGGCGGCGAGTGCGGCA
>JADGRB010000093.1 GCA_017881315.1 Pseudomonadota bacterium
CTTGGGGACGGTCGCGGCGACCTTCTTCATGTACTCCGAGCCGTCGTCGACGATCTTGAATTCCAGCTGCGCGGTGCGGCCGATGATCGACTTGATCCGCTCGAAGTCGGCCGACTTCAACCCCGGGAGCTCGACGATGATGTCGGTCCCCTTCTTGATGATGGTCGGCTCCGCGACGCCGAACTTGTCGACGCGACCGCGGATGGTCTCGATTCCCTGCCGGAGCGCGTAGTCGCGCACCTCCTCGACCTGATCGGACTCGAGGCGCAGCCGGACGATGCCGGCCACCGGGTCGCGGCCCACGATGTCGAGCGCCTTGCGGTAATCGCGCAGGATCGAATCGTCCAGCTTCACCTGGTCAGCGGGCGACTTGAACGCGATGACGATGTCGTCGCGGCCCTCGCGGGTGATCGTCAGATCGGAGACGCCCTTGTCCTTGCGCAGGCGATCCTCGAGGTCGGAGGCCATCCGATCGACCTTGCTCGCCACCGCCTTGTCGACGTTCACCTCGTAGACGAGGTGCAGGCCGCCCTGCAGATCGAGGCCGAGCTGAATCCTCTTCTGGAAGTGCTTTTTGATGAAGTCCGGCTGCTTGTCCTCCGGCACGACCGTCGGGATCAAATAGAGGACTGCCAGCACGGTGACGACCCCATAGAGAGCCGCCTTCCACCACCAAGAGCGTTCCATGAATTTTCTATCCGTGTGCGCGGGGCGTGACTACGAGGCCTTCGCTTCGGCCTTGGGCGCGGCGGCGTTCCCGTTGTAGACGCCGGTCACCGCGCTGCGCAGGACCCGAATGCGAACGCCCTCCTGCACCTGCAGGGTCACCTCGTTGTCCTTGATGCCGGTGATCTTGCCGATGATTCCGCCCTGGGTGGCGACGTCGTCGCCCTTCTTGAGCTCGGAGAGCATCTTCTGCAGCTCCTTGGCCTTCTTGGACTGCGGGCGAAGGACCAAGAAATAGAAGATGCCGAAGATGGCAATCAGCGGAACGAACTGCATCACCGGCGAGCTGCCCCCACCGGGAGCGGATTGCGCCAATCCATTTAGAAATTGAGTCACGCGTACGGCCTCCAGCCGCGCAAACGCATAGCAGGGAAGCCAAAAACGGGCAAGGTTTATGCGTCCCTAAAGGCCAGGACCTCGCCGATATCCGAAACGCCCAGCGCCAGCATCACCAAGCGGTCGAATCCCAACGCGATTCCCGCGGTGGGCGGCAGGTGGTGGAGCGCCGCCAGCAGCCGCTCGTCGATCGGGTAGACATCCTTCCCGCGGGCGGCGCGCACCGCCGCCTCGCTCTCGAAGCGCCGGCGCTGCTCCACCGGGTCGGTCAGCTCGCCGAAGGCGTTGGCCAGCTCCAGGCCGCCCGCGTAGAGCTCGAACCGCTCGACCCAGAGGGGATCGTCCGGTTTGGGCCGCGCCAGGGCAGCCAGCGGCGCCGGCCAATCGAAGACGAAGGTGGGGCCGGCGGTGGCCAGCGCCGGCTCGATCCGGTCCAGGAAGACTTGATAAAAGATGTCGTCCCAGGCCGCGGCCGAGCCGATCGCGACGCCGGCCGCGCGCGCCGCCTGGGCCAGCGTGGTCGGGTCCTCGCCGCCGGTCAGGTCGATGCCGGCGTGCCGCGCGAAGAGATCGCGCACGGTCGTGCGCGCGAACGGGGCCGCCAGCCCCAGCGCCGCCGGATCGCGACCGGCCGCCCGGATCGCGACCGCGATCAGCGCCTCGCAGTCGGCCGCCAGCGTCTCGAGCGGCGCGTTCGCGCGATACCACTCGACCATCGTGAACTCGCCTGCGTGGTGCGGTCCCGATTCATTGGCCCGCCAACACCTGGCGATCTCGACCACCCGCGGGAATCCCGCGGCCATCAGCCGCTTGAGGTGGTACTCGGGCGAGGTGACCAGCCAATGCCCGTCGCCCGCCGGCACGGCGTCGAGGTGGACCTCTTGACCGGGCGATCGGACGCGCGACGGCGTCTCGACCTCGAGGAAGCCCTCCCTCTCGAACCAGGCGCGAACGGCGCGCCGGATCCGCCCGCGCGCTTCCAGGGCTGCGGGCGAAGCCGCCACCCCGTCGCCCTAGGCGCGGCCGACGCGCTCGAGGTACTGGCCGCTGCGCGTGTCGATCTTGATGACGTCGCCGATGCTGATGAAGAGCGGGACGTTGATGCTGGCGCCGGTCGAGATCTTGACCGGCTTGGTCGCGCCGGTCGCGGTGTCGCCGCGGAAGCCCGGATCGGCCTCGACCACCTTCTGCTCGATGAAGTTGGGCAGTGAGACGTCGACCGCGCGTCCGTTGAAGAACAGGATCTCGACGTTGATGTTCTCGGGCATGAAGGCGGATTGATCGCCGACGGTGCTCTTGGGGATGTGCACCTGATCGTAGGTGGTGGTGTCCATGAAGATGAACGAGTCGGCGTCGCCGTACAGGTACTGCATGGTCTTGGTCTCGACGTCGGCCGGCTCCAGGCGCTCGCCGGAGCGGAGGTTTCGCTCCAGCACCGCGCCGGTGAGCAGGTTCTTCATCTTGGTCCGGGTGAAGGCCGCGCCCTTGCCGGGTTTGACGAATTGAAACTCGACGACGGTGTAAGGCGAGCCGTCGAGCATGATCTTGAGCCCCTTGCGGATATCGGACGTGTCGTACATGAGGAGGTGGGATCTAGCCCGCGCGTCGTAGCGCCGTCAAGGCGCCCGCCTCAGGGTGCGCGCGTCAGGGTGCGCGCGTCAGGGTGCAGATGTTCCCTGGCGCCCGTAGGCGTCCTCCAGCCGGACGACATCGTCGAGCTCGGTGGTCGAGACCTCGAACACCTCCGTGTCCTCGATCGCGATCATCCGGTGGCGCAGGCCCGGCGTGACGTGGAAGGCTTCGCCCGGCCCCAGCTCCTTGAACTCTGGCGGCTGACCCTCGACGAAGTGTTCGAACTGCATCCGGCCCGACCAGACCATGACCGTCTCGTCCTTCTGGCGGTGGTACTGGAGCGAGAGTCTCTGACCGGCGTTGATGTGCAGCACCTTGCCGACGTAGCGATCGGTTACCGCCCAGATGAGCTCGTGTCCCCAGGGTTTCTCGACTCTCGTCATTTGGTGCCTTTCGTGGCGGATCAGGGACTCGAACCCCGGACCCGGCGCGTATGAAACGCCTGCTCTAACCAGCTGAGCTAATCCGCCTTATCCGGCGCCGAATATCGGCGACGAACGGCCCGCGATTCTGCGCGCCAGGTCGTCGCTGTCAAGTCGATTCGGGGAGATTCTGCGCGCCGCTATTCGCGCGAGAGGCGCGGCGGCGGAATGTATTCGACCGTGGCCATGGGCGGTCCGGGCCGCGAGCGGGCGAGGAGGCGCACCGCCCCCAGCCCCGCCAGGAAGCCGCCCACGTGCGCCATCCAGGCGACGCCCGAGCCGGTGGGCAAGAAGAACTGGGTGAGGAACCAGATACCCAGAAAGATCCAGGCCGGCAGATCGATCACCGGCCAGAGAAACGGGATCATCACCAGCGTCTCGATGCGCGACCGCGGATACAGCATCACGTAACCGCCCAGGACGCCCGCGATGGCACCGGAGGCGCCGATCATGGGCGCCATCGAACCGGGCATGGCGTAGCACTGCGCCAGCGCCCCCACGGTGCCGACCAGGAAATAGAAGATCAGGTACCGGATCGAACCCATGGCCTCCTCGACGTTGTCGCCGAAGAGCCAGAGGAACCACATGTTGCCGATGAGGTGCAGCCAGCCGCCGTGCAGGAACAGCGAGGTCCAGATCGATCCGGGGACCGGCAGGAGATCGCGCGGGCCAATATCGATGTGGTTCACGATCTCGTACGGGATGGCGCCCGCCACCAGCACGAGCAGCTTCTGTCCGCGCGCATCGAGCGACAGCTCGAAGAAGAACGCGACCACGTTGGCTGCGATCAAGAGCAGTGTGACCGCAGGAAAACGTGCGCGCGGATTGTGATCGCGGATCGGGAAAAGCACCTGACAGCGAAGTTTGACACGAAAGCGCCGTGCCGCGCATCTTGACTGTCCGGGGTGGCACCCCTATAACGCCCGTTAAAGATGCGGCTTTACAGCGGGAAAATTCCTTTGGTTGGCACGGAGATCGTCAAGAGTCTGGTTGACGCGGGTGACATCGAGGTCACCGACCGAACCGAGGCCGAAATGGACGTCCAGGCGGTGCTCAAGGAGTACCTGCGCGTCGATCGCGAGATCACCGAAAAGGCCAAGGACCTGTTGCAGAAGCGCAACCTGCCCTACGAGCAGTTCGGGAAGATCAAGCGCACGCTGGCCGGCGAAAAAGCCTTCGGCCTGGGCGAGGACGGCCTCGAGTGGATGACGACGCAGATGATCGAATCGTTCATGCAGTCGCCGCACATCGAGGAGATCTACGTCGACGACAGCATCCTGCGAAAGCGGATGAGCGACATCCTCAAGAAGCACATGCAGGTCGACGAGGAGCTGGACGAAGAAGTTCGCCGCCGGATCAAGAACCTGGAAGAAGGGACCTCCACCTGGGAGGTCGAGTACAGCAAGGTTCTCGATCAGATCAAACGCAACCGCGGCCTCGATCAATAGCGCCGCGCGGCGCGCGGGCGCCGGCGGGGCTCGACCGACGATATCGCCGGCGAAACCGCGGGAACGACCGCGGGACGCTCGCCGGAAGGACGCTCGCTCGGGGGACGCTCGTTCGGGGAGCGCTCGTTCGAGCTGCGTTCGCCGCCAGCGACCGAAGGCTTCGGGCCGACCACCGTCGGCGCTGCGGCGCGGTCCTTGGCGTCGGCCACCACCACGCGCACCAGGCGGTCGATGGCCCTGGCAACGCCCGCCAGGCGCGCCCCCTCGACCAGGAACCCCGGCGTCGTGGTGACCCGCGCCTTCTGATCGGCGATCACGTCGTCCGCGGTGCAGGGCCGCACATCGGCGCCCATGATGGCGGCGTGCTTGGAGGCGGGCGTTCCCCGCGAGCCGAGCGTCACCCGCACCCCCGCGACCGGCCCCAGAACCCGCGCCGCCAGCAGCGCCGACAGCCCGACGAAGCCCATCGGCCGGTGCGCGGTCAGCAGCGCGCGCAAGAGGCGCGCGATCTCCGGATCGACCTGGCAGAGCTCGTGCTTCTCGGCGTAGTTCGAGAGCAGCGTGAGCGCGCCCTCGCCGCCCGGGATCACCAGCGCGTCGACGGTGTTCGTGTCCAGCGCCGCGAGCGGTAGGACCGGCGAGCCGGCCAGCCGGGCCGCCTCGCTTCGCACGTTGCGCGGCGCGCCCGTCACCTCGCCCCCCAGATGATCGACGACCGCCTTCTGATCGCCGTCGGGGGCCGCGCAGACGGCCACAGCTCCCGCCCGCTCGATGACCAGCAACGCGAGCAGCGTCTCGGCCGGGTCGCTGCCGTCGCGCCGCCCGCAACCTGAAAGGATCACCCCCACCCGCTTGGCCATCGCCCTACCCGTCTACCACGGCGTCGTCGGGAACGCGCCGCCCGCGATGGCGGCGCGAGCGCGCCGGGCCAGGTTCAAGTAATGCTCGAGGTTGTGCGCGGTTGCCAGGCGATAATAGAGGAGCTCCTTGGCATGAAAGAGATGCGCCAGGTAGGCACGGCTGTAGGTCGAGCAGCATTCGCAGGCGCACCCGGCTTCGACCGGTTGCGGGTCGCTCCGGTGCTGGGTGTTGGCGATGTTGAGGCGGCCGCCGTGCACGAAGAGCTGTCCGTTGCGCGCATTGCGGGTGGGCATCACGCAGTCGAACATGTCGATGCCCGCGCCGATCGCCCGCCAGATGTCCTCCGGCGTGCCCACCCCCATCAAGTAGCGTGGCCGATCGGCCGGCATCTCCTCGGCCACCACGTCGATCACCCCGTGCATGATCTCCGGCGCCTCCCCCACCCCGAGCCCGCCCAGCGCGAAGCCGTCGAACGGCAGCGCCGTGAGCTCGTGCAGGTGCGCCCGCCGCAGATCGAGGTGCACGCCCCCCTGCCCGATCCCGAAGCGAAGCTGGCCGGTGGGCGGTGCCACGGCCAGGCAGCGGCGCGCCCACTGTGTGGTGCGCGCCATCGCGGCCTCGATCGTCGCGCGCGGCGCATCGGACGGCGGGCACTCGTCGAACGCCATCGCGATGTCGCTGCCCAGCAGCGTCTGGATCTCCATGGCCCGCTCGGGGGTCAGACGCTGTGGCGACCCGTCGATGTGCGAGCTGAAGGTGACCCCGTCGTCGTCGACGGTGCGGCGCGCGCGCAAGCTGAACACCTGGTATCCGCCCGAGTCGGTCAGGATCGCGCGCGGCCAGCTCATGAAGCGATGCAACCCACCCAGCGCCGCGATCCGTTCGGCGCCCGGCCGCAGCGCCAGGTGGTAGGTGTTGCCCAGGATGATCTGGGGACCGAGCCGCTCCAGATCGCCCGACGAGAGCGCCTTCACCGTCGCCTGTGTCCCGACCGGCATGAACACGGGCGTCTCGATGGGACCGTGCGCGGTCTCGATCACCCCTGCCCGCGCGCGGCCGGCCCGCGCCACGATTCGAAACGCCCGGGCCACGGGAGCGCCGGCGTTCACGGCAACCCCGTGATGAACATGGCGTCGCCATAGCTGTAGAACCGATACCCGAGCCGCACCGCCTCCTGGTAGGCCTCGAGCACCCGCTCGCGGCCCGCGAACGCCGCCACCAGCATCAGCAACGTCGATCGCGGCAGGTGAAAATTCGTGATCAGATCGGAGACGACCTCGAACCGCGCCCCCGGCAGCAGGAACAGATCGGTGGCGCCCTCGCCGGCCACGACCGCGCCTCCATGCTCCCGAGCCGATGCCTCCAGGGTCCGGACCACGGTGGTGCCGACCGCGACCACCCGTCGGCCCGCTGCCCGCGCGCGGGCGATCGCCGCCGCCGCGTCGGGCGAGATCCGAAAGCGCTCGGCCTCCATCCGGTGCGCCTCCGGATCGTCGGTCTGGACCGGGCGGAACGTTCCGGGACCGACATCCAAGGTGATGAGCGCGATCTCGTGGCCCGCCTCGACCGCCGCCGCCAGCAACTCCGGCGTGAAGTGCAGGCCCGCGGTGGGCGCGGCGACCGCCCCCGGTGCCGCCGCGTACACGGTCTGGTAGCGCGCCCGATCGTCGACCCGGGGCGCGTCTCCGCCGGCACGTCGGCGCGCCGCCTCGATGTAAGGCGGCAGAGGGATCTCGCCGATCTCTTCCAGCGCCGCCAGGAGGCAGCTGCCCGGACCCGAGGCCCGAAGGGTCGCCCAACCGGCGCCCCCGGGACGCCGCTCCAAAGGCTCGATCTGGACGCCGCCGCCGACATCGATCGGGCTCTGCCCACCGTGCGCCCCGAGGCCTCGGGTCAGCCCCTCCCAGCGCTCGCAGAACCGACCCTCGGCGGCCCCCTCATTGAAAATGCAACGCGTTAGCAGAAATTCGACAGCACCACCTGAAGGTTTTCGTCCCCGAAGCCTGGCCGGAAACACCCGGGTGTCGTTCAGGACCAGCAGCGACGCGGGTGGCAGATACTCGAGAAGATCCAGGAAACGCACGTGTTTGCGCGCCCCACTGGTCCGATCCATGACCAGCAGGCGGGCGGCATCCCGTGCCTCGGCTGGACCTGCCGCGATGGATTCGGGCGGTAAGACGTACTCGAAACTCGCGGTCTCCAAACGGGTTCCTCTCTGCAACGCACTTTACAAAACTTCCGATCTCCAGCATACGATCGCCTTCACTTCCCCACATGACGATCCTCAAGGCACATTTTCCCAGCGGGGCGGCGTTCTTGGCCCGCTACCTGCCGGAGCTGCCTTCCGGGGGGATTTTCTACCCCACGCGCCGGTTGCTGGCGATCGGGGAGACGGTGGTCGTCGCCATTCGGCTGGGCCGGCGGCGCAGCCCGACCCTGATTCGAGGACAGGTCGCCTGGCGGCGCCCCGGCAAGCACAGCACCAAGGTGAAGGCCGGGATCGGAATCGAGTTTCTGGAGACGGAGACGCAGGCCCGCGAATACATGCTGTCCGTGGCGCGCGGCGACTCTGCGGAGATGGTCGCGCGACGGCACCAGCGCCTGCCGGTCGAGCTGCCGGTGCTCTGGCAGGTCGCGGGTATCCTTCAGGACAACGCGGGCACGCTGCGCGACATCGGCCGCGGTGGCGCCTTCGTCCGGACGGAGCAGCCGCTCCCGGCCATCGGCGACGTGGTCCTCAAGGTCTCGCCTCCCGGCGCCGAAGTCGCGATGCCGCTCTCGGCGCGGGTGGCCTGGAAGGGGCACCCCGGGGGTGAGAACGGATTCGGCGTCGAGTGGAAGGCGCGCGACGCCGGTGGTACCCGGCGGATCAAAGAGCTGGTTCGCCGCATCGAAGCGCAGGGATTGCCCTCGTTCGCGGCGCCGCGGGTTTAGCGTCCAGGTAGAGCCAGGACCCTCGCAGGTCGCAGGTCCCCTGGAGCCACGGCCGGCTCTCTATTGCAGGTCGAGGGCGTAGAGCGAGCCGCTGTTCGACAGGACGTAGAGGCGTTGCTGCTGCTCGTCCAGGGTCGCCGCCGCGCAGATGCCGTGGCCGGGATTGAAGACCTCCAGCAGATCGCCCGCGGTGCGGTCGACCACGAATAGCCCGGCGCGGCTCCCCGAGAAGATCAGGTAGCGGCCGACGACCAGGGGCCGCGTCAGATCGC
The DNA here is from genome assembly GCA_017881315.1 of Pseudomonadota bacterium. Lineage (GTDB taxonomy): Bacteria > Myxococcota_A > Polyangia > Fen-1088 > Fen-1088 > JADGRB01. Next base: position 8,632 of record JADGRB010000093.1, read on the forward strand.
CGGCCTCGGTCAACCCCTGGCGCCAGAGGACGTGTCCGTCCAGATCGGCGGCGTGCAGCCCCTGTCGGGGCGCCACGAAGAACAGACGGCGGTCAGAGACGGTGACGTCGCCGACCCCTTCGACCCCGAGTCGCCACTTGGTCGCGCCGTCGTGGAGATCGATGGCGTAAAGACCGCCCGAGTAGGACGCGACGTAGGCCAGATCGCCCGCCAGCGTCGCCGTGGTGTCCACGTCGACGAACTGTTCGGAGGCCGTCGCGAGCGAGCGCGCCCACATCACCTCGCCGCTCTGCGCCGACAGCGAGACGAAGTATCCGTCGGCGAAACCGGTGAGCAGCTGGGTGCCGGAAAGACGCGCCCCCGCGTAGCCGTGAATGGTGAAGCCTTCCGGCATCTCGCGTTCGTATTGCCAGCGCCATTTTCCGGTCGTCGCCTCGAGGGCCATCACGCGATCGGCGGCGCTGCTGGCGTAGATGAGATCGGTTCCGATCTCGGCCGGGCGCTCGAAGGCGCCCTTGCCGTGGTAGGTCCAGCGGATGGCGCCGGAGCTGGGATCGATGGCGTAGAAGCTGCCGTCGTCCGCGCCCAGGTAGACCTGCCCACGGGCGGCGTCGTAGCGGGCGACGCTGTCGACGCCCCCCGAGACGCCGGTGACCCAGTCGACGTGACCTGTCTCGGGCGCGACGCCCACCACGTTCCCGGCGCGCGATCCGATCACCAGGTGACCGCCCGCGAGCGCCCCCGTCGCGCATTCCTCGGGCGCCGGTTCGAACAGACCGTGCTCGTGTAGCGTCGAGCGCCAGACCATGTGGAGCACGCCGGCGGGATGTGCGGGAGAGTCCACCCCCTGGACACGTCGAGTGGTCGCGCCGGCGCAGCCGGACGCGAGCGCGACCGCCACGGCGAGGAGCCCGCGCCCGCTCACTTGAGCTCGAGCGAAGCGAGGCGATTCGTGATCTCGTCGCGGAGCGACGTGGTCGGGCTCTTGTCCAGCACCTCATGATAGAGCCGCGAGGCGTCGGCTGGGTTGCCTCGGATCTCGGCCAGGCGGGCCTGGTGGTAGAGCGCGCGGTCCTTGTAGAAGCCGTCCATGTCCCGGGCGTCCTCCCCCAGCTTGGAGAGCACCCGCTGCGCGTCGTCGAGGCGCCCTTTGCGCTCGTAGGCGTAGCCGAGACCTTCGCGGGCCAGAAAGCGCAGGTGGTTGTCGAGCCGGCCGGCCAGCAATTTTTCGTAGCAGGCGATGGCGTCGTCGACGCGGTCGAGGTCGAGCAGCAGACTGCCACGGGCCAGCATCGCTTCCACGGCGAGCGGAGGGTGGCCGGAGCCGAAGGTCCCATCGAGCTCCTTGAGAGCGGCTTCGAGGCGCTCCTTTTCCGTCGAGAAATGCGGGAGCCCGTCGTCCTTGGGCGTCACGCCTGGCGCGATGAGATCGGCGGTCTCGATCCGCTCCACCCGATCGAGCGCGTCCGACGCGGCGATCGCGCGCCGCTCGCTGAGCTGCGTGATCACGATCGAGCCGGCCACCACCGTCGCGAGAGCCGTGGCGCCGACGATCAGCGCGCGGGTGTGGGAGGACGCGAATCTGTCAACTGCCGTCGCCGTTCGGGTCCAAAAACCGATGAACTCGTCGGGCTGCCGGAGCTGCTTCCTGCTGAGCTTCTTCTTTGCCACCGCTGGGGGAGATAACAGAGCCTCCTCGGCCGGTCAAATGCCGGGAGCGGCGCAGGTGGCCCCTCGCGGAAATCGCATCGCATGTATAGTCAGCCAGCGTGAGGCTGGCGGCCGTTTTCGTTGCGTTCTCGATCTGGGCTGCGACCACGGGAGAGGCCTGGGCCGCCGGCCGAGACGAGTGGCAGATCTCCCTGCGCGAGGGGGTCGGAACGGTCAACGTCGACGGGCGACGGCCCTGGGGAGACGCCGCCGCGCTGGATCTGGAGTACGGGTTTCTCGACGCCTGGGCCGCCCGTCTCTCGCTCGAGGGCTCGGTCCACTCCGTGAGCGCGAACCCCCAGACGGGACTGCCGGGTGGGACCATCCACACCGACGCGGCCCTGGTCGGGGTGACCTATGCGGTCGACATCTTGCGGCTGGTCCCCTACTTCGACCTGGAGCTCGGCGTCGCGCAGATCGGGGGTGCGGTCATCCACGGCGAGCCGCACAAGTTCGTCTCCGAGCTCGGGGTGGGGGGCGACTACTTCATCACCCGGCGGGTCACCGCGGGCCTGAGCTTCCAGTACCTCTACGCGCCCATCGACCTCCTCGAGAATGCCCGGAACCTGGGCGACGCGCCGTTCATTTTTTCCGCGACCGCCCGGCTTTCGTGGATTTTCTAGCGCCGGGCGGCGCCTGACGCAGCTTCTGACGGTGCGCGCGGAACATGAGACGCACCGGCGTCCCGTCGAACCCATAGGCCTTGCGGAGCTGGTTGACCAGAAAGCGGCGGTACGGATAGGCGACCTCGGCCGGGTGGTTGGTGCTGACGAAGAAGGTGGGGGGACGGATGCCCGCCTGGGTCGCGTAGTAGAGGCGGACGTGGCGCCCGGCCCGGCCGGCGGGTGGCGGCTTGTGCGCCACGATCTCCTCGATGAGCTTGTTCAGCTCGCCGGTGGAGATCCGGCGCGAGGCTTGATCGAAGACCCGGGTGGCATCGGCCAAGATCGAGGTGACGCCGCCGCGCGTGACCGCGGAGGTCAGCAGCACCGGCGCGTAGCTCAGGAACGATAGCGTCTCACGCGTCGCTTCGACCTTGGCGTCGATGTCGGCGCGACCCACCAGATCCCGCTTGTTGAGCACGACCAGCGCGGCCCGGCCCGAATCCTCGATGAGGCTGGCCAGGCGGGCGTCCTCGGCGGTGGCGCCCATCCGCGCGTCGATCACCAGCGCGGCGACGTCGCACCGGTCGAGCTGATCGCGGGCCATCTTGGCGGCGACGTGCTCGGTGAGCGTGTCGATGGCGCGGCGGCGGCGCATCCCGGCGGTGTCGACCAGCACGTACTCGCGACCGGCGAAGGAAAACAGCGTGTCGATCGGATCGCGGGTGGTCCCCGGCTCGTCGTGAACCAGCACCCGCTCCTCGCCCAGCAGGCAGTTGACCAGCGACGACTTGCCCACGTTTGGTTTGCCGACGAACGCCAGGCGCAGCGGGCCGTCCTCGGCGTCGGCGGTGCTCGGCGCACCGACGGCGTCCCGGCCCGCTGCCGGCTTGGGGGGTGGCAGCCGGGAGACGACCGCGTCGAGCAGGGTGTTCACCCCGCGGCCGTGGCTGGCCGAAACCGAGAACACCTCCTTGAATCCCAGCGAGAAAGCTTCGTGCGCGGTGGCCTCGCCCCGATCGGAATCGACCTTGTTGGCCGCGATCAACACCGGTCGTCCGGATTGCCGCAGCACCCTCGCGACATCGGCGTCGACGGCGGTCACGCCTTCGCGCGCGTCGACCACGAAGACCACCAGGTCCGCCTCGTCGAGCGCGCGCAAGGTCTGCTGGCGCATGGCGCCCAGGATCCCCGCCGCGGACGGATCGAGCCCGCCGGTATCGACGACCCGGAAGTGCACCGGTCCCCAGTCGGCGACGCCATAGCGGCGGTCGCGGGTCACGCCCGGGACATCTTCGACGAGGGCGGGCCTTCCGCCGACCAGTCGATTGAAGAGCGATGACTTGCCGACGTTGGGGCGGCCCACCAGCGCCACCAGCGGAAGGTCGGGACGATCGGCAGCGGGGCGCCCGCGGCGGCCGCGGCGGGGGGCCGGATCGGAGCTGGGGGCTCGGGTGAAATCGCCGAGGTCGTCGGCATCGCCGAGACCGCCGCGATCGACGGGGTCGTCGGCATCGCCAGGATCAGCGACGCGGGCAGGTGCGGTGGCCCTGAGGCGAGCGGCGGACTTGGGACGCCCGGGAGGTTTGGGACGCCCGGGAGGTTTGGGACGCCCGCTGTCGTGGTACCTCACGCGCGGTACCCGAGCTCGGCCAGGGCCTGCGGCGAGGTGGTCCAGTCGGGCTGGACCTTCACGTGAAGCTTGAGGTGTGCGGGGCGCTGCAGAAGCTCGCTGATCGCGCCGCGCGCACGCGTGCCGACCTCGCGGATCATCGCCCCGCCCTTCCCCAGCACGATCGCTCGCTGGCTGTCGCGCTCGACGATGATGCTGGCCGAGATCACCACGTCGGACGCCCGCTCCTCCCAGGCGTCGACGACGATGGCGATCGCGTAGGGGACCTCCTGGCGCAAGGTCAGGAACAGCTGCTCGCGAATGAGCTCGCTGGCCAAGAAGCGCTCGGTCCGATCGGTCAGCGTGTCGGGACCGTAGAGGGGCGGTCCCTCGGGCAAGAGCGCCCACAGCTCGCCCACCAGTCGATCCACGTTGGTGCCGGTGCGCGCCGAGATCGGGACCAGGGCGCGCAGCTCCTTGCGCTCATTCCAGTGCACGAGGGCCGGCAAGAGCGCCGCCTTGTCCTTCAACGTGTCGACCTTGTTGATGGCCAGGATCACGGGGCAGCTCGCATCGCCGAGGCCGCGGAGGATCGCGTCCTCGGCGTCGCCCGGACGGTCGGTGCCGGCTTCGATCAGCAGGAGGGCCGCGTCCACGTCGGGGATGATGCCGAGCGCCTCGCTCACCATGAACCGGTTGAGCTCCTTCTTGGCGCCGTGGACGCCGGGCGTGTCGACGAAGACGATCTGCCCGCGCTCGCCGTTGTAGACGCCCAGGATCCGGTTGCGGGTGGTCTGCGGTTTGGGCGTTACAATCGCCAGCTTCTCGCCGACGATTCTGTTGAGCAGCGTCGACTTGCCGACGTTGGGACGGCCCAAAATGGCGACGGTGCCCGCGACGGTCTTCATGGGGGCTTCTATATAGCGCAGATGTCATGTTATCCGGAGGTATGCGCGTATTCGCCACGCTGATGGCGCTGGCCACCGCCCCCGCCCTGGCGGCTCCCGCTCTGGCGGCTCCCGCTCTGGCGGCTCCCGCTCTGGCGGCTCCCGCTCTGCAACTGACGGCGGGGGCCGGTGGCGCGCTCGAGATCCGGAACGGCGGCGACCTGATCGCCCGGCTGGAACCCAAGACGCCCGTCTTGCGGCGGGGCACGCCGGTGCTCCGCGATCGGATCGTCGCCGGTCACCACCTGGCGGAGCTGCGGATTCCGATGCGAGGCACACCCGGTGAAGAGGTCTGGATCGGCGAGGTCGAAGGGCGCGGCCGGCGCGTGATCTGGTCCGGCGCCACCGGCCCGCGCGACGCCGACGGCGAGAGCTCGATCTGGGTCGAGGCGACCGCCGAGCGGGTGATCGAATACCAGACCGCGCCTGGCGTCACCCGCTGCGATGGCCAGCCCCCCCGCCTCTTCTTGCGTGCCTACGATTTCGACTCGGGTCGGTTCCGTCCAATCTTGACGCTCCCAACCCGCGGCGCCAATCCGCTGGTCGCGCACCGGGGTGATCCGGCCATGCCCGCCGGGCGTCCGATCACCGATTTTCATTGGACGGCCGCCTCCACCACCCGCGGCGCCGGCAGCGACGCGCGCGCGTTGACCCCGCCCGTCGAGCTCGACGACGGCAACCCGGCGACCGCCTGGGCCGAGGGGTTGGGCGGCGACGGCCGCGGCGAGTTCCTCACGGCGCGCGCGGCCGCGGGCGGGTACGCCGTCTCCGGGCTGAGGATCTTCCCCGGTGATGGCGCCAGCCTGCAGGCGCTCCGCGCGGGCAATCGCGTGCGCCGGCTGCAGATCGCGCTGGGCCCGGCGCCGGAGCAGCGCTTCGACGTCGAGATTCCGGACGATCCGGCGGCCGACGCCGCCCACTGGCGCGATCCGTACTGGGTGGCGCTGCCCAAGCCGATCGCCTCGTCGTGCCTGACCGTGATCATCTCCGACGTCACGCACGGCTCGGGCGCGTCGCCGCCCAAGAGCTACGGCACCACGGCCATCGGCGAGCTGGCGATCTTCACGGAGGCGGACGGACCCGGCGGGGCGGCGCGCCTCGTGAGCGATCTCGCCGCCGCGCCCGATTGCTCCGCGCGCTTGCCGCTGGTGATCGGCCTCGGCGAGGCGGCGGTGTTGCCGGCGGCGCAGGCGGTCCTGACCGCCCGGGGGGCCGGGCGCGAGTGTCTGGTCGAGGCGCTCACGGCGATCGAGCCGGTCCCGAAGACGCCCCTCGTGATCCAGGCGCTCACCTCCGCCGTGGGCGGTGCCAGCGAGCGGGAGGAGCGCCTCCTCGCCGAGGCGCTGGCGCGCGCCCCGGCGCTGGCCGTTTCGCCGCTGGCGGAGCGCCTCGCTTCCTCCACGTCATCCGCGGAAGATCGCGCCCGCGCGGCGCGGATCCTGGGTCGCATCGACGACGAGCGGGCCGCCTCCGCCCTGCTGGCCGCGGTGGGCGCCGGTCCGCCCGCGTTGCGCGGCGAGATCGTCGAAGCCCTCGGCCGCGCGCCACACCTGCGGGCCGATCTGGTGCTGGCGGCCTTTGCCGCCTCCGAACAGAAGGATGATCGCGCGTGTGCCCGGGCCGCCGATCTGGTGCGTCTGTTTCCGGCGGCGAGCAAGCGCGTGCCCGAAAGTCGCGCGCAGACGCTGGACGCCCTGAGGGCCGCGCTCGCGTCTGACCGGGCCTTCGAAGTCCGCGGGCGCGCGATCATGTCGCTGGGCGCCCTGGGAGCGGGCGGGGATCCCGCCGCGCTGGTGGGGCTCCGCTCCGGATCGGACGATCCGGTCTTGCGCTTCCTGGCGACGCGCGAGCTCGGCGATCTGAAGGCCGGCGGGGGCGCGGCGGCCGCCGATCCACGGCCGGCGCTGCGCGCCGCGCTCGGTGATCAGGATCCGCGGGTGCGCGAGACCGCGGCCACCGGATTGGGAAACCAGGCCGATACCGGCGCCACCGCCGCGCTCATCGCCGGTGCCAAGCAAGAACCGTGGCCCTTCGTTCGGCGCGCCGAGGTCGAGGCGCTCGGCCGGCTGTGCGGGAACGGGGCCGGCGATCTTCTGCTCCGCGCGACCGAGCGCGACGTCGACGAGGTTCGGCGGGCGGCGCTGGTCGGTCTCGCGCGCTGCAAGGATCCGCGCGCCCAAGTGGTTCTCATACACACGCTCGGTCGGCGCACCGAAAACGCCTCGCTGCGCGAGCTTGCCGCCGGTCTTCTCGGTGAGCTCGGCGGCCAGGCCTCCGCGGCCGAGATGGTGACGGCCCTGCGCCGGATGGTCGCCGAATCGGAGGCCGACCTGGCCATCGAAGGCGTCGCGATCGCGACGCTGCGCGCGCTCGCCCGTCTGGGTGGCGCCGATGCCGTGGAGGTCGCCGTCGCGCTCGCCGCCGATACCCGCCATCCCTTCCGGGCCGCCGCCATCGATGCGCGCGGCGTCCTCTGCGATCCCGGCGCCGGGCAAGCGATCCTTCAGAAAACCGCAGCAGGCCCGGACGCCCTGCTCGCGCGCGCCGCCGAGCGCG
>JADGRB010000094.1 GCA_017881315.1 Pseudomonadota bacterium
CTCACGAACATCCTCGATGCGGCGGGCGGCGGTGAGTGTCCTCGCAACTACGCTGCCGGCGACTCAGGTACGATTTCGCACACACAGGACGCGCACCGACATTGCGTGACTGCCGCCGGCAGGCACGGTGATTCTCTGGTCGCCGATGTTGCCGGTCTCGAGGCAGACGAAACGTCGGAAACTGTCCGGGGACAGATCGGTGAGCGCGGCCGCTTTCTTCGATCCGGGGTTCCAGACCACCGTCGAAGCCGCACCTCGCGTCTCCAACCGGAGCGACCGGGCGCCCGCCGGATCGACGAGCGTCACCGGGCCGCCGGTTTGATACACGCGATCGACCTCGCCGGAGATCCGAAGTGGCTCCGCGTCCTGGAGGCACCGCTCGGCGCCTGAAACCTTGTCGACGTAGGTGTGGCCGCCCAAACCCTCGACGGTGATCGCCTCGCTGTCGGAGACGGCGAAATAGGTGTGCAGGGCGGCCTCGAAGCCGAACGGGCCGCTGCCCCGGTTGACGACTTCGAAGGACAGCTCCAGATCGTCGCCCGCGATCACGGTGGTCCGGGCCGTGAAGGCGCACGGGAAGAGCGCCAAAGTCGTGTCGTCGTCGCCGAGCTCGAGGACGGTGCGGACGCGCGCCCCCGCCAGCTCGTCGACCGCGAGCAACCGCCAGGCCCGGGTGCGCGCAAATCCGTGCGCTGGAAAGCCGCGGTTGGTGGGGTGCGGGCCAAACCAGGGAAAGCAGATCGGGATCCCGCCGCGCAGCGCGGCCCCGACCTCCCAGCGCGCCTTCTCGCTCACCCACAACCAGTCGCGCTCGCCGCGCGGCGCGAAGCTCAGCACCTGCGCGCCGTGCAGCGCCACGCTGCAGGTGGACGCGGCCGTCGCGAGCTCGAGCACGTCCAGCCCGTTGCGCACGCTCTGCTGCCACTTGACCGCCACGGTGGGGAATTACTGTACAGCCCCTCGAGCGATCACGTTGCGCCAACTGGAGCTTGAGGCCAGACTTCGCGAAGATGCGTTTCCTGATTCAGTGGTTGGTCACCGCGGTGGCGCTGGCGGTCGGCGCGCACATCGTCCCCGGCATCCACGTCGCGTCGGGCGGGGCGTTGATCGTCGCCGCCCTGGTGCTGGGCCTGGTGAACGCGGTGGTTCGACCGGTGCTGCTGCTGCTGACGCTGCCGATCACGGTGCTCACGCTGGGACTCTTCTATCTGGTCGTCAACGGCGTCGCGTTCGCGCTGGCGGCCTGGCTGGTCCCGGGATTCACGGTGGCCTCGCTCGGCTCTGCCATCGGCGGCGCGCTGGTGGTGAGCGTGCTGTCGTCGCTCATGAGCCTGGCCCTCACGCCCCGCTCCGAGGCCTAGCCGCGCCGCCGAGCGTTGCGCGCCGAGCCGGTCGTCAGGGCGCCCAACGTCTGGGGGCGGTCTTCAGCGTCTTGACGCCGACGGCGTCGCACCACGACTCGAAGCGCGCCCGCGGGACGCCGCGGAAGCGCAGATCGTCGAGCGACTCGGCGAGCGGCACGGTGTCGACCAGCGTCGCCAGCCGCCGATAGAAGAGCGCGTCCTCCCGCCGCTCGACCAGCGTCGCGCCCAGCTGCAGCGCCCCACGTACCTTCACCGTCCATTGATAGGGAAGCGCCGGGATCGCCTCGAGGTGCTGGTAAGCCCCGATCAGGAGCGTCGCGCTCTTGTCGCCGAAGCCGGGCAATCCGGGAATGCCGTCGGCGGTGTCGCCCGTCAGCGCCAGAAAATCGGGAACGCTGAGGGGCCCGAAGCCGCGCGCCGCGCGGAAGGCGGCCTCCCCGGTCACCTTCTTCTGTCGCCGGTCGACCTGCACCACCCGCTCGCCACGCAGGCACTGCGCGAGATCCTTGTCCGGCGTCAGGATCCGAACCTGGTCGACGGCATCGGCGAAGCGGCGCGCCCCGGAGGCGAGCGCGTCGTCCGCCTCGTGCTCGGCCATGGACCACACGGTGATCCCCAGCGCGCGGACCGCCTCCTCGACCGCGTCGAACTGGGCGCGCAGCTCGGGCGGCACTCCGTCGTCGCTCTTGTAGTCGGCGAAGAGATCGTTTCGAAAGGAGCGGATCGGGTTGTCGAATGCGATCGCCAGGTGGGTCACCGCCTCCTCGGAATCGTGCAGCAGCGCCAGCAGCGACGACACGACGCCCACGGTGGCCTTGGCGTCGCGCCCGGCCGGATCGCGGTGTCCGGGGCGCGGCGAATAGTGCGCGCGGTAGAGCTCATAGGTGCCGTCGACCAGGTGAACCCGCGCCGCCACCCGCTCCCCGCTCACTTCTTCAGGCGGTACCCGGACTTGAACATCCAGCCGACCACCAGCAGTAAGAGCCCCAGGAACCCGGAGGTCATCGCCAGGCTGACGCCGACGCCGACGTCGGCGGTCTCGTAGAAGCTCCAGCGGAAGCCGCTGATCAGGTAAACGACCGGGTTGAACAGCGCGACGGTGCGCCAGCGCGGCGGCAGCATGTCGATCGAATAGAAGGCGCCCCCCAGGAAGGTCAGCGGCGTCACCACCAGCATCGGGATCAGCTGGAGCTGCTCGAAGCCCTTGGCCCAGATCCCGATCACGAAGCCGAACAGGCTGAAGGTGATGGTCGTCAGCAAGAGGAACGCGACCATGAAGAACGGATGCCGGATCTCCACCGGCACGAAGGCGGTGGCGGTGGCCAGGATGATGAGCCCGAGGCTGATCGATTTGGTCGCCGCGGCGCCGACGTAGCCGAGGATCATCTCGACGAAGGAGATCGGCGCCGAGAGCAGCTCGTAGATGGTCCCCGTGAACTTGGGAAAGTAGATCCCGAAGGAGGCGTTCGAGATGCTGGCGGTGAGGATCGACAGCATGATCAGCCCCGGCACGATGAAGGCGCCGTAGGGGACGCCGCCCACCCGCGACATGCGCGAGCCGATGGCGGAGCCGAACACCACGAAGTAGAGCGAGGTCGTGATCACCGGCGTCACCACGCTCTGGAGCAGCGTGCGGACGAAGCGCGCCATCTCGAACCGGTAGATGGCCCAGACGCCCTGGCGGTTGAACCCGACGTCGCTCATGCCGCCCCCTTCGAGGCCGGCTCCGCGCGATCGGTCACCAGGCTGACGAAGATCTCCTCGAGCGAGCTCTGGCTGGTGCTCAGATCCTTGAAGCCGATCTGAAGCTCCCCGAGCCGCCGGAGCAGCGAGGGGATGTCCTGCGGCTTGTCGCCCGGGGCCACCGCGTGCGCGTCGAAGGTGTACTGCAGCTGGTTCCCATTCGCCTTGAGCGCGAGCGGCCAGTCCGCCAGCGCCGGCGGCAGCGCCGCCATCGGCTCCTGCAGGTTCAAGGTGAGCTGGCGCTTGCCGAGCTTCTGCATCAGCTTGGCCTTCTCCTCGACCACGATCAGCTCGCCCTTGCTGATGATGCCGATGCGATCGGCCATCTCCTCCGCCTCGTCGATGTAGTGGGTGGTGAGGATGATGGTCACGCCCCCCTCGCGCAGCCGCCGGACCAGCGCCCACATGTCCCGGCGCAGCTCGACGTCCACGCCGGCGGTTGGCTCGTCGAGAAACAGGATCTCCGGCTCGTGCGAGAGCGCCTTGGCGATCATCACCCGCCGCTTCATCCCGCCCGAAAGGTTCATGATCCGGGTCTTGCGCTTGTCCCACAGCGACAGCTCGCGCAGCACCTTCTCGATGTGGGCCGGATTGGGCGCGCGCCCAAACAGCCCGCGGCTGAAGGTGACGGTCGCCCAGACGGTCTCGAAGGCGTCGGTGGTCAGCTCCTGCGGGACGAGGCCGATCTTGAACCGCGCCGACCGATAGTCGCGCACGATGTCATGCCCGTCCGCGACGACCGTCCCGCTCGACGGCGTCACGATGCCACAGACGATGTTGATGAGCGTGGTCTTGCCCGCGCCGTTCGGCCCCAGCAGCGCGAAGATCTCCCCCTGCTGAATCTCGAGATCGACCTTCTTGAGCGCCGCGAAGCCCCCTGCGTAGGTCTTGGTGAGACCGGAGATGGAAATGACCGGCTTCATCGGCGGCAAGAGATACCGCGGTGACCCGCCTTCGTCGAGGGGTTGCTCACGTCGTGCTACCCTCGATCAGAGATTCCCGGGTGTCATGATGAGAAATAGAGCCCCGGTGGTCATGGTCTCCATTTGGCTGACCGCCGCGGGGTGTGGCAGCGAACATGCCTCGACCGACGGCGGCGGATCCGGCGGCGAGGCTGGAGCCCACGGCGGGACATCGGGAACGGCGGGAGCCTCCGGGACAGCGGGAGCTTCCGGAACTGGGGGCTCGGGAGGAGGTCGGGGCGGCGCGGGTGGTGCGACCGCGACCGGGGGCTCGAGCGGCGCGGGTCGCGGCGGAGCAGCCGGTACGACCGCGACCGGCGGCGCGGGCGGCGCGGCGGCGCCGACCTGCAAGCGCGGCATCGCGACCAACACGCCACCTGGCGCGGCGTTCTTTCCCGCGATCACCTGGTGGTACGACTGGAGCCTCACCGGCGGCGGCGCCAACACCGGCATTCAGTTCGTCCCGATGATCTGGGGGAGCTCGACGGTGAGCGGAACGATCCCCGCGGGCTCGAAGTTCGTGCTCGGCTTCAACGAGCCGAACTTCCACGCGCAGTCGAACTTGACGCCGCAGGCGGCGGCCGCGGCCTGGCCGGCGCTGCAGGCCAACGCGCGCGCCGCCGGCGCCGCGATCGTCTCGCCGGCCATGAACTTCTGTGGCCCGGCCGCCAGCTGCAACGGCACCGATCCCTACCAATATCTGAAGGACTTCTTCGCCGCCTGCACCAGCTGCCAGGTCGATTACGTTGCCGTGCACTGGTACAACTGCGACCTGCCGTCGTTGAAGGATTACTTGGAACCGGGCGGCAGCCTGGAAGGGTTCGAACAGTTCGGCAAACCGATCTGGCTCACGGAGTTTTCCTGCGACGGCAGCGCGACCGCCGCCGCGCAGGAGACCTTCATGCGCGCCGCCATCCCCTATCTGGAGAGCAACCCCCACGTCTTCCGCTACTCCTGGTTCAGCGCCTCCCCCATCCCCAACGCCGTCCTCATGAACAGCGACGGCTCGCCGAACGCGCTCGGGCAGGTGTACGCGGGGCTAGCCCAGAGCTGCCCGTAGACCCACGGACAGTGTCGGGGTCGACCCGCCGCGCGCCCGGGAAAGACCCAGCGGTCGGCGGGGCGACGTCCACGACCTATTTCCTTCGCTCGGCCTCGGCCCGCAGGCGCGCTTCCTGGGCCGCCACGTCCGCGGGCAGGGCGTCGCCGAAGTCCTCGGGGCCGAAGATCGGGCGGATCTCGATCTCCCCCTCCTGGAACGGGCTGCGGCGCACCCACTCGACCGCCTCCTCGATCGACTTGACCTGCCAGATCCAAAAGCCCGCCACCAGCTCCTTGGTCTCCGAGAAGGGGCCATCGATCACGGTGCGCGCCTTGCCGACGCACCGCACGCGCTTCCCCTTCGAGCTCGCCTGCAGCCCTTCGCCTGCCAGCAACACGCCGGCCTTGGCGAGCTGCTCGTTGAAATGACCCATCTCGCGGAACTCCTCCGCGCTGGGCATCTTGCCGGCTTCGGAATCGCTGTTCGCTTTGACAAACACCATGACCTTCATCTTCGTTCTCCTCGTGAGACGTGCGGCTGAAGTTCCCGACGGGGGTCACCGCGACCTTCGTCTTCCTTCTACTAGGGCGACGAACCGAGACGCAGCGGATCGACACCGAAGACAGACTTTTCGTTGGCCCGGGCCTCGGCGATGGTTTCTTCCAATAATAGAAACCACTGCTTTTGTTTATTATGATATTCATAGTCTATGCTTTCTCGCTCTCTGCACCTCGACGAGGCGCCCCGCGAGACGTTCTTTCTGTGGGGGCCACGACAGACCGGCAAGAGCTCGCTGCTCCGCGCGAGCTATCCGGACGCGCACTGGATCGACCTCCTCAAGACCGACGAATTCATCAGATACACCCGGTCCCCGGCTTTGCTCCGGGAGGAGCTGCTGGCACGGCCGCCGCGGGGTCCGGTGGTGATCGACGAAATTCAGAAGGTGCCCGCCCTGCTCGACGAGGTGCATTGGCTCATCGAGAACCGCCGCATCGCCTTCGCGCTCTGTGGATCGAGCGCCCGCAAACTGAGGCGCGGTCATGCCAATCTCCTGGGGGGAAGGGCGACACGACGGGAGCTCTTCGGCCTGGTGTCGCAGGAGATCGGCCCCACCTTCGACCTGGTCCGCGCCGTCAACCACGGCAACCTGCCGCGGCATTACCTGGGCGATTCTCCCGCGCGTCTGCTGCGGGCGTACGTCGATGACTACCTCAAGGAGGAGATCGCCGCCGAGGGACTGGTGCGCAACCTTCCCGCTTTCGCCGATTTCCTGTCGGCCGCTGCCCTTTCGGATACGGATCTCGTCAACCACGCCAACATCGCGCGCGACTGCGGCGTTTCGGCTCCGACGGTCCGAGAGTATTTCCAGATCCTGGTGGACACCCTCCTGGGAAGATTTGTGCCCGCCTACACCAAGCGCCCTAAACGACGCGTGATCCAGACTCGAAAATTTTTCTTCGCCGACGTGGGGGTGGTGAACATCCTGGCCAAACGCGGCCGCATCGAGCCGGGCGGAGAGCTGTTCGGCAAGGCGCTCGAAAGCTGGGTATTTCACGAGCTCAGTGCCTTTCTGTCCTATCGAGAATCCGTCGCCGAGATCCGCTATTGGCGATTGCCGAGCGGGATCGAGGTGGACTTCGTGACCGACGATCTGCGGCTCGCGATCGAGGTCAAGGGCACCCACCGCGCCTCATCCGAGCATCTCAAGGGGCTACGGGCTCTCAAGGAGGATCAACGTTCGGTGAAACGCCGAATTCTCGCTTGCCTCGAACCACGGCCTCGCCGAACGGAGGACGGCGTGGAGATCCTACCCGTCGGGGACCTCCTGGCCGCCCTGTGGGCCGGCGATCTGCTTTGAGTCCACGGCTTCCGATACTACTGGCCTCGCCCTATCCCTGCGTGATCGGAATGTAGCCCGGCTGGGCGGCGACGCGGGCGAACCAGGCACGGACGTGCGGATAGGGGGCGAGATCGAATCCGCCCTCGGGCGCGACGTGGGTGTAGGCGTAGAGCGCGATGTCCGCGATGCCGTAGCGGTCACCGACGAAGAACAGGCGGGTGGCGAGATGCCCCTCCATCACGGCGAGGGCCGCTTCACCGGCCGCGCGCTTGGCCGGTCTCCACAAGTCCATGAGCGGCGTCGTGGGGACGGCGTGCATGATCCAGAAGCGCAGGCCCGCGATGTTCGGCTCGTGGTGGTTCTGCTCGAAGAACATCCACCGCAGCACCTCGGCGCGCTGCCGACGCTCGGCGGGCAGGAACGGCGTCCCCTCGGCGAGGTACCAGAGGATCGCGTTCGACTCGGGCAGGAAGCTGCCGTCGTCGAGCTCCAGCACGGGGATGCGCCCGTTGGGATTTTTGGCGAGGAACTCGGGGGTGCGCGTCGCGCGGTTGTCGATGTCGTATTCGATGCGCTCGTACGGGATGCCGAGCTGCGCGAGGAGGAGGCGGGCTTTGTAGCCATTGCCGGAGGTCAGGTGGTCGTGGAGGCGCATCGGGCCAAGAATAGCGCGGCGAAGATTGACCGCGATTGACCTTCTTTGTTGGTCACGCGACCCTCGCCCCGTGACCGACACCCCCGACCCCGACGCCCCGGCCACCCCCCTCCGCCGCCTCGACACCGACGGCTACGACCCGGCCTGGGCCTGGCAGTCTCCCATCGGCGAGTCGGTCGCGAACTTCTTCAACGCCGTCGACAACCCGCTCGGCCGCACGATCGCCCACCGGCTCGCGATCTCGGGCGCCCGCGCCATCGCGACCCGGATCGCGGACGATTGGAGCAACCTCGCGTCTATCGAGGATGGCACGATCGTGTCGTTGGTCGGGCGCGCCCGCGCGACGCGAACGTTTTCGTTCCGGATCGCCGAGCGGCCGGTCATCGGGTTGATGCTCAGGTTCCCGATGCGCAGCCCGCTCAACCCCGATCTCCACCAGAGACGAAAGCACCTGACCGGCCCCCTCGACGAGCAGCAAAGGGCGCTGGCGTTCTGGCGCACCCAGCGTGTCGACCTCGAAGCGGCATATGACTTCGAGCTCGTCGGCCCGTCCGAGCGGCGCGCCGCCGTCCTGGTCGAGGGCGCACGGTTCATGGCGAAGCCCCGCTTCCCGCTGCGTCACGTTCCGGAGGCACCCGAGCTCCTCGACGAAATCGATCCGCCCGCCGACGCGGACCTCACCGACGTCCACGGCGCCTTCCTGTGGGACGAAACACCGGTCGAGCTGATCGGCCCGAAGCGAACCCGCAGCCCCGACCACGGCCCCTCGATCACCATCGGCGACACCGACGAGCCCCCCACCCTCATCATCCCCCTCGGCCTGCCGCCGCCGCGCGCACCCGTCACGTGACGTCAATCATTGCGACCGCGCCGCTGGCCGCCGGGTTGGCCCTCCTCTGGTGCGCGCCTGCGACAGCGCAGGCCCAAACCCAGACCCAGGACCCCGCGGTTCACGTGCTGCCCGTCGCCAACCGGACACCCGGCGAGCGGCGTCCGTTGCTGATCTTTCTGCACGGTCTCGGCGGCTCGGGGGCGGAGGCGCTCGCGGATCCTGGCCTGCGCGGACTGGCCGAGCGCACGCGGATGACGCTCATCGCGCCCGACGGCGATCTGGATCGGCAAGGGCGGCGGTTCTGGAATGCCGGGCGCGCCTGCTGCAACTTCGACGGGAGGGCGGTCGACCACCTGGGCCGCCTCGAAACCTTGATCGATCACTGGCGGCAGCGTCCGGAGATCGATCCCGCGCGCGTCTACGTGATCGGATTTTCGAACGGCGGCTTCATGGCGCACCGGCTGGCCTGCTGGATGGACGATCGGTTGGCCGCCGTGGTCAGCGTCGGCGGCGCCGGCCGCGAGCACGACGAGGCCTGCGCCGCCGTGTCGTCGATCGCCGT
The DNA here is from genome assembly GCA_017881315.1 of Pseudomonadota bacterium. GTDB lineage: Bacteria > Myxococcota_A > Polyangia > Fen-1088 > Fen-1088 > JADGRB01. The sequence continues at coordinate 9,001 of JADGRB010000094.1, forward strand.
CGCGGAGGTGCACGGCGACGCCGATCCGATCGTGCGCTATGAGGGCGGACGCGTCTTCGGCAGCCGCGCGCTCGACGAGCACCCCTCCGCGCCGCAGACCATCGCCGACTGGGCCGAGCGCCTGGGCTGCTTGCCGAACGCCAAGCCCAAGATCACGACGCTGGATCTCGACGGCAGCCTGCCCGGCGCCGAGACCACTGTCGAGAGTCACGCCGGGTGCGTCCACGGCAGCGCCGAGCTCTGGACCGTCCACGGCGGCGGCCACCGCCTGGCCACCCCCGAGCTCTACGCCCAGATCGGAACCTTCCTCCTCAACCACCCCAAACCCGGCCCCAAGAAGCGAAAGTAGCGCGCGGGTGCGCGGCGCTAGCCCCGCGCGCGTGCAACTCTCCGCCGCTGCGATCATACTGAGGGCGATGGGCAGGCTCTCGCGCAGGCAGGCGCTCAAGGCCGTCGCGGTGACGGGTGCGGCGGGCGCCGTGGGCGCGGCCGGCGCGGCGGCGGGGTATCGCCCATCACCTCGCAAGCAGGAGGGATCGGCACCGATGGACGCAATGCAGGCCAAGACGACGAAGAGCGAAACGAAGACTTCGAAGACCGACGCGGTCGTGGAGGTCACGCCGCAGGGGTTTCCCTGGCAGACCAGCGATCCGTTTCTGTTTTGCGTGCACCACGACGATCACTATCCAGCCGGCAACGAGCAGATGGGACCACCGGCCGCGGCGCTGGCGGGGCGCAACCTGGGCGAGGACTTCGTCGTGAGGGACGGCTGGCGCATGTACCACGGTCAGACCGTTCCCGGATTTCCCCAGCACCCGCACCGCGGGTTCGAGACCGTCACCGTCGTGCGGCGTGGGCTGCTCGATCACTCGGATTCGATGGGGGCGACGGCGCGCTACGGCGGCGGCGACGTGCAGTGGCTGACCGCGGGTGGCGGGATCGTCCACGCCGAGATGTTCCCGCTCGTCGAGCGCGAGCGCGACAATCCGCTCGAGCTGTTCCAGATCTGGTTGAACCTGCCGCGCGCCGACAAGATGGTGGCGCCCTACTTCTCGATGCTCTGGAACGACAAGATCCCGCGCAAGGTCGTCAAGGACAGCGCCGGGCGCGCCGCCACGCTGACGCTCACCGCCGGACGTTACGCCGACGTCGTCGCGCCGGCGCCGCCGCCGAATTCGTGGGCCGCGCGCGCCGAGAGCGATGTCGCGATCTGGACCATCAAGCTCGACCCGAACGCGCACTGGTCGCTGCCGGCCGCGCCCGGCACCAACCGGTCGCTGTACTTTTTCCGCGGCAACGGCCTGCAGGTCGACGGGCACCTCATCCCCGCCAACCACCGGGTGGAGCTGCGGCCGGAGCTGGCGGCGGCGCTGGTGGGCGGGCCCGAGGAGACCGAGGCGCTGCTGCTGCAGGGGCGCCCGATCGGCGAGCCGGTGGTGAACTACGGACCCTTCGTGATGAACACGCGCGGGGAGATCCAGCAGGCGATCTCCGACTACCAGCGCACGCAGTTCGGCGGCTGGCCCTGGCCCAGCGACGATCCCGTTCACGCCCGCACCGAGGGCCGCTTCGCCCGCCACGCCGACGGCCGCGTCGAACGACCGACGTAACGCGGCCCAAGCGCGCCCGTCAATCGGCGGGCCGAGCCCGCACTGGCGCGGCGCATCGAGTAACCTTCGCGCATGCCTCGACCTCTCGCCCTCGTCACCGGCGCCTCCGCCGGCATCGGTCAGTCGTTCGCGGAGCGGCTGGCCCACGACGGCTTCAACCTGATCGTCGTGGCGCGCCGCCGTGCTCGCCTGGAGGCGCTCGCGAAGCGTCTCGGCGCCGCGCACAAGACCGACGTTTCGGTGCTGGTCGCCGATCTGTCTACCGCCGCCGGGATTGCCGCGGTCGCCGCCCGCGCGGCGGCGGAGCCGCTGGAGCTGCTGGTCAACAATGCCGGCTTTGGCGGCTACGGACCCTTCCTGGAGATCGATCCCCAGACGGCGGAGGATCTGATCGCGGTGCACATCCGTGCGGTCGTGCAGGTCACCCGTGCCGCGCTCCCTGGAATGGTGAAGCGAGCGAACGGCGGGATCGTGAACGTCTCTTCGCTGCTGGCCCTCTCCGGCTCGATGCTGCCGGGCAGCGGGATGCCCTTGCGAGCCGTCTATGGCGGCGCCAAGGCGTTCCTGCTGGCGTTCAGCCAGCTGGTGGCGGCGGAGCTCGCCGAGACAAAGGTCCGCGTCCAGGTCTGTCTGCCCGGCATCGTCAAGACCGAGTTTCACGACGTGCAGTGGCTCGACGCCACCCGGATCCCGCCCCGCATGAACCCAGACGACGTCGTGCGCGCGTCACTGAAAGCGCTGGCCAAGGGCGAGGTGCTCTGCATCCCGCCGCTGAGCGATGTCGCAGCCCTGCAGCGCCTCGAAGAAGCCCAGCGCGCCGTGCTGGCCGTGGCCAGAACGCCCGATCTCGCCGCCCGCTATCGTTAAGTGGCGGAGCCGTGACCGGTCCCGACACCCATCGCGCCATCGAGGCCGTCTTTCGGATCGAGTCGGCGCGCCTCATCGCCGGCCTGGCGCGAATCGTCCGCGACGTGGGGCTGGCCGAGGAGCTGGCCCAGGAGGCGCTGGTGACGGCGCTCGAACGGTGGCCGGCGACCGGCGTGCCGGACAACCCGGGCGCCTGGCTGATGACCACCGCCAAGAACCGCGCCATCGACGAGCTTCGCCGCAATCAGCTCCTCACGCGCAAGCACCAGGAGCTGGGCCAGGAGATCGACGCCGACCAGACGCGCGAGGCGGCCGACATGCTGAGCCGGATCGAGCACGCGCTCGACGACGAGATCGGCGACGATCTGCTGCGTCTGGTGTTCACCTCCTGTCACCCGGTCCTGCCGACCGAGGCGCGGGTGGCGCTCACGCTCCGGTTGCTGGGCGGCCTCACCACCGAGGAGATCGCGCGCGCGTTCCTGGTCCCGGAGCCGACCATCGCCCAGCGCATCGTGCGGGCCAAGCGGACGCTGGCCGACGCGCACGTCCCCTTCGAGGTCCCCCGCGGCGCCGAGCGCGCCGCCCGCCTGTCGTCGGTGCTGGAAGTCATCTACCTCATCTTCAATGAAGGCTTCACGGCGACCGCAGGCGACGACTGGACGCGGCCCGGCCTCTGCGAGGACGCGCTCCGCCTGGGTCGGATCCTGGCCGAGCTGGCGCCCGAGGAGGCGGAGGTCCACGGCCTGGTCGCGCTGCTGGAGATCCAGGCCTCGCGCGCTCGCGCGCGGATCGGCCCGCGGGGGGAGCCGGTGCTGTTGCTCGAGCAAGATCGCGCGCTCTGGGATCAGGTCCTCATCGGGCGGGGGTTGGCCGCGCTGGCGCGCGCCGAGGCGCTGGGCGGCGAGCCTGGCCCCTACGCCCTGCAGGCCGCGATCAGCGCTTGTCACGCCCGCGCGCGCACGCCGGAAGCCACCGATTGGGACCGCATCGCCGCGCTCTACCAGGCGCTGGCGGCGCGCGCCCCCTCGCCGGTCGTCGAGCTGAACCGCGCCGTCGCCGTCTCGATGGCGTCTGGACCCGCCGCCGGCCTGGCGCTGGTCGACGCGCTGACGCGGGAACCGTCGCTGGCGAGCTACCACCTCCTGCCGAGCGTGCGCGGCGATCTGCTGGTCAAGCTGGGACGCTTCGCCGAAGCGAGGGTGGAGCTGGAGCGCGCGGCCTCGCTCACCCGAAACCGCCGCGAGCGCGAGCTGCTGCTCGATCGCGCGGCCGCCTGCGCGCGCGAGACGGCGCCGAAATGAGAAGCTCCGATTTCCCTTCACCGACACTGCGCGCGCTCGCCCCCGATCTCTGGGAGGCCGAGCTTCACCTTCAAGAAGGCATGCACCTGCGCATGCGAATGACGGTGGTCCGCCGGGCGAATGGCGCGCTCTGGTTGCACTCGCCCATCCGGATCGACGAGGCGCTGGCCGGCGAGCTGGCGGCGCTCGGCGAGGTGCGGGACATCCTGGCATCGAACCGCTTCCACCGGCGGTTCGCGGCGTCTGCCAAGCAGCGCTACCCCGGCGCGAAATTGTGGGCCGCGCCCGGCCTGGCGCAGAAGAAGCCCCAGATCCCTTTCGACGCGACGCTGGGCGAGGACACCGACTGGGGTGGCGAGCTGCAGGGCCTCTTCCTGGCGGGAGCGCCGGCCTGGAGCGAGCACGTCTTCTTCCATCCCGCGTCGCGCACGCTGATTTGCACCGACCTGGTGTTCAACATCCGCGACGAGAGCCATGGCCTCACGCGGTTCATGTATCGCGCCTTCGGGATGTGGCGGCGGTTCGGACCGAACCGACTTTGGCGCTGGTTGCCCAAGGACCGCGCGGCGCTGGCCGCCAGCCTCGAGCGCATGCTGGCCTGGGACATCCGACGCGTCGTGATGGCGCACGGCGATCCGGTGGAGCTCGAAGGCCCGGCGCAACTGCGCGCGGCGCTGACTCGGTTGCTACCGGGCCCGGCCGCTGCAGGACGCGGCGGCGCGTAGCGCGCTCGCCGAGGCGTCAGGCGCGACGTAGCGCGGCGATGGCGCTGGCGTAGTCCCGCCCCGGGGCGTGGAAGACCGACGAGCCGGCGACCAGAACGTTCGCCCCGGCGGCCACGACGGTGGCCACGGTCTCCGGGCCGATTCCGCCGTCGACCTCGATGTCGACGGAGAGCTTGCGGCGCTCGATCTCGGCGCGCAGCGCGCGGATCTTCGGGACGACGGCTTCGATGAAGTGCTGGCCGCCGAACCCGGGATTGACGGTCATGAGCAGGACCATGTCGAGATCCGGGAGCACCACCTCGAGGCCGTCGAGCGGCGAATGCGGGTTGACCGCGACGGAGGCCTTCTTTCCCAACCGGCGGATGTGCTGGACGGTGCTGTGCAGGTGCGGCGACGCCTCCAGATGGACGCTGATCAGGTCGGCGCCGGCGCGCGCGAATTCGTCGACGTAGCGCTCGGGCTCGAGGATCATGAGGTGCACGTCGATCGGCAGCTTGGTCACCGCCCGCAGCGCGGCCACCACCGCCGGCCCGACGGTGAGGTTGGGGACGAAGCGCCCGTCCATCACGTCGATGTGCAACAGATCGGCGCCGGCCGCCTCGACCGCGCGCACCTCCTCGCCGAGGCGGGAGAAGTCCGACGCCAGGATCGACGGCGCGATCCGCAGGGGGCGCGGCACTAGCCGCCCACGAAGACGAACGGATAGCTGATCGCGAGCCCGCCGTTCTGCGACTTGGGGAACGCCCAGTGCGACACCATGCCGCTCACGCAACCGGGGAGCGACGTGCCGGCGAAGGCGGGCGCGTCGACCTTGGTGCCGGTCACCTCGCCGCCGGCGGCGATCTCGAAGCTGACGATCGCCTTGCCGGAGCGCTGCTCCCCCTCGCGCGAGATGCGCAGGAAGCAGGCTTTGACCCCGGGGAGGTTCTGCTTGATGACCAGCTGGATGTCCTCCTGGCTGGGAGAGGCGGGAAGCAGGTCGGTCGGTTTCGGCGCCGAGGCGACCACGTTCTGATTGTGCCGCGCGCGGCGGACATTCCCCATCAGGCCTTCGCCCTGATCATCCTCGACGTAGAAGACGTCGACGTCCTTTTGCGCCAGCGTCGACCACTTCTGATCGAACTCCGCGCTCGGCGCGGTCGCGGGCGCCACGGGGGCCGGGCTCTGCGGTTTCTTCGCGCAGCCAAGAGCCGCGAGCCCCACCACCAGCGTCACGACGGATGTCCGCATGGCCGGTATTTTAGCAATCAAGCGCCGCCAGCGGGTCGAAAAGGCGAGGCGTTCTGGGCGTGCCGGACGCGCCGCAGAACGAAGACCCAGAGCGCCGCCGAGCCGACCGAGATGACGACCCAGATCCGTGGCCCGAGGCCGTGGTGAAGCGCGTAATCGTAAAGGCCGTGAAAGACGATGGGGGCGGCCAGGCAGAGGGCGCGGTCGAGCCAGAGCGCGCGGCCGCGCGCGAACTTCGCCCGCCCGGCGTAGTAGCCCATCGTGGCGCCGAAAAGGGCGTGGGCCGGGACGGCGAACAGCGCGCGCTGCCAGGCCACGCCCAGCCCGAGGCGGAGGACGAACAGGAAGTTCTCCAGCGTCGCAAAACCCAGCGCCACGGCCACGCCGTAGACCACCCCGTCGAGCGGCTCGTCGAACTCGTCCCAGTGGTAGACGGCCATGACCAGCACCACCCACTTGGCGAGCTCTTCGACGAAGCCCGACAGCACGAAGGCGTCGACCAGGCGCGCCGACTCGGTGCCGGAGGCCAGCCACTCGGCCGAGATCCAGCCCTCCGCGGTGGTCGCCATCCCCTGCGCGGCGATCATCGAATAAAGGCCGAGACCGAAGGCCATCAAGATCTGCAGCAGCGGCTCCCGTTCGTAGCGATCCTTCAGGTAGAAGAACGTCAGTAAGAAGAGCGAGGGAGCTGCGGCGACGACGATGAGCAGGCCGAGCTTCACGGAGAGACTTTACCCCCGCGCGCGCAGCCGGACGGCGAAGAACGCGTCGGCGTCGTCGCGCTGCGGCCAGGTCCGCACGGCGCCCGACTGATCCATCAGCCGGTCCCAGGGGACGCGGCCGCCTGCTGCGGTGGCCGGCTCGATCTGAAACGTCGGGTGACCGCGCAGGAAGGCCGCGACGACCTCCTCGCACTCCTGTCGCTCGAACGTGCAGACCGCGTAGGTGATGAGCCCCCCCGGGCGCACCGCCGGCGCGACGGTCGCGAGCATCGCCAGCTGTTGCGCCGCCAGCGCCGCCAGATCGTCGGGCGAGCGTCGCGTCAGGGCCTCCGGATGCCGGCGCAGCACCCCGAGCCCGCTGCAGGGGGCGTCGAGCAGGATCCGGTGATAGCCCTGCGTCGCCAGCGAGCTGTCGAGCGGCCGCGTCAGATCGCCCTCGACGGTTCGCGCCGACGTCAGCCCGAGACGCTGCAACGTCCGGCGGGCGTCGTGCAACTTGGCGGGCGCCTTATCGACGGCGTCG
>JADGRB010000330.1 GCA_017881315.1 Pseudomonadota bacterium
AGCGCCGCCGCGCCCACCCCGGCGTCCTCGTCGAGCGCGCGTACCCAGAGCGCCAGCGCGTCGGCGGCGCGCGCCGGATCGGCTTCGGCGAGCAACGCCAGACGACAGAGAAGGCGCCCACGCTCGCCGCTCGAGCGCGCGGCCGCGAAGCGGCGATCGAGCACCGACTGGAGGAGCGCCTGATCGGCGGCGTCACCCCCTTGCCCTTGCCCGTGCCCCTGCGCGGTAGCCCGCAGCGCGCTCTCCTCGAGCGCCAGCAGCGCCACCGCCTGTCCGGGCTGGAGCGCGAGCGCCTCTTCGAGCACCACCCGCGCGCGCGCCGGCGCGTTCAATCGATGCTCGAGCAGATACGCCTTCTCGACCGCGAGGTCCGCCCGCGCGGCCGCGTCCCCGGCCGCCGTCCGCTCGACGTCGAGCAGATCGATCGCGGCCCAGTAGCTGGCGGCTTCGATCGCGTGCAGCCGCAGCGAGCGGAGCACCGGCTTGAACGTGGTCTCGGGGGGCTGGTCGAGCGCCAGCTGCAGGTGCTCCATGGCCGCACCCACGTCGCCCACCCCATCTTCGAACAGCCGGGCGGCGGCGTAGCGGAGCGCCCCGGCGGCCACCCCTTCGCGCGCGTCGGCCTCTTCGATCAAGGCGAGGGCTTCGGCCTCCCATTGCGCGGGCGAGCGGTGCAGACCGCGGCGCGCGTCGTCGGGGCTCATCCCCACCGTGGCGTTAGGTTGCGTTACCTCGTCGGTCCGCGGATGCGGAAGAGGCGTCGGCGTGGGTGTCAGGGTCGACATGGCTCGGTCGAGGCCGCCACTTTACTTCGGAAACCGGGCGGCCGGCGGGGTATGATGGGGCCCCTTCGGGCGTCACGCGGGCAATGGCCAAAATCATCGTTAGCGGCAACGATCAGCGACGCGAGTACGAGCTCGGCGCCGTCAACACGATCGGACGCCACCCCGACAACACGCTGCAGATCCTGGATCGAATCGTCTCCAAGGAGCACGCGCAGGTGCTGCGCCAGCCGGACGGGCGATATCTGTTCCGGGATCTCGGCAGCCTGAACGGTTCCTTCCTGCATGGCGAGCGGGTCAGCGAGCACATCCTGCTCGAGGGCGACGAGATCATGCTGGGCGCCACCTCGCTGGTGTTCCAGGAGAGGTCGGCGCAGGACTCGCTCCTGCAGAAGGTGACCATCGCGCCGGCCGCCGCCGAGGCGGCGCTGATCCGCCAGAAGATCCAGGCGCCGCTGGCGACGGCGCGCGAGTTCCTGCCCGAGGCCGAGATCTTCGACGTCGAGGCGTTGCGGCGGGACTACGAAAAACTGCGGCTCGGGCACGAGCTCGGGCGATCGATCGGCCTCGAGGTGAATCTCGAGCTGCTGCTCGAGCAGATCATCATGAAGGCGTTCGAGCTGATCCCGGCGGACCGCGGCGTCATCTTGTTGATGGAAGACGGCGTGCCGCTGCCCAAGATCGCCAAGACCCGCGACGGTAAGAACGAGCAGATCGTGCTGTCGAAGTCGATCTTGAACGAGGTGGTCACCAACAAGGCCTCGGTGCTGTCGTCCGACGCCACCATGGACAGCCGGTTCTCCGCCGCGCACTCGGTCATCATGCAGGGGATCCGCTCCACCATGACGGTCCCGCTCCTCCACCAGGACGAGCTGCTGGGCATCATGCACCTCGATTCGATGATCGCGACCAACGCGTTCACCGAGAAGGATCTGCAGATCTTCGGCGGCGCCGCCAGCCAGGCCGCGGTCGCCATCCACAACTCGCAGCTGGTCCGCAAGATCGAGCACGAGGCCAAGACGCGCGCCCAGTTCCAGCGCCTGCTCTCGCCGAACCTGGTCGATCAGGTGGTGCAGGGCAAGCTGCAGCTCGAAAAAGGCGGCGTACTCTCGGAGGTGACCCTGCTCTTCTCCGATATCCGGGGCTTCACCTCGATGAGCGAGTCGCGCGAGCCGGAGGAGATCGTCCGCATGCTCAACGAATACTTCGAGCTGATGGTGGACGTGATCTTCAAGTACGAGGGGACGCTGGACAAGTTCGTCGGCGACGAGGTGATCGCGCTGTTCGGCGCGCCGGTGCCCATGCAGAACGCGGAGATCAAGGCGGCGCAGTGCGCGCTGGACATGATGCGGGTCCTCTCCGAGTGGAACCGGACCCGCGCCGCCGAAGGTCAGAACGAGATCAACATCGGCATCGGCATCAACACCGGCATCGTGGTGACGGGCGCCATCGGCAGCTCGCGCGCGCTGCAGTACACGGCCATCGGCGATGCCGTGAACACGGCGTCGCGCCTGTGCAGCGTCGCGCAGGCCGGCCAGATCATCCTCTCGGAGGCGACCTACCGCAAAGTGATGGACGAGGTCGCGGCGGTGCCGTTGCCGCCGGTGCGGGTGAAGGGGAAGGCCGAGGAGCTGCGCGTCTACAACGCCGTCGGCCTACGCCACAAGAACTTCCCCGGCGAAACAACCCGTCCGGGGTAGACGAAGGGCCGGGGGTCGAGGGTCGACAGGTCGGAGGTCGGAGGTCGGAGGTCGGAGGTCGGAGGTCGGAAAGGAGGCTGGAGATCGGACAATGGGCGGGCTCGCGCGACTCTTCTGCCTGGTCCTCGCCGCCTGCAGCGCGGCAGCCGCGGCGCTGATCGTCCTGCCGGCACCGTCCATGCCGCTGGCCTTGGCGGCCATCGTGGCCTCGGAGAAGAGCGCGGTCATCGTCGGCGCCGCGCTGCTGGCGTTGGCGCTGGCGCTGGCGGACCTGCGCTGGGGACATCGCTCCGCCCTTCCGCCCGCGCTGTCGGCCGTGCTGGCGCTGGGGGCGATCGCGATCGGTCTCTATCCGATCGTCGAGGCCCACCGCCTGGCCCACCAACATGGGGTGGCGCTGGATCTGCGACGCGCGCTCGGCGCCCCCATCGACCTCGAAGGTCCCGGCCGACCGAATCTCACCGTCCCCTATCTCACCGTCGACGACGGGGCCGCGCTGAGCCTGGACGTCTATCTGCCCACCAAGCGGCCGGCGGCTCCGGCGCGGGCGGTGCTGGTCGCGCACGGCGGCTTCTGGTCCTCCGGTGCGCGGGGCGAAGCGCCGCTGGCCAGTCGGCACCTCGCCGATCTCGGGTTCACGGTCTTCGACGTCGAATTCCGCCTCAAGCCGCAACCCAACTGGCAAAGCGCCATCGGGGATCTCAAGTGCGCGATCGGCTGGGTCAAGCGACACGCCTCGACCCCCGACTGGAACGTCGACCCCACCCGTCTCGTGCTGCTCGGTCGATCGTCGGGCGGGCACCTGGCGCTCATGGCCGCCTACGCCGCTGCCGATCCGGCGTTGCCACCGAGCTGCGACGCGGGCGACACCTCGGTCGACGCGGTCGTCGCGCTCTACGCGCCGACCGATCTGATCTGGGGGTACGAGCACCCGTCGAACCTGCGCGCGGCCGACAGTCGGGCGCGGCAGCGGGCCTTTCTGGGCGGCCCGCCCGAGACCGAGGGCGATCGCTACCGGGCGCTCTCCCCGGTCCTGCGGGTCACGCCGGCGGCGCCCCGCACGCTGCTCGCGCATGGCGGACGCGATCAGTTCTTGAGCCACGCGCACATGGACCTCCTGGCGGCCCGCCTCGCCGCCGCCGGCGTCCCGCACCAGGCGCTCTTCATCCCCTACGCCCAGCACGCCTTCGACTTCGGCGGCGGATTCTCCGATCAGATCTTCGAAGCGACCCTGCTCCGCTTCCTCGGCACCGAAGCCCTCTGATTCACCCCGCGTCGTCGAGAGCGCGCGCGACCTCGTTCACCCCGCGTCGTCGAGAGCGCGCGCGACTTCATCTGCGAGCGCCCGCCGGCGCTCTGCCAGGCGACGCGCCGTCTGGCCGTGAAACGCGCGCAGCCTGAGCTCGCGCCAGGCAAGGGCGGCCTCGCGAAGGATCTCCTCGAACCGCAGCGCCACGTAGCCGCAGATGACAGCGCCCACGAACACGGGCGCCGCCCACCAGGGGCCGAAGGCCCAGCCCGCACCGATCGCCTCGGCCGACCAAGCGACGAACAGAAAGACCGACCCGGTGATCAGCTTCATCGTGCCGAGGATGTCCTCGTCGTGCGTGACCCGCGTCGCGACCTCGCCCGCCAGCCGATACGGAATCCACCCCAGCACCGCGCCCACCGCGGCGAGCGGCGCCGCGACGAGCAGCGCGGCGATCGCGCCTCCGACCGCCCGCAAGGTCGGCGTGCCGACCTCGAGCGCCCACGGATCGCGCACACCGAGTCGCCGCAGCGATCGCGCATAGGCCCGCGCCTCGGCGGCGATCGCCTCCACCCGGGCGGGATCGCGCGCCCGCAAGCGACCGTAGGCGGCCGCCAGCTCGAGCGCGCGGTGGTGCTTGGCCGCCAGCGCATCGGGCGAATCAGCCGGCGGTGACCGGTCGGTCCAGGCCGCGACGCGCGCGATCCCTTCCAGCAGCTCGCGCGTCTCCGCCTGCAGCACCACCTCGTCCAGGCGTGCTTCGATCCGATCGGTCAGCGCGGTGACCGCCGCGTGCTCGTCGCGGCGGTAGTCTGGGAGGAGCGGCGCCACCACCAGCGGCTCGCCGACGACCAGCAGCACCGAGGATCGGAAGCGCGTCTTGCGCTCGTAGTAGAGCCCCACCGGCACCACGGTGACGCCCAGCTTCCCGTCGTGCTCGGCTTCGGCGGACAGCGCGATGCGCGCCGCGCCGGTCTTGAGCGGACGCAGCTGCGGATCCGAATGTGACACCCCCTCAGGAAACAGCGCCAGGGCGCCCCCCGCCGCCAGCTCCGCGCGGCAGCGCGCGAAGCTCGCGTCGTTGCGGGAGGCATCGCCAGCGCGCGCGCCCGCCTCGTGCGCGCGATAGACCGGGATGCACCCGAAGGCGTCCATGGCGAGCCGGTTCACCGGATTGCTGAAGAGGGTGCTCTTGGCCAGGAAGCGCGCCGGCCGACCGACGACCACCCGCAGCACCATCGGGTCGAGCAATCCGTTGGGATGGTTGAGAACGAAGACCAGCGGCTTGCCGACCGGAATCCGCTCGCCCCCCTCGACCGCGCGCGCCGGATAGTAGAGACGCACCAGCGCCCCGACCAACCAACGCACCAGAGCCCCCAGAAGCCGTCGCACCGCCGGATGATACGCCCGCCTCGGTCGGCGCGCGGCCGTGGTCAGTGAGCGGCGTTCAAGAGCACGCCGACGCCGTCCCCGCCAGGAACGACCAGGTCGAGCTTGCCGTCCCCGTTCAGATCACCGACGCTCAGGCTGCCGTACTGCGGAACAGGACTGACGACAAGGCTGAAGGGAGCACTGAAGGTGCCACTTCCGACGTTGAGCCAC
>JADGRB010000331.1 GCA_017881315.1 Pseudomonadota bacterium
ATCGTCCCGACGAGCCGGTAGTCGTCCGCCATCGCCCGCCCCTGCCCGATGGCGTGCCCAACTACGTCACCCAGCGCGGCCTGCAGGCGTTGCGGGATCAGCTCGCGGCGCTCGAATCGGCCCCGCCGACAGCCGCCGCCCGTCGGTCGGAGCTCGAGCAGCGGATCGCCACCGCCGTTGTCGCCGAGCCCCCGGCCGCTCGCGACGAGATCCGCTTCGGCGCCCGCGCGACGCTGCGGGCGCAAGACGGCCAAACCCGCCAGGTCCAGATCGTCGGCGTCGACGAGGCCGATCCCGCCGCGGGATCGATCGCCTTCGTCGCCCCGCTCGCCCGCGCCCTGCTCGGACGCCGGGTCGGCGACCTCGCGACCGTCCGGAGACCCGGCGGTGAAGAGGAGCTGGAGGTGTTGGCGGTCGAGTACGACGACGCGTGACGCTCAGCTCACGGCGTTCGCCGACGCCAGACGGACGCCAGCCACGGTTGCTGCTCGAACGGCACGCCCGGCGGCCGGTAGTAGTGGAGGATCTCCTCGAAACCGGCCGCGCCCACGAAGCGCTGCCAGGCCGGAAGATCGTGGTACACGCCGTAGCGATCGCCGCCCGACCAGCCCTCCCGGTTGTCGCCACGCGGGTTGGATGAGAAGAGCACCCCGCGCGGGCGCAGCGTCGCGTGGAGCTCGCGCAGAACCCGCGGAAGTTCCTGGCTGGGGACGTGGAACAGCGACGCGTTGGCGAAGATGCCGTCGAACTCCGCGGCCGGCAGATCGAGCTGCAGGAAATCCTGGTGCAGCACCTCGCAGCCGGTGAGCTGCCGCGCCATCTCGACGAAGCGCGCGGATCCCTCCAGCCCGACCGCCCGATGTCCGAGGCGCTGCAAGGTCAGCAGGTCGCGGCCCGGCCCGCAGCCGAAGTCCAGGATCGCGAACGGCGGCGTCCCCTCGATGTGATCGAGGAGCGCCGTGATGTTCTCCGAGACGTCGTGGTCGTGCGTGCCCGCCCAGAACGACTCCGCCGCCAGGTCGTAGTGCGTGATCGTTCGCTGGGTTATCGCCGACAGCTCGTCTGGCGTCAGCGTGCGATGGCCGTCCGACATCTCGGCAGAGATTACTTCTTCTTGCCGGCCACCTGCTTGGCGGACACCGCATCCTGCTTCTTGCGGTTGTCGTCGTCGGTCTTATTTTGCTTTTGATCGGCCTGCTTGCGCATCGACTTCGGAGATTTATCACCCATGGTCTGCTCACCATGCGCACGGTCGGCGGATAAGACAGGAGTCCCCAGATGAAAGCCGTCGTTTTGACCGCCTATGGCGATGTGGACAAGCTCGAGCTTACGGAGGTCCCCGATCCCAAGGTGGGGCCAGGCGAAATCAAGGTCCGGATGGCCGGCGCCAGCATCAACCCCGTCGACTGGAAGCAGCGAAGCGGCGCCATCGCGAAGTACATGCCGCTCGATCTGCCGGCTGTTCTGGGCCGAGATGCGTCCGGCGAGGTGGTCGAGATCGGAGCCGGGGTCACCGCGTTCAAGGTGGGTGCGCGGGTGCTGGGGCGCGTGATGGGGGGCTACGCCGAGCTGGTCGTGGCGCCGGTGGAGGACTGGGCGGAGGTTCCGGCCAAGATGGATCTCGTCGACGCGGGCGCGCTGCCGCTGGTTCTGCTCACCGGCGCGCAGTTGATCGAGGAGGCGGCGAAGGTCACCAAGGGCCAGCTGGTGCTGGTCACGGGCGCGCTCGGCAGCGTCGGCCGGGTCGCCGTTTACGTCGCGAAGGCGCGGGGCGCCAAGGTCTACGCGGGCGTGCGGCGCAAGCAGAAGGCCGAGGCGGCCAAGCTGGGCGCGGACGTCGTCGTGGCGCTCGACGACGCCGACGAGCTCGGCCCGCTTCCGCAGCTCGACGCCATCGCCGACACCGTCGGGGGCGAGACGATCCAGAAGCTCCTCGCCAAGGTAAAATCGGGCGGCACCATCGGGAGCGTCGTCGGCGAGCCGGCCGGGGCCAAGGAGCGCGGCCTGGTCGTGCGCGGGATGCTCACGCACGACGACCCCAAGCGCCTGGGCGAGCTGGCGCGGGCCGTCGCCGATGGGACGCTGGTCGTACCGATCGCCAGGCGGTTTCCGCTCGCCCAGGCGGGCGAGGCACAGAAGGTCGCCGAGGCCGGCGCGGGCGGCAAGGTCGTTCTGACCGGCTGACCGAGCGTCGCCGATCGTTCACCATCCGGCAAAATTCCGTCCCCGTCGACCTGGCGCGACGGGATAGTTTCGGTCTGCGATGTCATCCCGAGGGCGGCTCGGCTCTCACGCGGCCATTCACGTTGCGACGATCGGCGTTGCGCTGGTCGGCGTGGTCTGTCTCGGCCACACCCGCCGGGCGCTGTCGGGCACGTTCGACGAAGGGAATCACCTGGCCGCCGGGCTCGAGTGGTGGCAATTCGGCACGTACACCCAGTGGACCGAGAACCCCCCGCTGGCGCGGCTGGCGGTCGCCGCGCTCCCCTACCTTCACGGAATGCGGCTCCCCCCCCGCGAGGAGTGGGAGCCGAAGACGCACGCGTGGGACCGCACCTGGGAAATGGGAACCGACCTCCTCTACGCCGGCGACGGGTTCGAGCGCAATTTGTCGCGCGCGCGCCTCGGCACCCTCCCCTTCTTCCTGATCGCGCTCGGCTCCGTCTGGAGCCTGGCGGGCGGACGGCGGCGACCGGCCGCCGGCCTGATCGCCGTCGCGCTCACCAGCACCCTGCCCGCCCTCATCGCGCATGGGGCGCTGGCCACCACCGACCTGGCGTTCGCGGGAATGTTCCTGCTCGCGACGCTGGCGCTGTGGCGCTGGTTCGAGCGGCCGACGGTTCCCCGCGCGCTGGCCCTGGGCGCCGCGGCGGGGCTGGCCCTGCTCTGCAAGTTTTCGACGCTGATCTTCTTCCCGGCCACCGTGCTGGCGCTCTGCGCGGCTCGCCGCCTGGCGGCGATGCCCGCGCGCCCGCTCCGTGGCGATCGACCGCTCGCCTGGCGTGTGGTCGCCGGGCAGGTCGCGCTGGCGGCGCTGGGCGGGCTGCTGGTGACCTGGGCCGGGTACCGCTTCTCGATCGGGCGGATGGACGATCTGGTTCCCGCCGTGAAGGGTTGGCTCGACATCCTGCCGCCCGTGGCGGCGCGAACCGGTCTCACCGCCCGCTTGATCCACCTGCGCCTGCCCATGCCCGAGCTCTTCCACGGACTGCGCTTCCTGGCCGCGCACAACCACGTGGGACACGAGGCCTATCTGCTGGGGAAGGTCTCCGAGCACGGTTTCATCGCTTTTTATCCGGTCGCGCTGCTGGTCAAGACGCCGCTGCCGTTCCTGGCGCTGTTGCTGGGGTCATTGCCGATGATTGCGCGCCGCCGGCCAGGGCAATGGCAGGCCGCCGCCGCGGCGCTGGCGGCGTTCGGAATTCTCCTGGTGTCGCTGCCGAGTCACGTGAACCTGGGGATCCGCCACGTCTTCGTGCTGCTCCCCCTGCTGGCGGTGGCGATCGCGCACGCGACCGACCGCGGGCTCGCCGATTGGCGCGGCGGCAGGCGCGCGGCGGGGACCGTGCTGGTGGGGGCGCTGCTGGTCGGGCAGCTCGGGATCGCGATCGCCGCCTGGCCGCGGGAGCTCGGCTACTTCAATCTGCTGGCGGGCGCCGAGCCGGCCAAGGTCCTGCTCGACTCCGATCTCGACTGGGGACAGGACCTCTTCGAGCTGCGACGGCAGACGCAGGCCCGCGGCATCGATTCGCTGAAGATCGCCTTCTTCGGCATGCTCCGCCTCTGCAAGCACGGGCTGCCCCATCTGGAGGCCTTGGTTCCGGGCAAGGCGACCACCGGCTGGATCGCGATCAGCGAGAACTACTATCGCGCGCGCAGCTCGTTCATGCTGCTCAAGGATCCCTGCAACCCGAAGTCGAGGTACCCCCAAGGCGCGGTCCCACGGCAATCCTTCGCCTGGCTCCAGGACTACACGCCGGTGGCGATCGCGGGAAGCTCCATCCGCCTTTATCACCTTCCGCAGGGGGTGCCGCCGGAGTAAGATCCCAGCGGTTCGCCCCCTTTAGCTTGGAGAATATCGATGCGCGCACGCTCACTTTGCACCTTGGCTCTCGCGATCACCACGACCGCCGCAGCCTGCGGCAGTAGCTCCAGCGGGACGGGAACCGGCGGGACCTCGGGTGGCGGACACGCGGGCACCGGTACCGGCAGTGGCGGCACCAGCGCGGCCGGAACCGCGGGCACCACCGGCTCGGGCACTGGCGGCACCAGCGTGGCCGGCACCGCGGGCACCACGGGCACCGGCACGGGCGGTACCGGCACCGGCACCGGCGGCACCGGGACGGGCGGCAGCACGGCGACCGGAACCGCGGGCACGACTGGAGGCGGCGGCGCCGGAGCGACGGGAACCGCCGGCAGCAGCGGCGGCGGCACGGGCGCTGCCGGCACCACGGGCAGCGGAACGGGTGGCAGCACGGCGGGCGGCGGCCACGGGGGTACGGGAAGCGCCGGAACGACCGGAACCGCCGGCACCACCGGCAGCGGTGGCGCGGCCGCGTTCTGTCCGGCGGGCGCGATATTTTGCGCCGACTTCGAGGAGGCGAGCGGCGTCCCCATGAATAACCCGGTGGGAACCGCGACCTTCGAAGACCCGAGCGAGTTCGGATGGACGTTCGGCGGCGCGACGATGGCCGCCATGCAACTAGACACGGCCAGCCCGCACAGTGGAAAGCAGTCGCTGAAAGTCAACGCGTCCTCCGGCTTCGCCATCCGGACACTGGCGGTCGCGGTCCCGGCGACCTTCTGGGTCCGCCTCTACATCAAGGGCACCATCGGGGCGCCGGATCACAACTCGTTTTTCGCGGCCGGGACTAGCCCGATCTACAGCACCGCGAACAACGTCGAGCTGTCGGAACAGTTTGGATGCATCCTCCTCAACAAGAGCGACAGCCTCTTCCCGACCGGCACGACCTGCGGGGCCAACACGGCGCTCACCGGGACCGATTGGCACTGCATGGCGGCCGAGTTCGATGGCACCACCGGGAACGTTCAGGTGTTCTCCGGCACCACCATGATCATCAACGCGCAGGCCTGGGCGCCCGCAAAAGAGACCTTCAATACCTTCTCGTTCGGCTACTTCGCCTACAACGAACCCGCAACGGTCTCCTACGACGACGTGGTCGTTTCGGCCAGCCCGCTCTCGTGCCCGTAAACGCTAAGGCGTTGCCGCGGGAGCCGGCGCCGCGCTCGCGTACTTCGCGATGAGGCGCCCGATGCGCGGCACCGCCGCTTCGACGTGCTTCTTGCCCGTCGGGCGCAGCTTGTCGTAGGCC
>JADGRB010000332.1 GCA_017881315.1 Pseudomonadota bacterium
TGATCGACGCGGAAGGGGACGAAGACTGGTCGCTCGATTGCCTGGTGGACCTGACGAACGCGCGCACCGACGGCGCTCCGATCCTCGACCTGCAGCGGATCGGCGTGTGATGATCGACGCGCCTAGCGCGTCGCCGCGATCAGCGATCCGGGCTGCAGACCAGCCGGTGGGTCGACGATCACCTCGTCGCCCACGTGGAGGCCGTCGCTGACCAGCGCCTCGTCGCCGAGCTCGGCGACCGCGACCGCGCGCGACTCCGCCCGGCCGTCGCGGCCCGCGATCCAGATCGATTTTTGATCGCCGCCGCCGCCGCCGACCAACGACCCGGCCGGCACCGGAAAGACCGCGTCATAGCGGCGTCGCGCGAGGCGCAGCGGCTGTCCAGAGACCAGCCCCAGGTCGCCGGGCAACGCGACCTCGACCCTCTGTCCGGCAGACGGTGCACCGACCGGCGGCTGGCAGTCGACGAAGCGCGGGCCCGCCTGCGCCTCGAGCGGGCCCGAGTCGGCGACGGCCAAGGCCGTCGTCTCTCGCCGCGGGGCGCGGTTCTCGGCGCGCGGACCCAGCCCCACCACCTCGACGCGGCAAAAATCCAGCTTGGCGAGGACGGCGCGCTCGTCGCTGTCGAGCTCGAAAGCGCCATGCAGGAGCTGTCCCTTGACGCGCGCGACGGGCGCTCCCGCCAGCACCGGGGTCCCGATCTTGGCGAGCGTTTCGATCACCTCGCCCGGCTCGACGGCCCGCACGGTGAACCGGGCCAGGCTCACGGTGGTCTCCGCGACCAGTCGCTGTTTTTCGGCGAGCCGGATCTCCGCTTGCCGCAGCTCGGGCCGATTGTCGGCCGCGCGCATGCTGTCCCGCATCTGCCGGTAGAAGGCGACCCGTGATCGGTCGTGCGCCAGCAACGTCTCGACGGCGGTCGCCCCTTGTAGCTTGCCGATGATGTCGCCCGCGCCCAGCTTGGTTCCCGCCGGGAGGAGGTCGGTGAGTCGTCCCGTGGTCGCGAAAGCCACCGTCGAGGTTTCGTAGTCGGTGACCGCCCCGCGCCCCGAGAACCAGCGATAGACCGCGGTCGGTTTGGGGGTCATGACGCGTACCCGGAGCGCCTGCGGTGCGGCCACGTGCTGGCGGGTCCAGACGTAGTACCCAACGGCCGCCGCCGCCACCCCGAGGATCAAGGCCAGAACCAATACCAGGCGACTCGGGCCGCTCGACCGCGCGGTGCCGCGTTTCGCGGTGACTTCGGTAAACCCCGCCATCACGACCGCCTCCGGCGCAGGTGGCTGCCGCCGTTCGGCAATGCCGGCCGGTTTGACCGTGGCCACCGGACGCGGGGGCAGAGCGACGTTCTTGGCGGGGGGAGCCGGCGCCGCGGCGGCGGCCGGTGAGTCGGCCTTGACGGCGGCCGGTGAGTCGGGCGCCTGCAGCGCGCCGTCGAGATCGAGGGCCCAGCGGGACTTGGCCGAGTCGCTCAGGCCCGCCGGCGCGGTCGGAGCGGCCGGCGCCGGAGCTCTCACCGGAGCGCGCGATGCCGGCAGATCGATATCGACGGCGGCCAGCTGGTCGAGCGAGGCGACCGGCGTGCGGTCGGGCGTGGCTTCTGGCGCTCCGGCGAGCATGGCTGGATCGGGGTCGAACTGCGCGGTCTTCGCTCCCTGGGGAGAATTCCACTCGTCTTCCGCGCTGTCCGCCTCGGCCGACCCCAGGGTGGATACGGCCGGGGGCGGCGTCGCCGATCCGGCGGCGACGGTATCGGCCTCGAGAAAACCGAGCTCGGAGAGCCGCCTGGCGAATTCGCCGATACCTTCCGCCGTCAGATCGACCCCGTAAGTCATCGACGCCCATGCGATCACCTGAGCGACCGGCTGGCCGTCGAGCTGGAGCGCCAGCTGGTACTCGAAATCGTAGAGACGGAAGCTGGCCCCACTCTTCGCGTCCCGCACGTCGACGCAGGCGACCCCGTCCGCTTCGGTGTTGGACACGGCCAGATCCTGGCGAAATCGGGGGCTGGCGTGGTCCATGCGCAGCCGAGCTTACAGGTCCGGTTCGGCCCCGAGCAACATATAGTGGCGTCCCGCCCGCGGTCGAAGATGGACGCCAGCCAAAAAAATTCGCGCGCCTTCACGTACAGAGCCGGCGTCCGGATCGCCGGGACGGTCGTGGCCTGCGACGCGTCGGCCGGAAGCGATCTGGTCTTTCTGTCGCACGCGGCGGTGCTGGGCGCGCGCGGTCGGCGCGCCTTGCCCCGGGTGGGCGGCGGCCGGCGGCAGATCTTGTCGACGGACACGACGTTGACGCTGCTGGGCCCGGTCGGCGATCGCCTGCGCGCGCAGGCCTTGATCTCGGCCTATGGGCGGCCGTTCGCGCTCGGGGACCTGCGCCTGGAGATCTTCCCCTCCGGTTACATGCCGGGCGCGGCGTCCCTGCTCTGTGATCGGGGCGGCCGCCGGATCGTCTACAGCGGGCCGATCGGCGAGAGCGCCGAGGTGCGGGCGGCGGATGCGCTGTGTCTGGATGCGCGCCTGGCCGCCCGCGAGGTGGTCTTCCCGGCGCGTGCCGCGGCGGAGGCGAGCTTGCGCCAGACGGTGCAGACCATGACGGCGGCGGGCGAAGCGCCGGTCTTGCTGATCGAGCCGCTCACCTTGGCGCTGTCGGCCGGGCTGGCGCTCGGCGCGCACGGCATTCCGCTGCGGGCCCATCGCGCCATCATGGACGCGGCGGCGATGTACAAGCGGGCCGAGCTCCCCGCGCCGACGCTCCAGCGTTTCGCAGGCCGCCTCGCGCCGAACGAGGTCCTGCTCTGGCCCGCCACCACGCCCGGTTTGCCGCATATCGGGGGATCGCGCGCCCCCGGCTTCGCCCTCGCGTCGCCCCACGTCGAACGGCCGAGCGGCCACCCGCGACAGGACGTTTCGCGCGGCGTGACCTTGCCGCTCGGCGCCGACTTCGCGGCGCTCCTGCGCTACGTGGAGGCGACCGGCGCATCGGAGGTTGCGCTGGTCGGCGCGCCCGGCGACGATCTGGTTGAGGTGCTCGTGGGACGTGGTCTCGACGCGTACCGGCTCGGACCGCCGAGCCAGATCGATCTTTTCGCAACGGCCTAAATCGTGTCCGTTGTCGCCAGGCGCATTGTTTCTTCGTCGTCTATGGAGTTAAATTTCAGACGTGTTCAATCTCGGAATGGGCGAGATCACCGTGATCCTGCTGCTCGCCCTGATCTTCCTCGGCCCCAAGAAGCTCCCGGACCTGGCGACCGGCCTCGGTAAGCTCATCCGCGAAATTCGCAAGGCGACCTCCGACATCAAGAATGAGATCACGCTGGACGACAGCTTCCGCAAACCGTTCGAGGAGCTGCGCGACGCGGTGACGCTTCATCCGGATGAGCTCAAGCGGCGCGATCAGATGAAGAAGGTGGTGGACGAGGCGCGCCTGCGGGACGAAGCGGAGGCGCGTGCGGCGGCCGCGGCGGCGGTCGCGGCGCCGTCGGTGCCGGAGCCGGCCGAGCCGGCGGCGTTGACAGCGGGCGCCTTGGAAGCGCCCTTCGATGGTCAGGCGCTGCCGCCGATCCCACCTCATTTCCTCACCCCGGCTGGCCCACCCGCGGGAACGGTGGCACGTTCGCGGGTTGTGGCGCCCACCGATGGCGCGGCCGACGAAGCGGCCGAACCGGCGGCGGCCATCATGACCTCCGCGCCTGCGCCGTCGCCCTCGGTCTCGTCGGTCTCGGCCTCGTCGGCCTCGTCGCCCGTGGTCTCTCCGCCGGCGTCTTCTTCGTCGCCGCTTCCGGGTCCGCCGCGGGTGACGCCACCTGTCTCCAGCCTGTCGGGTGATCGCGCCAACATCACGCAGAGCCTCTCCGAAGCCGATCTCCTCCCGAGCACGCAACCGCGCCAGAAGAGGCCAACGCCCCCGCCGCTGCCGGGCCTGGACAAGACACCCTCTCCGCCGATAGGGCACCTTGGTCCGCCGCGGGTGACGCCACCTGTCTCGAGCCTGTCGGGTGACCGCGCCAACGTCACCCAGGTGCTGTCGGAGAACGACCTGCTGCCGCCGGCGACGCCCACCTTGCCCGGCGGCGCCGCCAAGCCACCGCCACTGCCTGGGTCCAAGAAAACCTAGAAGAAGACCTAGAAGAAAACCTAGAACGCACAACCCAACCGACAGCCGAAAGCGAAAGGCTCGAAGCTGACCACCCCCATCGTTGATCCGGATCGCGTCGCCGTCGAGCACGCGCGCATGAGCTTCGTCGAGCACCTTTCCGAGCTGCGCCTGCGGCTGCGGAACGCGGCGATCGTGTTCTTGGTGGCGGTCGGCGTTTCGTTCTACTTCGTCAAGAACTACTTCGACCTCATCACCCGCCCGGCGCGCGCGGCCTGGGTCATCGCGCTGGCGGGGCAAGAGCCGGTGTTCCGCTTCGCGAGCCCCACCGAGCCGTTCTGGGTCTACACCAAGCTCGCCATGTACGGCGCCCTGCTGGTGTCGAGCCCGTTCATCTTCTGGGAGCTGTGGCGGTTCGTGGCGCCGGGGCTCTACCGAAAAGAGAAGCGACTGGCGCTGGCGGTGACCTGCGCGACGGCCGCCTGCTTCATCGGCGGTGCGCTGTTCGGCTACGCCGTTCTCTGCAAACCGGCGCTCACCTACATGCTGTCGTTCGCGGAGACCTTCCCCGGCGGAAGCCTGCATTTCAAGATCGAGCCCGCCGTCATGATGGACGAGGTCGTGGGGTTCATGATGGCGATGTTGCTCGGGACGGGAATCGCGTTCGAGCTGCCGGTGATTTTGGCGGTGCTCGGATGGCTGGGCCTGGTCACCGCGCGCGGGCTCTGGCGCTTCAACAAGTACGCGCTCGTCCTCTCCACCATCGTCGGCGGCGTCCTGACGCCGGGCCCGGACGTCCTCTCGCAGGTCCTGATGGCGGGGCCGCTGTTCGGGCTCTTCAACGTCTCGATCCTGATCGTCTGGCTGATCGAGCGGGCCAGCAAAAAGCGGCTCGCCGCGCTGGCCAAGGCGACGGGCGCCGATCTCGTGCCCAGCGAGCCCGAGTAGCTCGCGTTTGGTCGGGGAGACCTGTATGCGAAGCAAGATCGGACTTGTCGTCGCTCTCCTGGCGATCGGATGCGGGGGCGGCGGCGGTGGCACCGGGGGCACCTCGGGTGGCGGCACCGGCGGCTCGCACCAAGGCGGGGCGGGCGGAGCGTCCACCGGCGGCACCGGCGGCTCGCACCAAGGCGGGGCGGGCGGAACCGCCGCCGCGGGTGGCATCGGGGGCTCCCAATCGGGGGGTGCGGGCGGAATGACGTCGGGTGGCGCGGGCGGCGCCCACG
>JADGRB010000095.1 GCA_017881315.1 Pseudomonadota bacterium
GAGACCGTGGTGCCCATCGCTCTCAACAACGCGACCGCCATCTCCGGGAAGTACGATTCGCTGGGGCCGCTGCTGCCGTACGGCAGCAAGGCCAATACACCGATGGCCGACGTCATACCGATGGTCAAAGCGACGCTGGTGGCCGATCAGGCCGTGGCCTCGGGCGGCAAGTACATGTTGATCGTGACGGACAGCGAGACTGATTTCTGCGACGACGGTAGCCCGATCTGTCCGGCCGACGCCGTGACCTACGCGATCCAGAGCATGCAGGCCAACGGGATTGGCACTCTGGTGATCGGCTTGCCGGTCGATTCATCCAGTGGAACCACCGATACCATCGCGACGACCGTCTTGCAGAACATCGCCAACGCGGGCGCCGGCCAGCCGGTGGTCGTCCCACAGCCGAACGCCGGCCAGACGTTGAAGCCTTCCGACATTTACGACCAGTGCGCCAGCGCGGGATACAACCCGAGCACCACCACCTGGATGAGCGCCTACACGGCCGCCGGCCACACGGCCGCTGACCATACGTCGATTGCGACGTATTCGGGCACGGCCGGAACCGCCACGGTCTTCACCCCGAGCGGGACCAGCACGACCGCGCTGGTTACCCAGATCTCCGCGGCGCTGAACAGCATTCCGCGCAGCTGCATTTTCGATCTCCCTTCGAACATCACGGTCGACTCGAAAAAGCTCAACGAGGCCAGCATCTACCTGGTCGACAGCGCGAGCAGCCACGACACCATCCCGCTCGATACCAACAACGCCAACGGCTGGAACCTGACCGGACCGTCGGAGGTGCAGCTCTTCGGCCCCTGGTGCGACAAGCTGCGCGGTCAGGGGACGACGGACATCCAGTTCGGTTTCCCCTGCGACATCATCATCTGCGTCGACAGCTGCCCCCCCTGAGACTGGCCGTCGGGCCCCGAGGGCGTCAGTTGAAGACGCCCACCGCCAGGTTCACAGCGGTTGCCAGGATCGCCGTGTTGTAGAGGAACGAGAGCAAGCTGTGCCCGAGCGCGGTCCGCCGGATCTGGCGGCTCGACACGGCGACGTCGGAGACCTGAAAGCACATGCCGATGGTGAAGGCGAAATAGGCGAACTCCAGGTAGGCGGGCGGCGTGTCGCCCGGAAAAATTAGACCGCCTGGCCCGTCGTCGTCGTCTCGGTAAAAGAGGTGCGCGTAGCGAAGCGTGTAGGCCGTGTGCGTGAGAACCCAGGCGCTGACCACCGCCAGCGCGCACAGGGCCACAAACAGGTCGCGCGCTTCTGGGGGGGAGGTGCGCGCCTGCCTGAGCACCACGGCCGTCGCCAGCAGCGAAAACCCGCTGGCGAGAATGATCAGACCACCGACGGCGCGCCGGCCGGGATCGTCCTCGGCGGCGTGTCGGCGGGTCTCCTCGATGCTGTTGCGCAGGATGAGCACCCAGGCCAGCGACCCCATCACCGTGGCCGTCACATCCCAGGCGGCGATCGCGCGCAAGGCCGAACCGAAACGCGCCGGGATCGCCACCGCCGTGACCAGGCCCAGCCCCAGAGCGATCAGCAACCGCGCGAGCGCTCGGTGCGGATCACGGCCCCCGAACGCCCGCGAGTGTTTGGCCATCACCAGCAGCTTCGCCGAGCCCGCACGCGGAGTCTACTTCGCGCCGTCTCGACTTCGCTCGATCGAGCGAAGGGTTCCCATCCAGAGCGAACGTTCCCATTAGATCGCGTTGGGGGAGAACGAGCTTTGCTCGTTCGAGCCCGTCGCGGGAGGGTTTGGGAACCCTCCCAGGGTTCCCATTCAAATCAATGCGCGCGCTTCTTCAGGATGCCCCAGCGGCCGTGGGTGCTGGCAGCGGCGGGGGTCTCGTCGGCTACGGGCGCGCTCTTCTTCTCGGCGGCTTCCCACTTGGTCGATTCACCCTTGCGGGGCTCTCGCATGGCCACCGCGGGGTGGGCAGCCTTGGACGGGGCGTGGCTCTCCTCGGTGAAAGGGTCCTTCCAGGCCCCGCGGTGCGCCGGCGCCTCGGCCGGCTTGGCGGCCGGGGCCGCCCGTCGCGTGTTCGTCGTCTTGGCCGAGTCCTTGAACGGGTCGCTCCAGTCGTTGTCGTTGGCGCGCGCGCTGCCGCGGGCGGAGCGGCTCGGCTCGGCCTTGACCACCGGCGGCGGGGGTGGGGCGGCGGCGCGGCGGCGCGAGGGCGCAGGTGCCACATCGTCGTCGTCGATCGAGCCGCGGGTTTCGCGGGCGGCGACCGTCTTCTTCGGTCCGTCGGCGAACGGATCGTTCCAACTCGCCGGGCGGGCGGGCGTCTGCTGCCGGCGGGCCGACGACGGCGCCGGCGCGGGCGTGCGGGTCGCGAAGGACGCCGGGCGGGTCCCCGCGGTGGTGCGAGCCGGGGCGGGCGCTGGCGCGGGGCGGCCGCCGGCCGGGGCCGCGCCCTGCACGACGTGGATGATACCGTCGTCGCGCTTGGGCTGCGGGCGCACCACAAACGGGGCCGGCTGGGGCGTCGACTGAATCTCGGGCTTCGCCCACTCGGGCGTTTCGTGTTTGATCTTGGTCTCCGGCATGGGCGGCGCCTTGTCCGCCGAGTCGAGCAGAGAGTCGACGTCGTCGGCCCGCTTGCCTCTGCCCTTCGCCACCGGCTTGGCAGGTTTCTCGGTCGCCAGAAGATCGTTGAGGGCCTTGTCGTCGGTGGCCGACGTCTTCTTCTTCTTGGACGGTTCGTCCTTGAGCAGCTTGTCGATGAACTTGTCGTCGCCGTGCTTGACCGGCGGCGGCGGCGCGGCGGCCGCGCTCGTCTCCAGCTTGGGCGAGATCTCGCTGGTTTTGCCCTTGCTGCCCTTGCCGGAATCCTCGTCGGGCAAGGACGGCAGCGCCACTTCGCCGCCACGTTTGTTCGTCTGCGCCTTGGGCGGGGCGGGCGGCTCTTTCGCCGCGGCTGCCTCGGCCTTTTCTTTGTCGCGTGCAGCCTTCTCCGAGGCCGCCTTGTTGATCGCCTGCGCACGAGCGATCTTGTCCAGCTCGCCGCGCTTGTCGTCCGGCCCCATCACGGAGTCTTCCCACTGGAGCTGCTTGCTGATCACCTTGTCGTCGCTGAGCCCGTCACCGGATTTTTTCTTCCCGGACTTTTCAGCGGCTTTTGCCTTCGGATCGGCGGCGCGCGCGGGAGACCAGACTCCCAACAAACCGATTCCGGCGAGAGCGGCACAAACAACAAACCTGGACCGCATCGATGCGACCTCCACGTGGGGTGTTACAGCTCCCTATTATCGGGCACCCGCTGTGTTTGACAAGCGCCTTTTCACCGACGCGACCCTACGATGTGGGTCCGTGTAGTCAGGAAGCGCAGCTGTAGCCGGTCGCTGCCGTGGTCAGCGAACGACGATGCCGGAGGCGACGATCTTCACCTCTTCACCCTTGATGTCGACCTCGATGTCCATCTCGCCTTCGGCGCGCACCCGGGCCAGGCCCAGGCGGGAGAGCGAGCCGGCCTTGGCATTGCGGCGCATCAGCGCGAAATAGTGGGCCATCGCGTCGGTCTCGGCGTTCATCTCCGCATAGCAGGTCCCGAGGTGGTCGATGTGCTCCTGCGTCGAATTGTTCGTGACCACCACCCGCACGATCGCGTCGTCGCCGCGTGGGGAAATATCCACTTCCAGGCGGGCCTTGCCGTCCGAGGCGTACTTGGCCGCGTTCTCCAGCAGCTCGTGGGCCGTCATCGCGACCCGAAAAACAGCGTCTTCGTCGTCCAACGCCGGCGCCAGCTTGGCTTCGACAAGGCGTCGGGTGGGCGAAACGATCGCTGGAGAGACGGTGAGCGGGAGGTCCAAATGCAGCGGCGTCACGGGCGGATCCCTCTCACTACTATCACCAACCGGGGCTTCTTGGCGAGCCGGGAGGCGCATTCTCTGACTCCGGCGTAAATCTTGCCTAAGATCTCGGGCACGATCGGTCGATGTAGGAGGCCCGGCGGTCTCGACGATGTCATCCAGCTCCCAATCCAACGGCGCTCCACCCGCCGATCACGGACAAGCGACGCTCGTACGTGGGGCGACGATTGGACGGTACGTCGTGCTCGGACTGGTGGGCCGCGGTGGCATGGGCGAGGTGTACGCCGCGTACGATCCGGAGCTGGATAGAAAAGTCGCGGTCAAGTTGCTGCGCGTCAAGCCCGGCAACGGCGTCTCACTGACGGAGGGCCGTCAGCGGACTTTGCGTGAGGCGCAAGCCATCGCGCGCCTGTCCCACCCCAACGTGGTCGTCGTCTACGACGTCGGCACGTTCCGGGACCAGGTCTTCATCGCGATGGAGTTCGTCGAAGGGAACACCGTCACTTACTGGCTGCAATCGCAGCCGCGCACCTGGCAAGAGGTCTTGAAGGTCTTCCGGGCCGCGGGCAAGGGCCTGACCGCGGCGCACGACAAGGGGCTCGTTCACCGCGACTTCAAACCGGACAACGTCATGGTCGGGCGGGACGGAGAGGTCCGGGTCATGGACTTCGGGCTGGCGCGCCAGGTGGCCGAGAAACCCGCCGTCGGCGAGCGGATCACGCCCACGGTGGGAGCTCCTGTGGAGGTGACCGACCCGGGGCCGGCGCCGGTGGGTGACCCGATGACGACGGTGCTGCTCAACTCGGGTCGGAGCAGCGCCCCGACGCCGACGGGCCCGGTCGACCTGCAGGCGACCTCCGTGATGTTCGAGATGCAGCTCACGCGCACCGGCGCGATGATGGGTACCCCCGCGTACATGGCGCCCGAGCAGTTCCTCGGCACGACGACCGACGCGCGCACCGATCAGTTCAGCTTCTGTGTGGCGCTGTATGAGGCGCTCTATGGCGAGCGTCCATTTTCGGGCAACACCATGTTCGCGCTCACCACGGCCGTCGTGCAGGGGCACGTCAAGGAGGCGCCGCAGAGCTCGAAGGTGCCGCTGTGGGTCCGCAAGGTCTTGCTGCGTGGACTCCGTTCCCAGCCGGCCGAGCGCTATCCGACCACGCACGACCTGATCGAGGCGCTCGGCAAGAACCCGCGCGTCGCGCGCAACCGCGCGCTGGCGGTGGTCACCGCGCTGCTGATGCCGATCGCCCTCGGTGTCGGCGTGCGCCAGAGCCTGGCGAATCACCGTTCGCTCTGCAATGGCGGACCGGTGCGCCTCGGCGGGGTCTGGGATCTGCCGGCCGCCGGCCAAACCGAGTCGCTGCGACAGAGGGAGATCCACGCGGCCTTCCTGCACACCGGCAAGACCTACGCGAGCGACGTCTACGCGACCGTGAGCCGCATCTTGACCGGCTACGCGCAGAGCTGGGCGGAAATGTACCGCGAGGCCTGCGAGTCGACGCAGCTGCGCGGCGAGCAGTCTTCGGAGGTGCTCGACCTGCGGATGTCTTGTCTGCAGGAGCGATTGGGAGGCCTGCGCGCCCTCACCGACGTGTTCAGCGAGGCGAACGCCGACGTGGTCGAAAATGCGGTCAGCGCGGCCAACAACCTGCGCTCGCTCGATCGTTGCGCCGACGTGCCGCTTCTTCGGTCGGTCGTGCGCCCGCCTGAGGACCCAACGACGCGGGCGCGGGTCGCCGACCTGCGGCACCAGCTGGCGGGATTCAAGGCGCTCTTCGACGCCGGGCGCTATCGCGAGGGGCTCAAGAATGTGCCCGGCCTGGTCACCGCGGCACGCGCGCTCGGCTACCAGCCGCTGGTCGCCGAGACGCTGGCCCTGATGGGAGCGATGTACTCCAAGTCGAATGATTCACACCTGGCCGAGCAGGCGCTGGTCGAGTCGTACTTCGCGGCGGATGCCTCCCGACACGACGAGGTTCGTGCCGAGGCGGCGCTGAACCTGGTGTGGGTGCTCGGTTATCAGCAGGGGCGCTACGTCGAGGCACAGCGCTGGGCCAGGACCGCCGACTCCGTGCTGCAGCGACTCGGTGGCCACGAGCTCCTGCACGCCTGGTTGCTCAATAACCTGGGTGGCATCTTCGAGATCCAGGGGGAAGGGGAAGCCGCGCTGCGGTCGCAGCAGGAGGGGTTGGCCCTCAAAGAGCAGGCGCTCGGGCGTGACCATCCCGACGTCGGATTCTCGGAGGGGAACGTCGCAGTGGTGCTCACCGCGCTCGGGCGCAACCAGGAGGCGCTGGCCCATGTCGACCGATCGATCGAGATTCTCGAGAATGGCCTCGGCCCCGGTCACCCGGAGCTCGCCACCCAGCTCATGAACCGCGGTGAGATCCTGAACGCGCTCGGCCGCTTCCACGACGGGCGCGCGTCGTTCGAACGGGCCCGCATCATCTGGGAACGAGAGCTTGGGCTCGACAACCGCAGCCTCGCCTACGCGCTCACGGGCATCGGCGTCAGCTACCTTTCGGAAGGGGATCCGTCGAGCGCGATCGTGCCGCTCGAGCGCGCCTTCAAGATCCGCGAGGCCCAGGAGAGCGATCCGTCGCGCCGCGCCGAAACGCGTTTCGCGCTCGCTCGCTCCCTATGGGAAGCGGGCCGCGATCGGGGTCGGGCCCGCGTCCTCGCCGAGGAGGCTCGAGAGGGATACGCCAAGGCGATGGTCAAGGCCAAGCTCGCCGAGGTTGAAGGCTGGATGCACGGTCACGGCGCCGGCTAGACGAGTGGGGGTGGGCCGGCTCCGTCGGCACGATCCCTTCGCGGGAGGCCCGGAACCCTTCTCAGGGTTCCGACCATTCTAGTCGGCGTCGGGGCGCGCGGGCTTGGGCGCAGGCGCATGCTCGGGCGCGGCCGGGTGCTCGGGTGGCGAGGCCGCCTTCGGAGCTGGCGCCGGCGCGTGCTCGGGTGCCCCTTTCGGAGCGCTGGCCGGCGCGGGAGCGTGCTCGGGCGCGGACGCGTGCTCAGAGGCGGGTGGATGCTCTGGAGCGGGTGATCCTTTGGGTGTGGGGGAACCCTCGGTCGAACGCCGGACGGTAACCCGGACGAAGTCGTCCTTGATCTCGACCTGCGGATCGCCGAGATCGCTGAGACCGAGCTTGAGAGACGTTCCGTCGTTCGGATCGGCATCCTTTTCGGCCTGGTTGATCCAGAGCAGACGGAATCCGTCCCGGCTGACGCGGTAGAGCCGCATCGTGATCAGCGACGCGGCTTTCGGGAGGGTCACGATCACGGCGTGCGGCCGGTTGGTCACGCGGAACCCGGCGCCCGCGATCGAGCCCTTGATGGGGATCAGGATCGCGGACTTGTTGTCGTCGGCGCTCACCTCCGGGCGGTTGCGTCGCCAGGCGGAGCGCGCCAGGTCTTTGTCGGCGGGGCGCTCTTCCTGATCGCCGCCGGCTGGCTTGCGCGCGCTGGGCGGGGAGCGCGCCTCCTTGTCCTCGGCTTCAGCCTGGGCCCGGGCCGGCGCGAGCTCGGGAGGCGAAGCGGCGGCATCGCGGGTTTCGCCGACGTCGGCCGGCCCGTCGTGGGTGCCGCCGTCGGGGTGGGTCGACGCTGCGTCGGCCATCGTCGAGGTCTGGCTCGGGGCCGGCTGCGGGGCAGGCGGCGGCGGCGGCAGGGGCGGCGCCTCCACCGTCTGGCTGGGCAGGAGCTGGTGCCCGATCCCAAAAACGACCGCCGCCGTGAGCGCCGCAACGAGGAGGCCGCCCGGTCTTCCGATCCCCGCCTCGGCGGCGCGTGGCGGGCGCCTGACCGGGCGATCCGGCGGCGGATTGAACGAGGCGCTCATGGGATCTTGGCTGTCGGGGCCGGCCGCGAGAGTACCCCATCGGTGAATCGCTTCATCCACACACCGACGGGGCCGAGAATCCTATCGCGAAGCGCGGCATCCATCTGCATTCGTTCGAGGGTCTGTGCGGTCGCCTGCGTCGCGCCGTCGATCGGATGCGCCTCCAGGAAGGCGCGCACCTCGTCGAGGTGCCGCCGTTCGGGGAGCGCCGCGAGCCCCTCGACCAGCCGGCGCAGGATCATCGGCGAGTCGGCCTTGGCCCGGGTCTCCGCCCAGCGATCGCGAATCAGGCGAAAGGCGCCCTCGCGGGTGGCGCGATTGCCGAGCAGCGTCGCCAGATACGACGAGAAGTCCTGCATCGGCACGTCGTCCCCCAGCGCGAGCTCGATCGCGCGGGCGCTGAGCGCGGGCGCCTCGACCCGTGCCAGCGCGTGCAGGTAGCGGCGCTTGGTGGCGGGATCCGCGTCGGTGCGCGCCCGAGCCCGCAGCTCCTCGAAGAGCTTCTCGTCGGCGCCGCGGGCGGCGGCGGTGACCACGATGTCGAGCAGATTGGGATCGAGGCGCGCCGGTCCGGCCGCGGACGGTAATCGCGCCCGGGCCTCCCGGACCGCATCGGGCGCCCGCGCCAGCAGCACCAGCGCGCGCAGCAGGACCGAACGTCGCAAGCGTTTTTCGTCGTCCTCGGCGCCGCCCGCGTGGGACGCCCAGCCGAGCGCCGCCGCCCGCGCGCCGAACAGATCGGTGACGAACGCGCCGAAGTGCCCGCGATCGGCGTCCGCCAGGAAGCGGTGCTCGATGACCGAGAGCCGACCCACCAGCTCGTCGAGCACCACGTGGTCGAGCTCGTCTCGCAGGCTGGCCACCAGATCGAGGAACTGCTCGACCGGCGCCTCGCCCGCCCGCACCAGCGCCCAGGCGTCTGAAATGAGCACGACCCGCTCGGCCGGTCGGAGCTCGGCCACGCACGGCAGGAGCCGCTCTAGGGCGTCGGCGTCGTAGGCGGTGCGGTAGAAGCCGCGCGCCTCCGCGTTGCCGATGCACCACGATACGGGACCCTCGGCGGCGATGGGGACGCGCGCCGTCTCCGTCGCGAGGAGGATCGTCTGCTCCTTGACGCCGACCGCATCGCGAAAGCGCAAGACGATCGGCACCAGCCAGTGCGCGGCCGCGGCGCGCGCCGCGGCGCCCCCCTCGGCGAAGAAGCGGCGCTGGCGGAGCTCCACCACGGGCTGCCCGCCGGCCGGGCTGGCTTCGCCGGCCGCGCCGCGTCCGCCGGCGGCGTCGTGCTCAATCGACAGGCCGATGACCGGATAGCCCGTCTGCCGGATCCAGCCGTTCGCCATCTCGACGATCGGCTGACCGGACGCTTCCTCGAGCGCGCCCCACAGATCGTCGGCCGTCGCGTTCGCCTCGCGGTGCCGGCGCATGTACAGGCGGATTCCGTCGCGAAAATGATCCGCGCCCAGGAAACCCTCGAGCATGCGCAGAACCGCGCCGCCCTTTTCGTAGGTGATGGCGTCGAACGATTCGCCTGCCTCTTCGGCATTCTTGATCTCGGCGCGGATCGGATGCGCGGAGACCAGCGCGTCCAGGGCCAGCGCGACCCCCTTGCCGCCTTCGAAGTCCATCCAGATTCGCCAGGACGGGCGCCAGTCGTCGACGATCTTGTAGGCCATCCAGGTGGCGAACGCTTCGTTGAGCCACAGATCGTCCCACCATTCCATGGTGACCAGGTTCCCGAACCACTGGTGGGCCAGCTCGTGGGTGATCACCTCGGCGACCCGCTTCTGCACCGCCAGTGGCGCTGTGGCCGGATCGGCCAGCAGCGCCACCTCGCGGAAGGTGATCGCGCCGGCGTTCTCCATGGCGCCCGCCTCGAAGTCGGGGACGCCGATCTGATCGAGCTTGCCGAACGGGTAGGGGAGGCCGAAGTAGTCCTCCAGGCGAGGCAGCACCGCCGAGGCCGTCTCTTGCGCGAAGACCGCCAGGTGGCGCTTGTCGGCGGTGGTCCAGGTGCAGATCGGAACCTGCCGGATCTGGGCCACCGCGCTCGGCACGATCGGGCCCACGATCAGCGCGACCAGATATGAAGACAGCGGGGGGGTCGGCGCGAAGGTGACGCGCCGGCCACCGCGTCCGTCGGGCTCGTCGCGGGTGGCGACGCCGTTTCCGAGCGCGACCGCGCCGTCGGGCACGCCGGCGACCGAGAGCCGCCAGACCGCCTTGAAGGCGGGCTCGTCGAAGCAGGGGAACAGTCGGCGCGCGTCGGCGGCCTCGAACTGCGTGACCGCCAGCGGGCCGGCGCGATAGAGTCCCCGCAGCCCTGGGCTGAACGCGCCCCGGTAGGCGATCACCAGCTTGGCCGGACCCGCCGGCAGCTCTTCGTCGAACCTCAACGTGACAGTCTGGCTGACGGAATCGAGGCTGGGCGGGCCGAGGAGCCTACCCACCGGCCGGGGCGTCGTCGCGGGCGGCGTCGTCGCGGCGGGCGTCGTCGCGCCGATCTCGGCCGACCTGATCTCGGCCGACCTGATCTCGAGGTCGACGGCGTGAAGGACGATCTCCCGCCGCGCCGCCGCCAGAGCCAGGTTGAGGGTCAGCACGCCCTCGAAGCGTCCCTCCGCCATGTCGATCCGCAGATCGGCGTCGTAGCTCTTCGGTCGGATGTCCGACGGCAGGCGAAAGTCTTTTCCGAGCGTCACGCGTTCCTCTGGTTGGATGTGGGGATCGACTTTGTACCGTAATCTAGGGCCGGATGTCTCACGCCCCGGCCGCCGCCGTCCCCGCTCCCCACGATCCGTATGCGCCGCTCCGAATCGCCAGCTTCCGCTGGTTCGTGGCCAGCATCCTGGCCATGGCGATGGGGGCACAAATTCAGGGCCTGGTCGTTGCCTGGCAGATGTACGCCATCACGCACGATCCGCTGGCGCTGGGTATGGTGGGGTTGGCCGAAGCGGTGCCCTTCATCGCGTTCGCGCTCTACGCCGGGCATCTGGCCGACGTGCTCGATCGCCGGCGGGTCGCGCTCTTCGCGCTGCTCGTGCTGTTCGTCTGCGCGGTCGCGCTGGCGGTGGCGAGCTTCTTCTTCATCGCGCGCGGCCATTCCGGCCCTGGGATCCGCTGGGCGATCTACGGGGTGATCGTGGTCTGCGGCGGCGCGCGCAGCTTTCTGCTCCCGGCCCGCAACGCGCTGGGCGCCGATCTGGTCCCGCGCCCGCTCTACCCGAGCGCCGTCGCCTGGCGCACCGGCATCTGGCAGGTCGCGGCGGTCAGCGGCCCGGCGCTGGGCGGCGTCTTCTACGCCTGGCTGGGCGCGACCGCCTCCTACGCGATCGCCGCCGCCCTGATGGCGACCTCACTGGTGACCGTCGTGAATATCCGGATCGCGCCGCGCCCGGCGGTCGTTCGGTCCGAGACGCTGATCGAGAGCGTTCGAGCCGGGCTGGCATTTCTCTGGACGCGGCCGATCTTCATGGGCGCCATCACGCTGGATCTGCTGGCGGTGCTGTTCGGGGGCGCCGTCGCGATCCTGCCGATCTTCGCTCAGGAGATCTTGCACGTCGGCCCCCAGGGATTGGGGGCACTGCGGGCCGCGCCCGCCGTGGGGGCGGTTCTGATGTCGGGAATCCTGGCGCTGCGCCCGCCGCCGGGGCGCGTGGGTCGTACGTTCCTGACCGCGGTCGGGTTGTTCGGCGTCTTCACCATCGCGTTCGGCCTGTCGCGCTGGTTCTGGCTCTCGTTGGCGATGCTGGCGGCCGGCGGCGCCGCCGACATGCTCAGCGTCTATTTCCGAGGCACGCTCATGCAGGTGCTCGCCCCCTCGGGGATGCTGGGGCGCATCTCGGCGATCAATCAGATCTTCATCGGCTCGTCGAACGAGATCGGCGCCTTCGAATCCGGGGCCGCGGCGAAGCTCCTCGGCGCGGTCCCGTCGGTGGTGGCGGGCGGCGTCGTCACCATCGTCGTCACGATCGTCACCGCCTGGCGCGCCCCGGCGCTGGCCCGGCTCGATCGCCTCGAACATCAAGAGCCCAGCTGATCAGCTGTCCGCGCGCGATGCGGGATCGGTCGGGAGGTCCGCCATCCGGATGGTCTTGATGTTCACGAATTCGTGCAGGCCGAAGCGGGCCAGCTCGCGTCCATATCCCGAGCGTTTGACGCCCCCGAACGGGAAACGCGCGTCGGAGGCGACCATCCCGTTGATGAACACGCTGCCGGCCTGGAGCTCCCGCGCCAGCCGCTCGGCCTCGCCGCGATCGCGCGTGAAGGCCGCGGCGCCCAGGCCGAAGTGCGTGGCGTTGGCCAGCGCGATCGCCCCGTCGGTGTCGGCGACCCGGAAGAGCGCGGCGACCGGGCCGAAGACCTCCTGGCAGGCGGCGGGCGCCGCCGGCGGCACGTTCGCCAGCACCGTCGGCAGATAGAAGTTGCCCGGGCCGGCGACGCGGCGGCCGCCGGTGAGGACCTTCGCGCCCGCCGCCACCGAGCGCTCGACCTGGGCCGCCACCTCGTCGAGAATCGCCGGCGTCGCCAGCGGTCCGATCTCGGTCTTGGGATCCATGGGATCGCCGACCGTCAGCGCCCCCATCGTCGCGGTGAACCGCTCTGCGAAGCGATCGTAGATCGCGTCCACCACGATGAAGCGCTTGGCGGCGATGCACGACTGGCCGCTGTTCACGATGCGCGCCTTGACCGCGGTGGCGACCGCCCGGTCGAGGTCGGCGCTCCCCAGCACCAGGAAGGGATCGCTGCCGCCCAGCTCGAGGACGCTCTTCTTGAGCTGCCCGCCGGCCGCGGCGGCGATGCTCCGGCCGGCCGCCTCGCTGCCGGTCACCGTCACCGCGGCGACCCGATCGTCGGCGATGAGCGCGCCCACGCGATCGGATCCGATGAGCAGCGTCTGGAACACCCCGACCGGCGCGCCGGCGCGCCGGAACAGATCCTCGATCGCCAGCGCGCACTGCGGGACGTTCGAGGCGTGCTTGAGCAGACCGACGTTGCCCGCCACCAGCGCCGGCGCCGCAAAACGGATCACCTGCCAGAAGGGAAAGTTCCAGGGCATCACTGCCAGCACCGCGCCGAGCGGCTGGAACGCGATCTCGTCCCGGCCGCCCGGCGACTCCGCGACCAGCTCCGGGCGCAGGAATTCCTCGCCCTTCTGCGCGTAGTAGCGACAGCCGGTGGCACATTTTTCGGCCTCCTGCTCGGCCGCGCCGATGAGCTTCCCCATCTCCAGCGTCATCAGACGACCGAAGGTCTGTCGCTCGGTGTCGAGGATCTCGGCAGCGCGTCCCACCACCGCCGCGCGTTCGGCCACCGGCCGACGGCTCCAGTCGCCGAATGCGGTCTGGGCCAGCGCGAGCTTGGCTTCGATCGCCGCCGTGCCGTCCGCTTCGAAAGTGCGCACCCGCTGGCCGGTCGCGGGGTTGACCGTCTCGATCGCCATGCGGTCAATCTAGGGGCGAATTCGCCCGCCGGACAGCCCGGTCAGTGCGACAGCCTCCAGACAGCAAGGTTATTCCAGCAAACCCCGCCTCGAGTGTCGGAGGGCTTGGAGGCCGTTGTTAGCTAGCGGCACTCGAGATCTGCACCACCGCGAAGGCCGCCGCGGTGAGCGCGATCGACGCGGCGATGAGCGCCAGATCCAACCACCGCGGGGCGGGGCGCCGGACCTGGACTCGAACCAGACCGACCGCCGCACCGGCGACGAGGCCCCCGATGTGCGCCGCGTTGTCGACCAGCGCCACCCCACCCGCGGTGAGCGACAGCCCGACGCCGAGCACCAGGAGAATGTTGAATGCCAGCGAGCGCGCCACGGCGCGTTGTCCCGAGCGCCACGCGAAGGTCGTCGCCATGCCGATGAGCCCCATGATCGCGCCGGAGGCGCCGGCCGAGATCCGGGGAACGGGGCTGCCGGCGGCGTGCGCGCTCGAGAGCACATTGCCCAGGATCCCAGTCACGACATAGGTCGCGACGAAGAGACCTCGGCCGAGCGCGCGCTCGGAGATAACGCCGATCTGCGCCAGAACCCACACATTCATGAAGATGTGCAGCAGGCCGACGTGCACAAACGCGGCAGTCAGCCAGCGCCAGTGCGAGGTCTCGATGTCGCCGCCGGACACCAATGCGCCGGCGCCGATCATCGTCCCGTTGTCGAACGACACGATCCTGCGCGAAACCGCGACCATAATCAGATACACCAGCAGGTTCACGGCGATGAGGCCGACGGTGACGGGCGCTTCGCGCAAGCGACGGATCAGGTTCATGGGTGGCCGAGGCTGGAATTTTTCACGGTGCGCCGCCGGTTATCCACTGCGATTCCCAAAAAATGCGACCGACGCGGGCATCTCGGCCGACTTGACAGCCCCTCCAACTCGATACAAAGGAACGACATGATCCGGACTCAATCGCGCGTCCTCCTAGCCGTGGCCGTGTTCGGCGCGGCCCTCGGTCTGGCCGTCCGCACGCCGCCCAGTCTGTTTGCGACCGCCACCGCCGCCGGTGCCGCCGTGACCCCGAAGACGGAGGTCCCCAACGAGGCGCGCGCGCTTTCTCACGCGTTTTCGAACGTGGCCAAGGCGCTCGGATCGTCGGTGGTCCGGATCGAGGTCGAGGTCGGCTCGCCGCGGGGCGGGGCCCCGCACGGCCGCATGCCGAACGACGACGGCGAGGACAACGAAGGCGGCAACGAGGTGCCCCCGTTCTTCCGCCACTTCTTCCAGTTCGGTCCCGGGGGCGGTGGCGGCATGCCGGAGCCGGGACCCCAGCACGGCGTCGGCTCCGGCTTCATCATCGACAACAACGGCGACGTGATCACCAACCGCCACGTCGTCCAGGGCGCGACCAAGGTGACCGTCACGATGAACGACGGCAAGGAATATACGGCGCACGTGGTCGGCAAGGACGTGCAGACCGACGTGGCGGTGGTGCGTCTCGAGCACCCGCCGTCCAATCTGGTGGTGGCGCGCCTCGGCGACTCGGACCGGCTCGACGTGGGTGAGTGGGTGGTCGCCATCGGCAGCCCGCTCGGTCTCGAGCAGACGGTCACCGCTGGAATCGTCAGCGGCAAGGGTCGCCCGGGGCGGCACGTGCAGATGTCCGGCAAGCGCGTGCGCGGCTACATCCAGACCGATGCCAAGATCAATCCCGGCAACTCGGGCGGTCCGCTGGTCAACCTGGAGGGCGAGGTGGTCGGTGTCAACACGCTCATCCAGGTCGGCGCCGGCGGCGCGTACGGATTTGCGATCCCGATCAACGAGGTCCGACACGTGGCGCAAGGCCTGGTGAAGGACGGACGCGTCCGCTACCCGTACCTCGGCCTGATGCTCACCGACGTCAAGGATCTGGACGACGCGCAGAAGACCAGGCTCGGCAAGACAGCGCCGCCGAACGGGGCGTTCGTCGCGGAGCTGACGCCGGGCGGTCCCGCCGGGAAGGCCGGCATGCGACCGGGCGACGTCATCACCGAGGTCAACGAGCGGAAGATCGCCGGCGCGGGCGACGTGGTCGACTACGTGTCGAATCAGACCATCGGCGCGAGGGTCTTGCTGCGCTACGTCCGTGACGGTCGCGCGGCTCAGACTCAAGTCGCGCTGGGCGAGCTTCCGGACGAGGACGCGCGCCAGAGCGCCGAGGGCCCGGGGGAGGGCCAGGGGAAGATCGGGATGGCTCTGCAGACGCTGACCCCGGACGTCGCGGCGTCGCTCGGTATGGAACGGGGCACCAAAGGGGCCGTCGTCACCGACGTGTTGGCGGGCAGCCCCGCCGAGAAGGCGGGCCTGCGGCCCGGCGACGCGATCGTCGAAGTGGACCGCCGGCCAGTGGCTTCGGCCGATGAGGTCGTCTCGGCGCTTCGAAGTGGGCAGCGGAACGGCCATTTGCTCCGTGTCCGGGGCGCGAATGGCACTCGATTCGTGACGGTTAAGTAGGGGACCCTGGGAGGGTCCCCTGGCCCCCCCGCGAAGAGACCCGCCGGGCGGAGCCCGTCGGGTCTCACGCGATCAAGTAGGGGACCCTGGGAGGGTCCCCTGGTCCCCCCGCGAAGAGTCCCGCCGGGCGGAGCCCGTCGGGTCTCACGCGATCAAGTAGGGGACCCTGGGAGGGTCCCCTGGCCCCCCCG
>JADGRB010000333.1 GCA_017881315.1 Pseudomonadota bacterium
CAACGGAAAGGCGACGTTCTGCACCTGCATCCCGGCGGGCGGCAACACCATGCAATTCACCTGCGCGACGTTCAGTTGCAGCCGCGACGCCGCGGTCACGCCCTTCCCCGCGTGTCCGGCCAACGTCACCAATCAGCCCGACTGCGTTCTGGCGACCGACACCGTCTGCGCCACCACCTGCGCCGCGCAGAAGCAGAACCAATGCGCCTGCGTTCCGCATGGCGGCGGCGGAAATGGCCGCTGGATGTGTGGCGCGCAGAGCGCGTGTCAATAGCTGACCTAACCTGAGCTGACTTAACCTTGGTCACGCCGCTCCCGGGAGGCAGCGGCGTGACCCTTATGCGGCCTCGCGCCGGAGATCCTCGCCGAAGAGGTTCTGCATGAGATCGGCGGTTTCGGATCTCGCGTGGCGGACGTAGGGGGCCAGCGCCTGCGCGAATTCGGCCGCGCTCTGAAAGCGATCGTTTCGGTCGACCGCCAGCGCGCGCGTCAGGATCTCGGGGGCCGGTTGCGGCAACTTGCGAATCGCTTCCCAATCCTTTTCGGCTGGACCGGAGGCCGCGAGATGGATCAGCTCCAGATCGTTGTCGCCTTGATAGAGGAGCCGCCCCGCCAGGCAGTGATAGAGCACCAGGCCCAACGAGAAGAGATCGCTCCGCCAATCGACCTCCTGTCCGCGTGCCTGTTCGGGAGACATGAAGTTGGCGTTTCCTTTCACCATCCCGAACTGCGTCTTCGAGATGCGGCTGTTGGACTTCATGATCCCGAAGTCGAACAGCTTCACGTCGCCCGCCAGCGACACCATGATGTTCCCCGGCGACACGTCGCGGTGGACGATCGCCAGCGGACGCCCCTGCTTGTCCTGGCGGGTGTGCGCGTAGTCGAGAGCCTGCAGCGTCTCGCGCGCAATATAGAACGCCAGGCGGGGATCGAACGGATGCATGGTCTGCTCCGCATACCGTTCGGTCAGGCGCGCCAGATCCCGGCCGAGGACATATTCCTCCGTCATGAAGTATTCGCCGTCGACGATCCCAAAATCGAAGACCGGCACGATGTTCGAGTGAACCAACCCCGCCTGCAGGCAGGCCTCGTCGACGAAGTGGGCCACCGCCGCCTTGTCATGCGCCAGCTCCGGCCGGATCCGCTTGAGGACGAAGGTCCGCCGAAATCCCTGGGCGCCGTAGGACGCGGCGATATAGACATCCGCCATCCCGCCCCGACCGAGGTGTTCGAGGAGGGTGTATCGGCCGAGGACCCGGGGCAGCTTGGTTTCACCGGTGCCGATGGCCTGCGCCTCCGCCGATCGAGACTTGGTCGCCGGCGAGGTGCGCGGACGGGCAGACGGGGTCTGCGGCAGGGCCGCGCCCGGCTGCTCGGGCGGCGTGGCGCCGAACGGAAGCGTGGTCTTCTCTTTGATCAGGCCGCTGACGATTCCGTCCGGCCGCCCGCCCAGCAGCAGGAAGAGGCCGATCGCACCCAGCGCGGCGGCCAGAATGAGGGCGCCGAGGACGCCCGGTGCGCCCAATCCACCGGCCTCTCCGGCGCGATCCGCGGGTCGCCCGGGTGGAGCGACGTCGCTCGGAATCGCCAGCACCAGCACGGGGAACGCGCCCGTGAGCGCGGGGATCCGCACCGCAGCCACCAGCAGGAAATCCCCGTTCATCGACAGCGCCGACGAAGCGGACCCGTGGAGTCGCGCCGCGGCTACCAGATCTCGATCCGCCGTGCCCAGATCGATCGCCCCCTCGGCCGCGACCACCTTGGCACCGGAGATCACCCGGACCTCCTTGAATGCGTCGCGGACCGGCCTCCACCATTCGGCCCCGTCCAGCACCTCCTGAAGCGGCGCGGTCCCCCCGCCGGCAAGCAGCGCCGCTTGCAACGGTGGCATCGTCGCGATGCCCGCGGCCCTTTGCTCCAAGCGACGTCGCTCCACCTGCCCCCACGCCTCCGCCCGCCGATCCGCGCCGGCCGCTGCGGCGACGCGATCGGCGTCCGCGCGCCGCGCGAGAAACCCGACCGCCGCGGCGGCACCCGCCGCCAGGACCAGTACGATTCCAGCGGTTCGCCTGGGCTTGCTAGACATGGCCCTCCGAGCCTCCCGCCAGCGCGCGGTCAGCCCGCGCCCGGAACGATGCCGTTGGTGGGATCCCAGATGAAGGGAACGGTGAAGGTCCCGCCGGTGCCGATGCGGCTTCCCCAGACGGTGTGGCAGGCCTGGTGGCTGGTCGACGAAAAATCGAGCAGCGTGCCGATGCCGACGTCGACGTCGGTCATGTCCGCCTGCAGCGTCGTGACCAGGTTCAGATCATTGATGGCATGCCCGTTGCGGGTCAGCCCTTCCACGAACAGCTTGGCCGCCACGTAGCCCTCGAGCGACGTGAACGAGTAGACGCCGCTGTCGAATTTCCCGATGTCGTTGCGGTAGGCGGTGATCCCGGGCGCTTGCGATTGATAGTAGGGAACCACCTGGGTGACCATCACGCCGTCGCCGTAGAACTTGGTGGTCTGGCCCGTCGCATCGGTCCCGTCGACGTAGGTCGCCGGGGGGCTGGCGAGGGCCTGCGCCAGGGCGTCGCTCCCCACGAACGAGACGTGCATGAAGAGGACGTCCAGCTTGGTCGCCCGCGCCAGGTCGGCGTTGATCCAATCCTTGATGCCGCGGGTGAAGCTGTCCCCCGGCTGGTAGGTGTCGATCATCACCACGGCGACAGAGACCTTGGGCGTGGTCTCCAGCATGAGATTCGACAGAAAGGCCTCGGCGCTGACGACGGCCGGATCGACGCTGCTCACGTCGTCCCGCTCGTACATGATCCGCGTGATCGACGGATTGGGCATGGTCGAATCGGGTTGCGGCAACGCCCCCACCCGGGAGTTGAAGGCGCTCACCAGCCCGCCGTATCCGGCGTCGCCGTAGGTGTCGTGCTGCGTGAAGGCCAGGAGGTGGTTGTAGGAGGTCGGGCCGGTGATGATGCGGGGCGCCCGGAAGCTCTGCATGTAGTCGACCATGGCGGCCGTCTCTTCGTAGTAACCGGCGCGATAGTTGAAGACATACGGCGAGTTGGTGCCGTCGCGCAGGTACTTCTGTGCGCCGGTGAAAGGCGCGAAGAAGACCACCCCGTTCTTGTTGGCCACCGGCGCGGTCACCAGCATGGTCGGCGTTCCGACGTTGCCCAGCAGCGCCAGCACGCTGTTCGGTCCCCGCACGTCGGGGCTGTCGGGAGCGGCGACCGTCTGCTGGATGTCGAGCATCTGTTGCACGTTCGCCAGCGCCGTGGCCGGATCGTAGTTGTCGTTCATCGACGTGAGCTGGAGCTGGCGGCCGAAGACGCCGCCCGCGTCGTTGACGTTCTTGAACAGCGCCTGGATCCCGCGCCGCATCTCGATGCCGAGGGTCTGGCTCGGCCCCTGCAGCGGCGCGCTCATGCCGATGGAGATGGGGCTTTCATCTGGCGAGACGCACCCCATCGCGCCGTTCAGCACCCCGCATACCTTGCCGCCGACGCAATCCGCGTCGGTGGAACAGGCGAAGGTCGTTCCCCCCAGCCCGGGCGCCGAGCAGGCCGACAGCCCTGCCAGCAGCATCCCGATCGCGCCCACCACCGCACCCTTCGCCGTCGCGCCCTTGGTCGCGCCCGCCACCGTCGTCCCCGCTCTTGTTCGCATGGCTAGAATCTCCCCTCGAGAAGGACCCGGGCGCCGCTCGTCGAGGGCGCAAATTTGAGCGCGACCGATCCGGTCTCTTTGTCGGGCCGGTCCTGCGGCGACCGCACGACGAAGAGAACCGCCGAGGTCACCAGCAGCGCGCCCCCGACGCCGATCGCGATCTCCCCGACCAGCTGCTTCGAGTTGCCCGAATTCACCAGCGCCTGTGCCTGCGCCTGCGTCAGCGGGTCGACCTGCATCGGGTTCCCATATCCGGCGCTGTTCGTCACCTTGTCGTGGTCGGCCGAGCCGAGCGCCATCGCGATCACGCCGGCGGCAGTGACCAGCACCCCGGCGCTGAGCGTGATCACAGCTGGAACCAAGAGCCCCCTCTGCCCGTCGTCGCTGGCATTGACGCCACCCGACCCCGCATCGAGGGTCCGATGGACCGCGATCGGCGGCGCGGCCTGCGTCGCCACCACCGGCGGTGCGCTGGCCGCTGCCGTCCGCGCCTTGGCGTCCCGGAGCACCCGGATCGCCTCGTTGGCCCGTACTTTTCCCTGAGAGTCGGCGTCGGGCTTGGCCAGGAAGGCCTCGTACTTCTCGATGGCCGCGTCGCGGTCGCCCATCATCTCGTAGCAGCGGGCGATGTTGAACAGGAGGTTCGAGTCCTGATCGATGGTGGCCGCCTGCAGAAACCTCTCCAGGGCATGCCGGTAGTCGGCCGCCCGGAAGAAGGTCATCCCCTCGTTGGTCAGCTTGGCCACCGCGGGCGCACCTCCGCCCGGATCGGCGGGGGCCGCTTCATCCGCGCGCGCCAGAGGGGACACCAGCAAGCAGAGCGACAACAGCAGCGGCACCGCCACTCTTTGCGCCACAATCGACAATCGTCTCATTGGATCCTCACCTCGGGTTTGCGCGTTCATTCCAGGATGGTGACGCGCCGTCGATCGTCGACCAGAGGCACGCGATTCTTGGCCGACTCACCGGTCTTCGGCCCGTCGGCCGGGCCGCCGGTCGTCGCCGCGGGCGATGCCGCCTCGTCCACGCGGGCCACCTTGGACCGCGCGCCCGCCACGTGCTCGATCGCACCCGCCGGACGTCGGGAGACATTCATCGTGCCGGGCCTCGCCTGTTTGCGCGCGAGGACCCGATCCGCGATCGCGACGTCCTCGTCGGCATCGACCGCCGGCTCGAGGAACGGCGCGGGAGCAGATGCTGCCTGGACGATCGGCAGCGCCTTCACCAGCTCCGACGGAATAGCGTACGGCGCAAGCTCCGACCGCCTGGCCTCGGTGGCGAGCGCCGCGGACGCATCGGCTCGATGGGCGCTGGATCGTGCCAAGAACACCACCACCAGCGCCAAGAGCGAAGCCAGGATCCCCACGACGACGCGACGGGATCGTCCTGGCCTCTCTTTGACCGAAGCGCCCATCATTCCGTCGGAGGGGCGGTTGATCGACCAAAAACCGGGCTGCTTGGATGGATCGCCAAATTCTGTCTTCCAGCCCACAACTCTGGCCATTCAGCGGCCAAGAGATAGCCCCCTTGTCAGCTCACGAACATCCTCGATGCGGCGGGCGGCGGTGAGTGTCCTCGCAACTACGCTGCCGGCGACTCAGGTACGATTTCGCACACACAGGACGCGCACCGA
>JADGRB010000334.1 GCA_017881315.1 Pseudomonadota bacterium
GTCCAGTGATCTGGATCGTGTGCGCCAGGTGGCGCGGAAGGACAGGGATGTGCGGTTCACCGCGCTCCTTCATCACGTGACTGTCGATCGTTTGCGGGAGGCGTACCGGGCGATCCGCCCGGACGCCGCTCCAGGCGTTGACGGGGTCACGTGGCGGGACTACGGACTGGATCTCGAAGCGAACCTTCGGGATCTGCACGCCAGGGTCCATCGAGGGGCGTATCGGGCGAGGCCGACTCGCAGGGTGTTCATACCGAAACCCGATGGGCGGGTTCGGCCGCTCGGGGTTGCCGCGCTGGAGGACAAGGTCCTTCAGCGGGCGGTGGTCGAGGTGCTGAACGCGATTTGTGAGGAGGACTTTCTCGGTTTCTCGTACGGG
Source organism: Pseudomonadota bacterium (assembly GCA_017881315.1). Lineage (GTDB taxonomy): Bacteria > Myxococcota_A > Polyangia > Fen-1088 > Fen-1088 > JADGRB01. Next base: position 380 of record JADGRB010000334.1, read on the forward strand.
TTTCGGCCGGGGCGCTCGCAGCATGATGCGTTGGACGCGCTCGCGGTCGGGATCACGCGCAGGAAGGTGAACTTCGTGCTCGACGCTGACATCAGCGACTTCTTCACCGGCCTCGACCAGTCGTGGCTGGTGAAGTTCCTCGAGCATCGGATCGCGGACAAGAGGGTCCTGCGGCTGATCCAGAAATGGCTCACGGCAGGAGTCATCGAGGACGGGGAATGGTCAAGCACGGAGTCCGGGACGGCGCAAGGAGCATCGGTTTCGCCTTTGCTTTCGAACGTCTTCCTCCATTACGTGTTCGACCTGTGGGCCGACCAGTGGCGGCGGCGGAACGCACGTGGGGACGTGATTCTCGTGCGGTTCGCCGACGACTACGTGGCGGGCTTCCAACATCGTGAGGACGCCGAGCGGTTCCTCTCTGATCTGCGCGGCAGGTTCGCGGAGTTCGGGCTGGAGTTGCATCCGGAGAAGACGCGGCTGATCGAGTTCGGGCGGTTCGCCGCCCAGAATCGGGCGCAGCGTGGGCTTCGGAAGCCTGAGACGTTCGATTTCCTGGGCCTTACGCATATCTGCGGGGAGGACAGGCACGGGCGGTTCAAGCTCAAGCGGGTCACGAGCAAGAAGAAGATGCGCGCCAAGCTCAAATCGGTCAAGGCCGAGATGCGCAGGCGGATGCATCACCCGATCCCCGAGCAGGGACGCTGGCTCGCCAGCGTCCTTGTCGGGCACTACAACTACTACGCGGTGCCCGACAACAGCGAGGCGTTACGTGGATTTCGAGAACGGGTCATCCGGTACTGGCGGCACGCGCTCTCGCGCCGCAGCCAGAAAGACGAGATCACCTGGGAACGGACCCGTCGCCTCTCCGCTCGATGGCTACCTGAACCCCGCGTCCTTCACCCGTGGCCGAACGTGCGCTTTGACGCCAGAACCCAAGGGAGGAGCCCAGTGCGTTGACGCGCACGCTGGGATGTATGTCCTACGCCTGGTTATGTTGAAGATGCGTGCCACGCCGCTGGTTTGGCCTGCTCAGCACGATTTCTGCGGGTGATGCGTTCAACATAATCAGAGGGCGTCAAGGAACGCGAGGAGCGTGTCGGAGGGTCGGTATCTGCCGGGTTTGGCCCCGAGCGACGCGGTCCGCGCGATTGCTTTCTCTTTGAGCGCGGGGTCGGCGTGCTCGTAGATGTGGGTCGTCTCGCTGCTCTCGTGCCCGAGCCACAGCGCGATCGTCGCGATGTCGACGTCTTTGGCTCTGAGCAGCATCGCGTTGGTGTGCCGCTTACGTGGAATTCCACGTAACAGACATTACGTGGACGGCTGGGTTATGTGGCCGGCTGGCGTGTTTCCTTTGCTGGGCCTGTCGCTGAGCCCGGTTCCGGCCACATAATCCGGGCGGTTATCGGCAGATCTGGTCGAGCCATTCGAGGAGATCTCGGTCGGCTGTCCAGCTGGGCAGGGGCTCGGGGGTGAGTGACTCGTAGGCGTTCTCGATGGCTTTGCGTTTGGTCTCCGGGTCGGCGCGGGCGTAGATCTCGGTGGTTGAGACGTCGGCATGGCCGAGCAGGTCGCGGATGTAGATCACGTTCACTCCGGCTTTCAGCTGGTGCATCGCTCGGGTCCTTCTGATCACGTGCGGGGTGATGTTCAGCCCGGGCGCGTAGCCGGGGTCGCGGCGGCGTAGGGATTGGACGTGTTTGGCGAGGAGTTTGGTGACGGCCCAGCGGGTCAATCGGGTCTGTTGGGGCCCGTGGAAGAGGGGGTCGGCGTCTGGGCCGACGCCGGGATGGCGGGTGCGCCGGTCGAGGTAGTCCTGCAGGAGTCGGGCGGTGGGGTCCATCAGCGGGACGCGCCTGGTTTTGGAGCCTTTGCCGTGCAGCGTGACGAGCATCGGGCGGGCCGCGCGGACGTCGGCGGTGTTCAGGTCGCAGAGCTCTTGGACGCGGGCGGCTGTGTCGTAGAGCGTGGAGAGCAGGACGGTGTCGCGCAGTCCGCGCCGGGTGGACGGGTCTGGTGCGGCGAGGAGGGCTTTGACCTCGTCGCCGGTGAGGTAGCCCATGTCGGTGGCCGGCGTCTTCTTCTGCTTGACGGCGATGATCTGGGTGGCTTGGTCGAGGAACTCTGGCCGCTCGATCGCGGTGTACCGGGCGAACGACTTGATCACGGCGAGGCGCTGGTTGCGGGTCGCCGGCGAGTTACCGCGTTCGGCCTCCAGCCAGTCCAGGAACGCGAGCACGCGCTCCCGGTCGAGGTCGGCGAGGCGCAGCTTTTCGGGCGGGGTTGCCTGCACGTCGCGAAACCAGGTGAGCAGCAGTTTGATCGCGTCTCGGTAGGACGCGATCGTCTGGGGGGACAGGTCCCGCTCGCCGGCGAGGTGGTCGGTGAGGAACTTCGACAGCCAGCGGCCGGCCAGTTCCCCGCCGGCAGGGGTGACGTGCTCACTGGTCGGCTCCTTCCCGCGGCGCGGGCCCGGGGATGACGTACCCGAACCTGGCTTGCGCGAGCGCGGCGACCTGGGGGTAGGCGTCCGCGGTCAACTGGAGGTAGTACTGGGTCCCGCGTAGGTCGGCGTGCCCCATGTACGCGGACAGGTAGGGCAGCATCACCGCCAGGTCGCTGCCGTCAGCCGCCCAGCGGCGCAGGTTATGCACCGCGAACCCGTGACGCAGCGAATGGATGTGCGGGCCGCCCGGGAAATGGGGAATGTCCGCGTCGGCGAGGTAGCGGCGCAACCGGTTGTAGATCGTGGACTTGTCGGCCGGTGTGGCCGGGTCGCCGGTGTGGAACAGATGGTGGGCAGGTTCGGGGTCGGGGTGCGCGGCCGCGATATACGCCTCCAGCGTGTCGGCGAGGCGCCGGGTGACGGGCACGATGCGGTGCTCGCGGTTCTTGCTGTCGCGCACCTCGAGCGTCGCGCGGGCCGCGTCGACGTCGCGCAGTTGCAGGTTGAGCGCTTCGGAGATGCGCAGCCCGGTCGCGTAGAGGACCCGGAACAGCACCGGGTCAACCAGCGCCCGGTTCGACATCTCCGACAGCGGCTGGGTATCGATCGCGTGAAACAGGCGGCGGATCTCCTCGTCGCTGAACACATACGGCGGCGGCCGGTGCCGGGTCTTCACTCGGGTCAGCGTCGGCGGCGCCCACGCCGGCCAGCCGAACTGGCGGGCGTGTTCTGCCAGGTCGCGCAGGATGATCTCCTCGCGACGGATCGTCGACGCCTTGAGGTGGCGGCCGTAGAGGAACCCCTCGACGGCCTCTTGGATGATCGACCCGTCCGCGTACCCTTCTCGGCGGCAGTGCTCGGCGAACTGCGCCAGCACCCGTGCTTGGCGGTCGTACCGGAACCCGCCGGCGCGGCGCGCCGCGACGAGCGTCGCGATCAATTCGGGCAGCGTCGACGCGGTCACGACCGCGCCCCTGCGTCGAGGACATCTTCGACGTCGAGCGCGCAGTGGCGTAGGTGCTCGGTGTCGAGCCTGAGGTAGTGCGCGGCGGTCGTCGCGCCTGCTGCGTGACCCAGGACCGCGGTGACGACCGGCGGCGGCGTGTCGGCCTGGAGCATCGCGACCGCCAGCGCGCCGCGGAGCGAGTGCAGGCCGTGCGAGCGCCCGGCCGCGAACACGATCCCGGCGCGCCGCGCGTAGTAGCCGAGCCGGCACCCCGCCGACGTGGAGGACCCGAACGCGGTGAACGGGTAGCGGTGTTTGACGAACACCTGCCGGCAGGCCGCCTCAGGCCGGCCGTGCCGGATGTAGTCGATCACCGCCCATCCGACGTCACCAGGCAGCGGCAGCGTCAACGGCAGCCCGGTCTTGTGCTGCGTCAACGCCAGCGTCTCGGCGCGCCAGTCGAACCACCCGAGCTCCAACCGGCGCAGATCCCCGACCCTCACACCGAGCCTGACGGTCAGCAACACCATCGCGTAATCGCGTTTCCCGATCGCGGACTGCCGATCGATCTGCTCCAACACCAAACGGACCTCCCCCGCCGTCCACGGGTGCGGGACCGACTGGCCGCGTCGCGGATAGCGCTGCGGCGGGAGCCGTCGGGCCAGGTCTTCCCCGACCTGCCCGACCTCGTGCAGGTGGCCCAGGAAGTCAGCCAACGCCGTACGCAGCAACCCGGTCGTTTTCGGGGCGTACCCCCGCCGATGACGCCGGGCCCAGAACCCGGCCAAGTCCCGGGCCTGCGCCTGCTCGAGGGTTTCCCGACCGACCTCCTTCAGGTAGGCGAGGAACTGATCCGCAGCACGCTGCTTCGTCACGACGGTCGCTTCGGCGTTCCCCCGCCGCCGGCACACCGCGAGGTACTCATCCCTGGCCGCCCGGAAACGCGCTGGACAGCGCTCCACCGGCGGCGTTGTCGCCTGCCCCACCTCAGGAAAACCCCCAGCCAAGGTCTCCATCAGCAGGAGCAACGGCCGGCGTGCGAGCTGAGCCCGCCTGGAACTCGTCGGCTCCCGCAAGCCCGCGAGCCTTGACCCGGACCGCTCGGCGATGAAATCGAGACAGTCCACCTCGGTCGGAAGCGCCCGGCCACGAGCCTCGAGGAACCCGGCGAACGCATTGAACTCCGCCTCGTGGCGCTTGATCGTCGCCCTCGACCGACCCGCCGCCTTCAACGCGACGATCACCCGCCCCGACGCGTCGCGAACCGCTGTTGCCTGCATGAGAATCGACCTCCCCGATCGCTGAGAACAGAGAGGCGATTCTTCGCCGCACCCACGGCCTCAGCAGGCGGCCCCCCGCCCGGAAGTGGGCAAGGAATCCCGCATCAAGGAGGAGGCGCGAATCCGATCGGACCCGTCGACCAGACCGACCAGCACGCTCCCCCGGATTATGTGGCCGGAACCGGGCTCAGCGACAGGCCCAGCAAAGGAAACACGCCAGCCGGCCACATAACCCAGCCGTCCACGTAATG
>JADGRB010000335.1 GCA_017881315.1 Pseudomonadota bacterium
CGTTCGCCGTCTACGCGCCCATCGAGGCCGGGGGCGGGACGCCTCCGCAGAGCCCTTCGGGCCTGGCCTTGGTGTCGTCGGTGGCGCCGGACGATCCGCGGGCGGAGCCGGTCTACCGGGAGTTCGGGATCGGGTTCGCGGGCGAAGTTCTACGCACCGATTACCTCGCCAAGCAGCTCGTGCGCGACGCGCTCATCGGCGGGCGGCGCTATTCGGACGCGGCCCGCGCCGCGGCCGCCGAGCCGACCGCGTTCGTGGTGGGCGGGGCCGGCAGCACGAAGGCCGGCCGGGGGCTCGCGCTCAAGGGGACGTTCGGGGCCAGCGACCACCCCAACGTCAACTGGATCGCGCTCGATCGCTACCCCGATCACGACAACGCGCTGCCACAGACGCTGGCGGGGCTGATCGCCCGAGCGGCGGCTGCGCGCGTGGCGGGCGCGGACGGGCCGCCTCCCGCGGCACTGCTCGAAGGGTACGCGCGCGCGCTCGAGGTGATCGCCCGCGAGTGGCGGGTCGGGGAGGGGGCGAACGGCGCGATCGCACCGGCCGCCGGGACGCGCGAGCAGCGTGACCTGTTCGCGGCGATACGCGAGAACCGCTATGCCGTCGGCCCCGACGGCGCCCCGCGCCCGCCGGGTGAGCTCCTCGCGGATCCCGGCCTCGCGGCGACCGTGCTCTACCGACTGGTTCAATCGAAGTCGGTGGGACGCAAGGTCGCGCCCCCGGAGGTCTACGCGCCGTTCGTCACCGATCGCATCCCGCCCGGGATCAGCCCGGCCGCGGTCCTGGGCCCGTTCCGCAACTTCCAGGCGAAGTTGCTGTCGGCTTGGGGGCGGGCGGTGCTGGAGGGTCATCCGCCCCGGGACATCGCCGATCTCGTCGAGGCCTACGGGCGCGCGCTGCCCGCCGAGCGCGCCGAGGTGATTCGCATCTTCGTGATCACCACCTACGGCGCGACGGTGCGGCCGGGTGGCGTGCGCCTCCCCGCCGGGGACGCGGGCGCCGCGCTGCCGGAGCTGACCGCGCTGGCCGCCCAGGTCGCCGCCGGAAAGCTCTCCGCCCGGGCCGCCTTGTCGCAGTAGCGGCCGGCATCCATTGCGGTTAGATTCCGGCGGCCCATGAGCTCATTTTGGAACGGCCGGCGCGTCGTCGTGACGGGCGGCGCCGGATTTCTCGGCAGCTTCGTGGTCGAGCGGCTGCGCGGCGCCGGCGCCTCGGTGGTCATTCCACGCTCGACGGAATATGACCTCGTCGATCGGGGGGCCTCGCGGCGCCTTCTGGCCGACACCCGGCCCGACCTGGTCATCCATCTGGCGGCCCGGGTGGGTGGAATCGGGGCCAACCGCGAGAATCCGGGGCGGTACCTGTTCGACAACGCGATGATGGGGCTTGGCCTCTTCGAAGAGTGCCGCCTCGCCCATATCCCCAAGCTCGTCGCGCTGGGAACGATCTGCGCCTATCCGAAGTTCGCGCCGATTCCCTTCAAGGAAGACGATCTGTGGAACGGCTACCCGGAAGAGACCAACGCGCCGTACGGCATCGCCAAGAAGATGATGCTGGTGCAATCGCAGGCCTACCGCGAGCAGTACGGCATGAACAGCGTCGTGCTGTTTCCGGTCAACCTCTACGGGCCGCGCGACAACTTCGACCTCCATTCGTCGCACGTCATCCCGGCGATGGTCCGCAAGTTCGTGGCGGCGCGCGAGAGCGGAGAGGCCGAGGTCTCACTGTGGGGCGACGGGACGCCGACGCGCGAGTTCTTGTACGTCGACGACGCGGCCGAGGGGATCCTGCTCGCCGCCGAGCGCTACGACGCGAGCGATCCAGTGAACCTCGGCAGCGGGGCGGAGATCGCGATCGCCGATCTCGCCGCCATCATCGCGCGCGCGGCCCGCTACCAGGGCCGATTCGTGTGGGACACCAGCAAACCGAACGGACAGCCGCGCCGACGCCTGGACGTGTCGCGTGCCCGCGAGCGTTTCGGGTTCGAGGCCAAGACACCCTTCGACAAGGGCCTGGCGGCCACGGTCGCCTACTACGAAGAACATCGAAAGGAGATCGAGAGTCGATGAAGCGCGCGCTCATCACCGGCGTGACCGGGCAGGACGGGTCGTATCTGGCGGAGCTCCTGCTGGCCAAGGGGTACGAGGTCTGTGGGCTGGTGCGCCGATCGAGCTCCTTCAACACCGAGCGGCTCGAACGCATCTACCAGGATCCGCACGTCCCCGACTATCGCCTGCGGTTGGTCTACGGCGATCTGGACGACGCGAGCTCGCTCAACCGCGCCATCCGGACCATCAAGCCGGACGAGATCTACAACCTCGGGGCACAGAGCCACGTGCGCGTCAGCTTCGACGTCCCCGAGTACACGGCCTCGACGGTGGGCATCGGGACCCTGCGCCTGCTGGAGGCGATCCGCGAATCCGGGCTCGACAAGTCGGTGCGGTTTTATCAGGCGTCGTCGAGCGAGATGTTCGGGGGGGCCGCGCCGCCGCAGAACGAATCGACGCCCTTCGAGCCGCGCAGCCCCTACGCCTGCGCCAAGGTGTTCGCGCACCAGCTCTGCCAGAACTATCGCGAGGCCTACGGGATGTTCATCGCCTGCGGGATCTTGTTCAACCACGAGTCGCCTCGGCGCGGGATCCCGTTCGTGACGCGCAAGATCACCCGCGCGGCGGCGCGCATCCGCCACGGCCTCGACAAGAAGCTCTACCTCGGCAACCTGGACGCCAAGCGCGACTGGGGATTCGCCGGCGACTACGTCGAGGCGATGTGGCTGATGCTCCAGCAGGACAAGCCCGACGACTTCGTGGTGGCGACCGGCGAGTCGCATTCGGTCCGCGAGGCGCTCGACGTGGCGTTCGGCGCGCTCGAGCTCGACTGGAAGAAGTTCGTCGAGATCGATCCGCGCTACTTCCGCCCGACGGAGGTCGACCACCTGCACGGCGATGCCAGCAAGGCCGGCAAGGCGCTGGGCTGGAAGCCCAAGGTCGGCTTCCGCGAGCTCATCGAGATGATGGTGAAGGCCGACGAAGAGGACGTGCGGCTGGCCATGGCGGGCCGGGCGCCCAGCGCCTGAGGACGGACATGACGGCGGAACCGATCGCGATCGTGCTGGGCGGGCGTGGGACGCTCGGCGCGGCGCTGTGCGCCGAGCTGCCACGCGCCGGCTGGCGCCTCGGCGCCGCTCTGGGCCGAGCCGAGTGCGACATCCGCGACGAGGCGGCGCTGCGCGCGCTCTTCGATCGCCTGCGGCCTACGGCGGTGTTCAACGCTGCGGCGTACACCGACGTCGATAAAGCCGAGACGGAGCCGGAGATCGCGATGGCGGTGAACGGGCAGGGCGCCGAGACCGTGGCGCGCGCCGCGGCCGCCGCCGGCGCCGCCATCGTCCACTACTCGACCGACTTCGTGTTCGACGGCGAGCTCGAGCGCCCCTACGACGAGCGCGATCCGCCCTCACCCCAGGGCAGCTACGCCCGCTCGAAGATCGCCGGCGACGACCTGGTCGCCGCCGCCGCGCCGCGCCACTTCATCCTGCGCGTCGGCTGCCTCTACGGGCGCGGCGGCCGAAACTTTCCCTCCACGATCGTCCGGCGCCTGCGCGCCGGCGAGACGGTGCGCGCCGACCGCGAGCGACTCGGCTCACCGACCTGGGTGCGCGACGTGGCCCGCGTCTCGGCGGCACTGGCGGCGACCAGCTTCCACGGTCTTTACCACTGCACCGCGCAGGGTCAGACCAGCTGGGCCGACTTCGCGCAACTGGCCGCCGCGACGCTGGGCCTGCCCGAGGACCGCGTAGCGGGCGTGCCGACCTCGGCGCTGCCGATGAAAGCCGCGCGACCCCGCCGCGCGATCCTCGACAACCGGGCGCTCCGGGAGCGCGGCCTCGACACGCTGCCGACCTGGCAGGATGCCCTCCGCGCCTTCATCGCCGAAGAGCTGCAATCGGGGTCGGAAAAGCCCTAGCGACCGACGGTCGCTTCGACCAGGTCGGTCGCGTGCTTGAGCGACTCGAAGGTCCCGGCGTCGGTCCACCAGCCGGGTAGCACGTCGAACGTCAGATCGCCGCGCGCGATGTAGGCGTTGTTGACGTCGGTGATCTCCAGCTCGCCACGACCCGACGGCGCCAGCTTGTCGATGATCTCGTAGACGCTCTGATCGTAGAAATAGATCCCGGTCACGGCCAGACGGCTGGGCGGATCCTTGGGCTTCTCGACGATCCGCACCACGCGGTTTCCCTCGGTGACGGCCACGCCGTAGCGCCCCGGATCGTCCACCTCCTGCACCAGGATCTTCGCGCCGCTCGGCTGCCGCCGATACGCCGCCGCGAAGTCGGCGATCGATCTCTCGAAGATGTTGTCGCCCAGGATGACCACCAGCCGCCCGCCGCGCCCGAAGCGCCGCGCCAGCCCCAGCGCCTGCGCGATGCCACCGGCCTCGTCCTGCACCCGATAGGTGAACTCGCAGCCGAAGTCCTTGCCGCTTCCCAGGAGCCCGACCACCGCGCCCATGTGGTCGGTACCGGTCACGATCAGGATCTCGCGAACACCAGCCTCGACCAGCTTCTTGACCGGGTGAAAGATCATCGGCTCGCGGCCGACCGGCAGGAGGTGCTTGTTGGTCACCTTGGTCAGCGGAAACAGCCGCGACCCAGTACCGCCAGCCAGAACCACGCCGCGAAGCTCTTCACCGTCGCTCATGAGGCCGCCAGTTTCGTGAATTGGCGTGCGAAGTCAATGAGAGCGGCGCGACGAAGCTCCCCATCGGTCCTTCCCCCTCTCGACCGGGACTTGATCCGAATGAGCGGACCCGGGAATGCTCAAGATCATGATGTCTAGCCCAGGTCGGCAACGTCGGATAGGCAACTCGCACGGTGCCGTCGTCGCTTGCCTCGCCGCGGCAGCCGTCTTCGGCTGTTCCGTCTTCGGCTGTTCCAACTCGGGGGCTGGTGGCGGCGATGGCGGGAGCGCGGGAGCATCGGGTGGCGGGTCAACGGGAGGTGCCGGTGCGAGCGGCCTCGGCGGCGGAGGAGCCAGCGGTGGGACTGGAGCCAGCGGTGGCGGCGGCGGTGGTGGCGAAGTGGGCGCTGGCGGCGGCGCCGGGACGCGCGGCGGCAGCGGCGGCAGCGGTGGTAGCAGTGGCAGCAGTGGAACGAACGGCGGTGGCGGAGCGAACGGCGGTGGCGGAGTGAGCGGCGGCGGTGGAGGCTCCACCGGAGTTGGCGGCCGAGGCGGCTCGCCGGGCATCGGCGGCGTCGGCGGCCACGGGGGCGTTGCCGGCAAGGG
>JADGRB010000336.1 GCA_017881315.1 Pseudomonadota bacterium
CGTTGGTGCCGGCGGCGCCGTTGGTGCCTGCTCTGCCGTTGGTGCCGGCGGCGCCGTTGGTGCCCGCCCTACCATTGGTACCCGCCGCGCCATTGGTGCCGGCAAAGCCGGTGATGCCCGTGCCCGCGCTCCCGGTGCCCGCCGCGCCGGTCGCGTTGCCACCCACGCCGGTTATCGGGAGCGTTCCGCCGGCGCCCGAGGGCGCGCCGCCGTCGTTCCGGAAGAGCTCGTCCGGCCCTTGACACGCCAAGAGCAACGTCCCGACCGACAGGGCGACTCCGAAGCCACGACCTATGAGAGCTTTAAGCGTGACCATAATTCCAGGATCTTACCCCGCTCGGGGTTTGCGCACCATCCCCCAGCAAAGGTCCGAGCGGGACTAGTAGAACTCCACGTTATCAATTGTAAACTTGGCGTTACACGTGGTTCCGATCGCCGCCGATTGGAGCTGCCATTGCACGCCCGTCAGCTTTTGTTTGTCGACGCCCATGTCCGGGCTCCCACCACTGACGGCCGCGTAGGGTTCCTTGATCGTCCCCGTCGTCGTGACGGCCACCGAGGGTCCGTAGCAGTTCGTGGCGGCACAAATGCCTCGCTCCGGGTCCGAGGCCGGCGCCAGATCATCGGCGAACGCAAACCCGAAGGTCAGCGTGCAAGCCCCCGTGCTGCCGGCCAGATCGAACTTCACGCCGGTGTAGGCGCTTCCGTCGATGCAGGCGGGTCCGTTCATGTAGAGGACGACACCGGTGTAGCTCCCCTTGGACGATCCCGTCACGGAAAGGGCGCCTCCAACTAGCGCGAGCGTTGGTTTCGTCTCGGTGGCGTCGGCGAACTCGGAGGTTCCGCCCTGCACCCTGGTGGCCACGCCCCCTCCGAATTTGAATTGCCCGGGGCTCCCGCCATCGTCGACGGCGTCGGAAAAATCGGTTATGAGCGCCGATACCGGCGGCATGGTCGCCCCACTGATGCAGGTCGCGGCGCCGGTCGCGCCGGCAGAGCCGCTGCCCTTGCCGCCCGCGGCGCCCGTGAGGTTGCCCGCTCCCGTCAGGTTGCCGCCGCCGGTCCCACCCTTGCCGCTCGGAGCGCCGGAGGTGCCGGCCGAACCGCTCGCGTAAGTTCCAGCCGAACCGCTCGGGCCGCCCCCGGTGGTGCCGCTCTCGCTGCAGGCCGCGCCGATGAGCGCGATCGCCGAAGCGATGGCGCGGGTCAGTGCTGCGTGATTCGACATGGTTCTGCGAGAGCGCCTGGACCGGCCGCGCGCAGCGTCCGTCCCCGGCGATCCTGGTCCGGTTGCGACAAAGTTCCGATTACCGACCCGTCAACCGTGCGATTCGTCAGTTCTCCGTGACGCTCGTGATCGTCACGTTCACCGCGCCGGCCGCTGTTCCGCCCGCGATTTGAAGCTGGATCGCATTGATCGGGACCTTGGCGTAAGCCGTCCCGTCGGGGGGCGAGTCGTAGCATTTCGTGTTGAATGAGGTGTACGGGATGTTGACCGGGCTGGCACCGGCGACGGTGTAGCACCAGGTGGTCGTTCCGTCCGTTATCTGAGCGCGAAGCGGGAGGCTCGCCGGGGTGGTGTTGGTGAACGCGATCGTGAGGCCGGTGCCCGTCGGCGCCACCTCCGTATTGCCCGTGCCTCCCGCGATCTGGCCGAGACCAAAGCCGAGACCTTCGAAGGAATAGTTGGTCCCGGTCACAGCCAGGATACTGCCCGTCATGGTCAGGCTGCAGGGGCTTCCGCACGCCGAATAGCCAGGCGTCGGAGACGAGGGGCTGACCGTGCTCCCGTAGGTGTCGACGTACGTGTACGCGTAGCCCGACCAACAAGTGCCGGCCTTCGACGGCATCGTCACGAAACCGGTCGATTGCACCGCAAAGCTTGCACCGCACGTCGTACCGGTGGTGCCAGCCTGGCCGGTGGTGTTGCCGGTGCCGGTGGTGCCGGCCTGGCCGGTGGTGTTGCCGGTGCCGGTGGTGCCGGCCTGGCCGGTGATGTTGCCGGTGCCGGTGGTGCCAGCGTGGCCCGTGGTGCCCGCGTTCCCGGTGGTGTTGCCCGAGCCGGTAGTGCCCGCGTGGCCGGTGGTGTTGCCGCTGCCGGTGGTGCCGGCCTGGCCGGTGGTGTTGCCGCTGCCGGTGGTCCCGGCGCTTCCGGTGGTGTTGCCCGTTCCGGTGCCCGTGCCGCCGTTGACCGTGTCGCCGGAGGTGCAGGAGACGCCGAGGAGCCCGAGCGACAGGGAAAGCGTAAAAATTAGTCCAGCAGTCTGAAGTTTCATGGCACGGCCTTTCAAATAAAGGGTCGCCCCGGGCGTTCCCGGGAAACCCAAAGACGAACCGGCGGAAGAACCACCGTGGGTAGTTTTATCCCGGACGAGTGGTCAATTCAATACCTGGGCCGGCGAGGAAGGCGCGTCGCGGCGCTCGCATTCGAAAAGAAGACGGCCGTGCCCAAGGGGTGATAACCCTGACGTGCGTGTTTCGTCTGCCGACTCTGATTCTGGTTGCCGCGTTCTGGCTCGGTGCGGCCCATCCCCACGCTGTCGCGGCGCCCAAGCCGGCCGCCCCGCGGTCGCACCTGCGACGTACCAACGAGCGAACCGGACGGCTCGCTCCGGCGTTCGCCGAGCTGGTCAAGGCGTACCGGCGCGGCGATCGAAGCGCCCTCGGCCGTCTCGCCGACAAGCTCGGTCCGGCGCGGTTGGCAGAAGCGATCGTGGGTGCGGACGGACATGTGGCGGAGGCGGCGCTGGCGGCGGCTCAGCTCGCCCGGGGTGGCGTGTCGCTGATCGGACCGATCGCGGCCGGGCTTTGGGTGGCGGATGCGGCGCGGGCGGCCGCCTCGGCGACGGCGCTGGGGTCGCTGCTCGACGGCGCGACCCCGACGCAGATCGAAGACTGGGACGTCCCGCCCGATGTGGTGGCGGCGGCCTGTGGTGGCCTGCGGGCCCTGGCCGCCAGGACCGACGCCGCGCCCGTCGCCCGTCTCGCCGCGCTGGATGCCGTCCTGGCGGCGGCGCCAATCTGCGGCCCCGCCGGCGATCTCGCGCCGCTGACCCACGACGCGGCGCCCGCGATCCGGCGCGCGGCGATCCTGGTGTCGGCGGCGGGACCACGACGCGAGGCCGTGCTGCGAGAGGCCGTCGCTGACCCCGATCGTGGCGTGAGCGCGGCGGCGGTCGCCGCCGACTGCCGCGTCGAGGGACGGGTGGGATCGGCCGGGAAAGAAACACCGCCCGGCGCGCAGTCGATCGCGACGGCGCGCGCGCTGGCCACCGCGCCGACGACCCCCCCCGAGGACGCGGTGGAGATGCTCGACTGTCTGGCGGCGGCGGGGACGCCGGCCGACCGCGCGCTCCTGGACGAGCTGCGGCGCAGACCGCCGTCGGCGCTCCGTGATCGCGCGGTCGAGCTGGGCGCTCTCGTGCCCCGCGGAAAGACAGAATGACGATCCCGGCGTCCGGCGGGCCGGCGTCGGGCGGGGCGGTGGCCGGCGAGGCGGCGTCCGGCGGGCCGGCGGTCGGCGGGGCGGCGGCGTCTGGAAGCGAGCGGCTGGGGAGCGGGGCCCGACGGGTCAGCGCGCTCACCATGTTGTCGCGCTTGCTGGGGCTCGCGCGCGAGCAGATCTTCGCCCTCACGCTGGGGGCCGGTGCCTACAGCGACGCCTTTCTGGCGGCGTTTCGCATTCCGAATCTGCTCCGCGATCTGTTTGCGGAGGGGGCGTTATCGACCGCGTTCGTTCCGACCTACGTGGCGACGTTGCGGCGCGAATCGCGGGCCGCCGCCTACGCCCTCGCGAACCGCGTGATGTCGACGCTGACCATCTACCTCGGCGCGCTCGCGCTGCTGGCGATGTTCTTCCCGGCGCCGGTGGTGCACCTGGTGGCGGGTGGTTTCTCGCCGGAGAAATCGGCGCTCTGCGCTTCGCTGGTTCGGATCATGATGCCGTTTCTGCCGACCGTCTCGCTGGCGGTGGTCGCGATGGGGGCGCTCAACGCCGAGGAGAAGTACACGGCGCCGGCGCTGGCCTCTTCGATGTTCAACCTGGTGGCGATCGCGGGGGGGGCGGTGGTCTATTTCGTCGGGACCTCGGCGCGGGTGGCGGTGATGTGCTGGGCAACGTTCACGCTGGCGGGTGGTCTCGCCCAGCTGGCGATCCAGGTGCCGCCGCTCTGGCGTTCGGGTTTCCGGCCCCACCTGCTGCCGGACCTCAAGCTTCGCGATCCCGGCACGCGCCGCATCGCGATGCTGATGGCGCCGGCGACGTTGGGGGTCGCCGCCATGCAGGTGAACGTAGTGGTCAATTCGTCGTTCGCGAGCCTCATCGCCGACGGAGCGCTCTCCTGGCTGTCGTACGCGTTCCGCCTCATGCAGCTCCCGATCGGCGTGTTCGGGGTGGCGGTCGGGACCACGGCGCTCACCCACCTGTCGCGCGACGCCGCCCGCGACGACTGGGACGCCCTGCGGGCGACGTTGCGGCGCGGGCTCCGCCTGGTCCTATTTCTCACCGTTCCCTCGACCATCGGATTGGCGTTGCTGGGGGTTCCTATCATCCGGCTCATCTTCGAGCGCGGGCGGTTCACGCCGCACGCGACCATCGAAACGGCGCGGGCGCTGTCGGGCTATGCGGTGGGTCTGGTCGCGTACGCCGCGATCAAGGTGGTGGTGCCGGCGTTCTACGCGCTCGGTCGGACGCGGGTGCCGGTCATGGCCAGCGTCACCGCGGTGGTGGTCAACCTGATCTGGAACATCGCCACCTTCCGCCGGTTCGGCCACGTCGGCCTGGCGCTCGGCACCTCGCTGGCGGCGCTGGTGAACTTCTTCGTTCTGGTGCTGATCTTCCAGCGGCAGATTCGCGGGCTAATCACGCGCGACCTGGTCATTCCCGTGTTGCGCATCCTGGCCGCCGCGGGCGTCATGGCGGCCGCCGTTTGGTTTGTTTCGGCGCGCATCGAGACCTTGCCCGGCGCCGGTACGGCGATGTTCGCCGTCAAGGCCTTCGTGCCGATTTCCGTGGGCGCCGCGGTCTACCTCGCCACCGCGCGCCTGTTTGGCGTCGACGAGGCTCGGGGCGTCTCGCGGCTCTTGCGGCGCCGCTGACCCGCCTCGAGAGATTCGAGCGAGCGGTGCCGGGCTAGCGCTCGTGGGGCATGCGATCGCGTGGACCGCGGAAATATTGCATCGGCGAGTAGAAGCGAAAGTTCGAGACGCGGCTGGTATAGACGCAGGCGTAGGCTTCGACCTGGTCGCCGAACTTGCTCACCTCGTAGCCCTCGCGAAAGATCG
>JADGRB010000096.1 GCA_017881315.1 Pseudomonadota bacterium
TGCCCGTCGGCACGACGGCCGAGCTGACCGTCGACGTCGGCCAGCCGATCGCGGCGACAGAGGTTCCCCTCCTCGCCGCCTCGATTCGCGGCGTCAAGGCGACGGTCTTCGTCGTCGAAGGACAGACCGTGCGGAAGCGGGTCTACGCCGTGAAGGGAGAGCGCGGAGGGAGCCTGTTCTTGGACCCCGGCCTGCCGGCGGGGTGCCGGGTCGTCACCGAGGGGCGTGCCCTGCTCCAGGACGGCGATCGCATCGATGCCCAGCTGGAAGCCCCCTCCCAGGAGGAGTCTGCCACGGTGAAGGTCGCCGGGGTCCGGCCGTGACCGGGCTGGCGCTCAAGAACCCGATCGCGATCCTCATGATCTGCGTCGGACTGGTGGTGTTCGCCCTGGTCGTGACGCCGCGGATGAGCGTCGACACGTTTCCGGAGCTCACGCCGCCGGTGCTGGTCGTCGGCACGCTCGCCCCGGGCCTGGGGCCGAAGGATGTCGAGAAGACGATCACCTGGCGGATCGAGAAGTACGTGAGCGCCACGCCGGGCGTGGAGTTCGTGCAGAGCACCTCGCGCAACAATCTCTCGGTGGTGTTCGTCTGGCTCAAGTGGGGGACCGATCTCAACTCCGCGCAGACCCTGGTCCAGCAGCAGGTCGCCTTCGCGATGTCCGCCGTCCCGAAGTCGCTCGGTGTCCTGCCCCCCTTCGTGCTGCAGTACGATCCCTCCAACGCGCCGGTGATCCAGGTCGCGGTCTCGGGCGGGGGACTGACGGGGCCCCAGCTCTACGACTACGCCCTCAACTACATCGAGCCGGTGCTGGAGGGGATTCCCGGCGTCGCGAGCGCCGCGATCAACGGGGGACGCCAGCGCCAGATCAACGTCGTCGTCGATCCGGCCCGAGCGCAGGCCCGCGGCATCACCTCGACCGACGTGGCGACGGCGGTCGCCCAATCGAACGCGCTGTTGCCGTCGGGTGAGTTCATCTCGCCCAAGTTCGACGCGAACGTCTACACCAACGCGGTCGCCGCCCGCGTATCCGATATCGGGGACGCGGCGGTGAAGGTCCGCAACGGCCGCGCCGTGCTCATCAAGGACGTCGCCCGCGTGGAGGATGGCGGCTCACCGGAGACGCAGTCGGTGGCCGTGAACGGCAACGACGCCGTCTACCTGAACGTGCTCCGCATCCCCGGCGGCAACACTCTGGAGATCGTCGAAGCGGTCAAGAAGATCGTGAAGGGGCTGCCCAATCTTCCGCCGGGTGTCGAGGTCAAGGCGATCTTCGACCAGTCGACCTTCGTGCGAACCAGCTACGACGGGCTCAAGAAGGAGGTCGTGCAGGCCCTGGTGCTGATCGCCCTGGTGATCCTGCTCTTTCTCCAGAGTGTCCGCGGCACGCTGATCGTCTCGGTCGCCATCCCACTTTCCTTCGCGGTGGCGCTGATCGTCCTCTATTCGGCGGGGCACACCTTGAACGCGTTCACGCTCGGCGGCCTCACGCTGGCGATGGGGCGCCTGGTCGACGACGCGGTCGTCGTGCTCGAGTCGATCCATCGCCACCAGCGCATGGGGATGACGCCCGCCAAGGCCGCCCTCGAAGGCACGAACGCCGTCGCGTTGCCGGTCCTCGCCTCCACGCTCACGACCATGGCCGTGCTGCTGCCGGTGGTGCTGCTGGCCGGCCTCGCCCGCAAGCTGTTCGTGCCGCTGGCCGTGACCGTGGCGGTCAGCATGATCGCTTCGTACTTCGTCAGCATGTGCGTCACGCCGCTCGCCTGTCGTTTTTTTCTCGCTCATCACGAGCCGGGGCGATTCGGGCAACGGATCGCCGGGTTCATCGACGGCGTCGCGAGACGATACTCGGAAGCCCTTCGCGCCACGCTCCCGTTTCGCTGGACGGTTCTCGGCGCGTGCGGCGTCTTGGTCGTCCTCAGTATCTGGATGGCCAGGCAGCTCCCCAGCACCTTCTTTCCCGAGATCGACGAATCGATGGGGCGGGTCTATGTGCGCGTCGCGCCCGGCACGTCGCTCGAGGACGCGACCCGGAAGGTAAACGCGATGGGCGCGCTTCTGGCCAAGGAGCTTCCCCAAGGCACCGTGGAGCTGGTCCTGACCAACATCGGGTCGCCCGGGAACGCCCGCAGCGCGATGACCAGCCCGAACGCAGGCCCGCACATGGGGTTCATCCGCGTGGCGCTGGTCGATCCCGAGCGTCGCAAGCTGAGCCAGCGCCAGATCTCCGATCTGATGCGCGGGATCCTGAACCGCAACTTCCCCGGCGTGGAGTTCTTGCAATGGCCCGGGGGATTGGTGGCCAGCGTGTTTTCGAACGGGTACATCGCACCGCTGGTGGTCGAGCTCGGCGGCGACAGCCTGGAAGAGCTCGACGCTCAGTCCAAAGCCGTCGCCGAGGTCGCCCGCACGGTGCCAGGCATTCGCGACGTCTATCCGTCGCTCCAGATCGACTATCCGGAGGTGCGCGTCGAGACCGACCGGACGGAGGCGGCGCTGGTGGACGTCAGCGCCCGGACCGCCGCCCAGACCACGCTGGAGGCCACGCTCGGCAACATCAACACGCCGAGCGTTTGGATCGACGGCTCCAACGGGCAGTCGTATTACGTCGTCACCTCGTACGACGGGCAGATCGTCGACGACCCCAACGCGCTGGCTCGCATCCCCGTGCGTATCGGAGAGAACGGCACCGCAGTCACCCTGGGCGCCTACAGCAAGATCCGGCGCTCGCTCGGTCCCATTGCCATCGAGCGCAACCACCTGCAGCGCGTCGCCCACGTGCTGATGCAGACCGAGGGGCGCGACATCGGCAGCGCCGCGTCCGAGCTGGAGCAGAAGCTACGGGCCGACCCCAGAACGCGGGGAATCGACTTCAGCTTCGTCGGTCAGGTCGATCTGATGCGGACGACCTTCTCGGGCCTCGGCCTCGCGATGGGGCTCGCGATCATGGTCGTCTACATGATCATGGCCTCGCAGTTCAAATCGCTGCGTCTTCCCTTCATCATGCTCTTCACGATCCCGGTGTCTCTCCTCGGGATCGTGCTGGCCCTGGTGGCGGGCGGTCAGGGGTTTTCGATCACCGCCCTGATGGGGGTCCTGATGGTGGTCGGCATCGCGGTATCCAACGGGATCCTGCTGATCGACGACGCGAATCGCCGCTTCAACGAAGGCGTCGACAAGGTCGAGGCCGTGGTCGCGGCCGCCCGTACCCGCTTCATCCCCATCGCGATGACCAGCCTGGCGACGGTCATTGGCCTCATCCCGACCGCGCTCGGCCTAGAGGCCGGCACCGAGTCCAATCAGCCGCTCGCGCTGGCCGTCGTAGGCGGGCTGACCTCCTCGACGATCCTTTCTCTGTTCTTGGTTCCGGCGATGTTTCTGCTGATTGCGAAGCGGGAGCAACTACCGGAGTCAGCGCCGAGTCCAGCGGGCCTCGCGGAAGCGCACACCTGACAGGGAGCGGACGGCAGACGCCCGCGCCGGCGAGAACGATCTCCGGCGCGGGTCTCGGTCTGCGGCCCTCTACTTGATCGGGAAGTACCCCACCTTGGTCACGATGCCCTGCCCTTCCGCCGACAGCACCCAGTCGGTGAAAGCGGAGATCTCCGCCGAGGGTTTCGCGCGCACGTAAAAGAACAGCGGGCGCGAGAGGGGGTAGGTGCCGTCCTTGATGGTCTTGTCGGCGGGCGCGATGGCCGTCGCCGCCGCGTCCTTCTTGATCTTGAGGACCTTGATCCCCTTCGCATAGGCGGCGCCGCCGTAGCCGATGCCGAACTTCTCTTTCACGACGGCGTTGACGACCGCCGCGGTCCCCGGCATGGCCTGGGCGCGCGGGGTGTAGTCGGCGTTCTGGAGGACGTGCTCCTTGAAGAACACATAGGTCCCCGAGCTGTTCTCACGCGAGTACGGGATGATCTTGGAGTCCGCGCCCCCCAGCTCCTTCCAGGAGGTCACCTTGCCGGTGAAGATCGCCTTGAGCTGGTCCATGGTCAGCTCGTTGATCGGGTTGGTGTCGTTGACGTAGACCGACAGGCCGTCCTTGGCGACGGTGATCTCGACCGGCGGCGCGCCGGCCTTGTCGGCCAGCTGCTTCTTCTCCGCGTCCTTCATGGCGCGCGAGGCCTCGCAGACGTCGGTGGTGCCGTTGATGAGCGCGCTGATCCCCGTGCCCGAGCCGCCGCCCGTGACCTGGATGGTCGTGGCGGTGTGCTTCTTCATGAACTCCTCGGCCCAGCGTTGCCCCAGCACCACCATGGTGTCGGAACCTTTGACCGTCACCGTTCCAGCCAGCGCCGGCTTCGCACCCTGCAGAGCGCACGCCATGGTTACCGTCGCGAGCGCGACCTTTACGCCATTTTTGATTCGCATGTGATCTCCCCTTCTCTTTTTCGTTTTCAAAGCGCTATGGCGAGGCGGAGCGTGAGCTCGCTCTCGTACTTGCTGCCGAGGCCTCGGACCAGGGCGGTGTCACCACCGAAGTGATTGATGATCCCGTTGACCGTCGCGCGGAAGCGTTTGGAGTGCCAGTAGTTGACGCCCAGCTCGTACGAATCGACCTTGGTCTTGGTCCCGTTGCTCGGGCCCAAGATGCCGCCCAGGCCCTGGACCGAGGAATCCGCGGTCAGGTCCTCGTCGAGATGCTCGAAGCGCAAGGCCAACATCAGGCCGTCCTGCACCGGCTTGACGCCGAACTTCTTGTAGCGCGTGAACGGCTCGAGGCCCTGCTGATCGCCGATGATGCGATCGTCGCCCATCACCCAGGCCCACAGCTCGCCGTACATCGAATACCCCTTGAGCTCGGCGCCGCCCACGATGGTGCCCACCCCGGAAGAGGCGATGGTGTCGGCCGACAGCGGGCTGTCCTTCCAGACGAGCTCGCCGCGAAAGCCGTACTTGTGATCGATCGGGGCGTTCAGCTCGCCCGCAAGGGTCTTCATGCGGCCGACCTGGCGCAGCTGGATCGTCTGGGCCGTCCCGCCCATGGGCGTGAATGCGAAAGAACCCGCGTTCCAGAAGGTGAACCCGGCCTGCGTCGTCTGCGAGGTTGGCGCCAGCGTGTTCGAGCGATCGCCGGTCCAGAACGACCCGCCGATCTCGACGTCATGCAGGGGCCCGTCGCCCATGAACGACAGCGGCGCCACCCAGGCGCGGCCCATCCAGTCGTACTGGCGGTCGGCGTTCTTGAAGTTCTGGCCGTCGCCGTTGAAGACGCCCAGCGAGTAGTAGAAGTTCTTGTCGTCGTTGAACCCGTGCAGCATCGCGCCCATCTCCTTGTTGTCGGGGATGCCGAAGGCGCGAACGGTGATGGATCGCTCCATGAAGTCGAAGTACTTGTCCGAGGTTCGGTTCTCGAGCGTGAAGGGGGCGTCGAACTGGCCGACCTGGAGGATCGCCAGGTTCTTCCAGGGCGCCAGCGCCACGTAATCGTCGGTGGTGGCGATGTTGCTCGGCGCGACCGGCGCCGCACCGGCGGGCGGGCCCTGCGCGAAATCGCCCGCGAGCCAGAAGTACACGAAGCCGCCGATCCAGCCGCCGACCTCCATCCGGGCCCGCCGGAGCAAGAAGGTGTTGTTCGGAATCTTGTCCGTGTACTTGTTCTTGGTGTATCCGAACAGGTAGCTGTCGACCTGGAGGCGCCCGTTCGGGAAGAGGATGAAGCCGTTGTCGGGCGACCGCAGGAACGCGGTTCCGTCGCTGAAGCCGGCCAGCGGCTCGTCGGAAGGTGGGGTGGGGGCGACCAGCGCGGGCTCTGCTGTCGGCAACGATCCGATCGGGGTCGGGACCATGACAGGGGCCGGCGGCGAAGCCTCCGGGGGAACGGGCGCCGCAGGAGCAGCGGGCGCGGGCGCTCCCGGCGGCGGCATGGCGACGCTCGGGCTGGCCGCGTTCGGGGCGGGCGGCTTCTGATTGGCGATGTCGGTCGGCGGCAGCGTCGAGGTCTGTGCGCGCGCGGCGAGCGGCAGGCCCACGAGAAGCGCCGTCATCGGTAGAGCGGCGGCCAAGCTGCGAAGGCGGCGGAGGCGGGGCTGGGTCATCTGGGTTCTCCTTTTGCCGGGCATCGTGCCCGCGGTGGGTGACATGAGCGTGACGAAGACGAAACGTTTCCGGGAAGTGCGCCATATCCACGAAATCGGTCGCCTGGTTCCTTCGGTGTCACGGCGATGTCACACATGCGGCACCTGTTCGTCAACGGGTGGTGGTCATATCCACGGGTGACAACGCCCGAAGGCGCCATCGCGATGGCCCGTCAGAAAAGCATCAGCGCCAGGATCGCCGTGCCGCCCGTTCGCCCGCCGAAGTTGACGCTCGCGCCGGCCCCCCTCTGGCATCGGGCCGCCGAGTGGTTGCTGCGCTGCCTGGCCGTGTCCGCGGTCGTCGCGATCGTCCTCATCCTGGTGTTCATCGCCAAGGAGGCCGCGCCGATCTTCTACAGCGCGGCCGTGCGCGCGGAGGTGACGCTGTCGAGGATGTGGGTGCCGCAGCTGTGGCCCGGCTACGACGAATCGGCGTCGATCTGGCAACCCGTCTCCGAGATCCCGAAGTTCGGCGTCTGGCCGCTCATCCTGGGGACCGTCAAGGTGACCCTGGTGGCGATGGCGGTCTCGGTGCCGCTCGGCGTGGGCGCGGCTGTCTACGTGTCGCAGTACGCGCGCCCGCGGACGCGCGAGATCGTGAAGCCGGTGGTGGAGCTGCTGGCCGGAATCCCGTCGGTGGTGCTGGGCTTCTTCGCGCTCATGATCATGGCCACCTGGTTCCAGCACCTCTTCGGCCTGGAATCGCGCCTCAACGCGCTGGTCTCCGGCGTGGCGCTCTCCTTCGCTGTCATTCCGGTGATCTTCACCTTCGCCGAGGAGGCCTTGCGCGCCGTCCCCCGCAGCTACGTCGAGGCGTCGACGGCGCTGGGCGCCGCGCGCTGGCAGACCATCGCCCAGGTGGTGCTCCCCGCGGCCAGCCCCGGGATCGCGGCGGGCGTCGCGCTCGGCCTCGGACGCGCGGTCGGCGAAACGATGATCGTGCTGATGGCCTCCGGCAACGCCGCGATCATCTCGGCCAGCCTGGTCGACTCGACGCGAACGATCTCGGCCACCATCGCCGCAGAGCTGGCCGAGGTGGTGTTCGGCGGCGCGCACTACACGGTGCTGTTCTTCCTGGGCACGCTGCTGTTCTTGACCACCTTCTGCATCAACACCCTGGGCGACTGGGCAATCCGGCGCATGAAGATCCGCCTGGGGGGATCGGCGTGACCGCCGGCGCGGCGACAGTCCCCGCCTCGGATCGGGCGGCGCTGACGGCGAATCGCACCCGTCGCAATTTCGTGGCCGACGGCGCGATGGCGATCGCCTCAGGCGCGGCGCTGCTGATCGTGCTGACGATCCTGGCCGTCATTCTGTTCGACATCATCCGCCACGGCGCACCCCGGCTATCGATCGCGTTCCTCACCGAGGCGCCGCGCAACGGCATGACCGAGGGCGGGATCTTCCCGGCCATCATCGGCATGCTCGAGATGGTGATCCTGATGACCCTGGCGGGCGTTCCCGTCGGGGTCGCGACGGCCATCTACCTGCACGAGTATGCCTCCCCGATCTCGCCGGTCACGCGCGCGATCCGGATCGCGGTCGCCAATCTCGCCGGGGTGCCGTCGATCGTCTTCGGCCTCTTCGGGCTGGGCTTCTTCGTGCAATTCCTGGGCGCCGGCATCGACAAGGCCTTCTTTCACGGCGAGAAGGTGCTCGGACAGCCGGCCCTCATCTGGGCCGCGCTGACCATGGCGGTGCTGACGCTGCCGGTGGTGATCGTCGCGACCGAGGAAGCTCTGCGCGCCGTCCCGCGGGAGCTGCGGGAGGCGTCCCTGGCGCTGGGCGCCACCCAGTTTCAGACGGTGATTCACGTCGCCGTCCCGCAGGCGAGCCCCGGCATCCTGACCGGCACCATCCTGGCGGTGAGCCGCGGGGCGGGCGAGGTGGCGCCGATCCTGTTCACGGGGGCGGCCTACTTTCTGCCCCAGCTCCCCAAGCATCTCTCCTCGCAGTTCATGTCGCCGAGCTACCATGTCTACGTGCTCTCCACGCAATCGCCCGACGTCGACGCGACCCAGCCGATTCTCTACGCCACCGTGCTGGTGTTGCTGCTGCTGACGTTCGCGCTCAACGTCGCCGCGGTGGTGGTTCGCTCGCGGATGCGACGCCGTTACGCCGGAGCCACCGCGTGAGCGCCAACGGAGCCGCCAAGGTCGAGCCGGCGCCCAAGCTCATCGTGCGCGACCTGGCGGTCTTCTACGACGGCAAGAAGGCAGTGGGCCCGGTCTCGCTGGATATCGTGGGCCAGCACGTGACGGCCCTCATCGGCCCCTCGGGCTGCGGCAAGTCGACCTTCCTGCGCTCGCTCAACCGCATGAACGAGCTCATCGCCGGCTGCCGCGTCGAAGGCAGCGTGCGCCTCGACGGCGATCCGATCTACGGCCCGGGGATCGATCCGGTGGCGGTCCGCCGGCGCATCGGGATGGTCTTCCAGCGCTCGAACCCGTTCCCCAAATCGATCCAGGAGAACGTCGCCTACGGCCTGCGAATCGGCGGCGTGAAGGACGCCCAGGAGATCGCCGGTCGTGTCGAGCTGGCGCTCACGCAGGCGGCGCTGTGGGAAGAGGTCCGGGACCGCCTCAACGACAGCGCGCTCGGCCTGTCGGGCGGCCAGCAACAGCGGCTCTGTATCGCGCGCGCGCTGGCGGTCGAGCCCGAGGTGCTGCTCATGGACGAGCCGGCCTCCGCGCTCGACCCGATCGCGACGGCGCACATCGAGGAGCTGATCAACGAGCTTTCGGCCAACTACACGGTCGTGATCGTGACACACAACATGCAGCAGGCGGCACGCGTCGCCGATTACACGGCGTTCTTCTATCTCGGGGAGCTGGTGGAGTTCGATCGGACCGACGTCATTTTCACCAAACCCAGTAACTCTCGGACGGAAGACTACATCACGGGCAGATTTGGGTGACACGGATGATAAGAGCAAACACCTCACGCGAGCACACCAACCGCGAATACGAACAGGAGCTGCGCCGACTGCGCGAACAGCTCCTGCTCATGGGCGCCAAGGTGGAAGAGATCATCCACGGCAGCATCCGGGCGCTGATCGATCGGGACAGCACCCTGGCCGAACAGATGATCGGGGTCGACCGGAAGATCAACCAGCTCGAGATCGCGATCGATGAGCTGTGCATGCAGGTGCTGGCGCGACGGCAGCCGGTGGCCTCGGACCTGCGCTTTCTCACCACCGCGCTCAAGCTGGTCACCGACCTGGAACGGATCGGCGATCTCGGCGTCAACATCTGCGAGCGCGTCCTGGAGCTCAACGGCGAGCCGCCGCTCAAGCCTTACATCGATCTCCCCAACATGACCCGCGAGGTCCAGGAGATGCTGCACGAGGCGCTGGACGCCTTCGTCGCCGCCGACGTCGAGCGCGCGCAGCGGGTGATCGCGCGCGACAAGAACGTCGACGCCTATTACACCCAGATCTTCCGCGAGCTGCTCACCTACATGATGGAAGATCCGCGCAACATCTTCCGCGCGACCCGCCTGCAATCAATCGCCAAATATCTCGAACGCATCGGCGATCACGCCACCAACCTGGGCGAGCTGGTGGTCTTCATGGTCAAGGGCAAGGACATCCGCCACGCCGGCAAGCTCAGCGACGCCGGGTAAAGGCTGCTACGCTTGAGTGCGTAGGTCGTGCAGCTCGGGGAAGCAGAGAAGCGGGCGCTCAGAGAAGACGGATACCTGATCGTTCCGGGCCTGGTGGCGCGCGCCCGGGTGGACGCGGCGCTGCTGGCCATCAACGGCTCGCTCGGCGAGGAAGGGATCGCCAAGGACCGGATCTGGACCTTGCGCGCGCAGACGTTCTGCCCCGAGCTGGTGGGTGCGCCGCCGATCCTCGATCTCTACGCGCAGACGGCGCTGCCCGCGCTGGCGGAGGCCGCGCTCGGCGCCGGCAACGTCCCGCCGCCGACGACCGGCCAGATCGCGCTGCGATTCCCACAAGCGATCGCCGAGCCGCGCGATCCCTACCCCCACATCGACGGGATGCCCGGTCCCCTCAACGGCGTCGAGCCGCAGACGCTCTACACCTTCACGGCGCTGGCGGCCGTGTTCCTGAGCGACATCCCCACCACGTTTCGCGGGAATTTCACGGTCTGGCCGGGCACGCACCGGGTGCTCGAGGCGCACTTCCGCGCCCACGGCACCGCCGAGCTCCTGCAAGGTTTTCCGAAGGTGTCGATGCCGCCGCCGCGACAGCTCGTGGTTCAGGCGGGCGACGTCCTGCTCGCGCACCACGCGCTCGCGCACGGCGCCGCGCCCAACGTCGGGCCGCACGTCCGCTACGCGGTCTTCTTTCGACTCGCCCACCGGACCCACGACCCGCGCTCGACCACCTCGTTGACCGATATCTGGGGCGAATGGGAGGGTCTGCCCCGACCGCGACCTTGATCGGCGATGTCGCCGCGGGCGCCTTTCGCTACGACCTGGCCTCGTGGTAGCTCTTGCCGCCGATGCGCAAGCGCCTGATTCGTCTCGCCGCCTGGACCGTGACCGCCGGTCTGCTGGTGCTGCTCTTCCGGCGCATCTCCGTCGGCGAGGTCGTCGCGGCGGCCCGGGGCGCCGCCGGGTGGACCATTCCGGTCGCGCTCCTGGGCGCGGTCGCGATCTACCTCGCGGACTCGTTCGCCATCTGGAAGACCTTCGGTTGGTTCCTGGCCCGCCTGTCGTTCGTCGACGTCCTGCTGGTGCGCGGGGCGACCTACCTGCTCGCCGCCATCAACTACAACGTGGGCCAGGGCGCCATCGTCTACTTCGTCCACCGCGTGGCGGCGGTGCCCGTCATCCGCGGCGCGGCGACCATCCTCTTCATCATGGGGATCAACGTGCTGGCGCTGCTCTTCCTGGCCACCATCGGCCTCGCGGGCGCGCCCGCCGTTCCGCACGCGGTCGCCGTCATCGTGGGCGTCGCGTACGCCGGGCTCGCCGTCTACGTGGTGGCCCTCGCCGCCAAGCCCCGCTGGCTGGTGTCGCGCCCGCTCTTCCAGGTCTTACTCGGCGCCGGCCTTTCCGGACATGCCCGGGCCCTGGCCGTGCGGCTGCCCCACATCGCCGCGCTGTTCGCCTTCCAGATCTGCATGATGCGCGCGTTCGGCGTGGCGGTGCCGGTCGTCGAGGCGGTGGCCGCGCTGCCGGTGGTCTTCTTCATCGCCGTCCTCCCGATCTCGGTGCAGGGACTCGGCACCACCCAGGCGGCGATGATCTATTTCTTTGCGCGCTACGCGCCCGGTGATCGGCCGGCACAACAGGCGGCGATCCTGACCGCCAGCCTGGTCGGTCAGGCGCTGGTGCTGTCGTTCCAGGCCCTGCTCGGCATCGTCTGCCTCAAGAGCCGCGTCGGCCGCGCGCTGGAGGCCTCCGTCGCGACGCCCCCGCCGATGGCCTCCTCGTCCGCCTAATCGACCCCGAGGCGCTTGCTCACGGCGCCGAGCTCGTCGCCGACCGCGAAGTTGATCATCTCGACGACGGTGGCGGTGGCCCGCGCCGCGGCGAGCAGCTCGTCGGGAGACTGCATCACGGCCGCGGCCAGCTGCCGATCGGCGCGCGCGAGGTGCTCGAAGACGCCCAGCACATCCCCCGACGCGACCAGCGCGGCCCGATAGCCGGTGTGGGTGATCCCGGCGCGCCACCTCTCGCCGTCGAAGACGCCGCTGTCGCGAAACGAAAGCGCCGCCTGCTCGAAGGCGCGCCGTTGCCGCCGGGGGAGCAGGCGCGTGATCTTCTGCGCGACGTCGTTGAGCTGCTCCTCCGGCAGGATCCCCCGTCCGTAGTCGGGGAACATGGTCCGCACGCCGGCCGCGACCAGCAGACCCAGGTCCTTGGCGGGAATGCGCCCCACCCCGTGCGTGCCGGCGCGCAGATGTCCGAGCTGGCGCCCGAGCTGCAGGTACGCCTCCTGGCGGGGCAGCGACGCGAACGTCGCGGGGAGCAGCAAGGCCGGCGGGGGCCCGGCTTCGATCTCGACCTGCGTCGCGATGGCCCGCGCCGAATAGACGTCGAAGGTCTCTTCCACGCCCAGCAGCACGGCGACCCGGCTGACCAGCGCGCGCAGCGGATCGTCGGACCGGGCGGGGAGGCGATCCTGTTTGGTGACCCCCCAGTCCTCGAGCGCGAGACCGTAGAGCCGCGGCAGCACCTCGGACATGGCCGCCAGGAGCGCCGTCGCCGGGTGGCGCACGGCCGGGTGGCGCACGATCGATTCGAAGTCGGCGCCGGAGATGGTTCCGATGGCCTCCGGGGTCCAGCGCAGCCGCGCGTCGCGGACCGCGCGGGCGTCGGCAGCGTCCGTGAGGCCGAGCGCGACCAGCGCGGCCGCCACCCGGGCGGCGCGACGCGGCTGGGCGGCCCGCAGGCACAAGCGCCGCAGCGCCCGCAGCGAATCGACCCGGAGAGGTGCCAGCCGCAGGAGCGCGAGGTGCTCGGCGATCGCCTCGGGCAGGCGATCGGCCGATTCCAGCACCCGCCCGAGCTCGACGCGCGCGCCGACGTCGTCGGGCGCCACCGTGACGATGGTGTGCAGCTCGTCGACGGCGCGCGCGGCCGAACCGAGCGGCCCGCTCCAGAGCGCGGCCAGACGCATGCGCCTGTCCCGGGCCGCCGGCGCGACCTCCAGGTAGCGCCCCAGCGCCGCCGCCAGGCGCGACGGCTCTTCGAGGCGGGTGAGCAGCACATCCAGGCGATCCATCCCGTGGTCGTGATGCGGATCGAGCGCCAGCGCCTGCTCGAACGCGTCGGCCGCCCCTTCCGGATCCTCGGCCGGACCGGCCAGCAGCTCGCCGAGGTTGATGAGATGACCGACGCGCGCCTCGGGCTCGGCCTCCACGGCCGCCAGCCGCCGCAGCGCGATCGCCGCGCCGACATAATCACGCTGGCGGGTGAGTCCCCGCGCCAGGCCCGCCAGCGCCGCCAGCTCGTCCGGCGCCGCGAGGAGCGCGTTCCGGTAGGCCTCGACCGCCTGCTCACCGTCGGCGAGCGCGCGTTCGGCGACGTCGCCGATGCGCGCCCAGGCCGCGCTCACGGTCTTGGGATCCGACGAGGCCGCGATGGCCAGCCGGTAGGTCGCGATCGCCTCGGCGGAGCGCCCGAGATCCGTCTCCACCTCCGCCAGGCGCAAGAGCACGGTGACGGAGGTGGGATCGAGCTTGACCGCCTCGGCCAGCACCGCGGCCGCTTCGACCGGGTCGCGCGCGTAGACCAGCTCCGCCAGCGCGAGCAGACGATCGCGGCGCTTGGGCAAGGTGCCGGCGGCCGCCCGCCGCCGCATGACCTGCGCCAGCCGATCGTCTTCGTTCCGTGCCCGAAGAATGACCTGCAAGACCTCGAAGTCGGTCTCGGCCTCGGGCTCGATGGCCAACACCTCCTCGAGGCACCGGCCGGCCATCGCGTCGTCGCGCACCTGGTTGGCGTAGAGGCGCGCCGCCTGGCGGAACGCGTCCGCCGCCCGCGCCGGCCCCTTGGTGAGCCGCGCCTCGCGCGCGTAGAGCTCGGCGGCGGCGCGCACGTCGCCGGTCGCTTCGCGCAGCCGCGCCAGCGCGCGCAAGGCCGGCAGGAAGGTCGCATCGGCCTCGATGGCGCGCGCGAAATCCGCGTCCGCGCCCCCCAGATCTCCGGCCGCCAGGTGCGCCCCGCCGAGGTCCCACAGCAGCACCGCCCGCGTGACGGCGTCGCCGGCGATCTCGGCGAGACGGCGGCGCGCCAGGATGGTTCGCGTCGAATCTCCCGCCCGGGCCGCCAGGCGACCGAAGATCGAGAGCCCCTCTTCGGTCGCTCGCGCCTCCACCACCCGGCTCCAGAGCGAGAGCGTCTCCGGCTGTGGTTCTCCCCCGCCGGCGCGATCGCGCGCGCGTGCCGCCGCCTGCCACAGCGCCGCGCGGGTGTCGGCGTCGTCGCTGACCTCGGCCAGCCGCTCCAGCGCCGGGGCCGCGTCTCGATCGCGGCCGAGACGAAAAGCCAGGGCCACCCCGGCGTCCAGCACGGCGCCGTCGGCGGGAGCGGCCTCGAGCGCGCCGTGCAGGACCCGCGCGGCCGCCTCTCGATCGACGAGACGCCAGGCGAGATCGAGGCGCAGCCCGAGGTCCGAAAGGCCGGCCCGCGCCCCGTTGCCTTCGGACAGACGTTTGAGCTGCACGGTGGCGAGCTCGCCGCCCCGACCCACCAGCCGCCACAGGCGCTCTTCGGCCACGGCGGCGCGCGCCCGCCCGCCGCTCGCGACGGCGCGCTCGATGGCCGCCAGGGCCTCGCGGCGCCGCCCGAGCTGCCACTCGAGAACCTCTGCCTGCGCGCGGTAGGCGGCCGATTTGTCGGCCGGATCGGACAGCGTCTGTCCCAGGCTGCCGAGCGCCCCCGCCAGCTCCTCGCCGCGGCCGAGCCGCTCGAGCAGCCGGGCATGATCGGCGATGGCGGCGACGTTGGCGGGATCGAAGGTGAGCGCGCGCGCGGCGGCAGCGAGCGCGTCTTCCAGTCTCCCGAGGCGCAGCGCATAGAGGCGGGCGGCCTCGACCTCGAGGGCGCTGGCGCTGGCGGGATTGGATTCGCCCAGGGCCTGCTTGGACAGCACGGCGGCCAGCGCATCGAACCGGCCGCGTCGATGGTGCGCGCGTCCCAATCCGGCCAGCGCGGGGCGCGAGCCGGGACGCAACGCCAGCGCCGCCTCGTAGGCGCGGATCGCCTCGTCGTCGTCGGCGGCGCGCTCTTCGTAGATGGTCGCCGCGCGGTAGCACCAGGCGAACTTGGTTCCCGCGTCGAGGCCGGCGATCTCGGTCCCGAGGCGGAGCGCCGCCTGTGCCGCGACCAGCCCGTCGCCCACCTTTTCGGCGGCGCGCAGCAGGGCCCCGAGCGCGGCGCTCCGGCGAACCCCGAGCTCCACCCATTCGCCATAGAGGGCGAGCGCCTTGCCCGGGTCGTCCAGCCGATCCTCGTAGAGCGCGCCCAGCCGCTCGAGCCGCACCGACTTCGCACCGGCCTCGCCCGTCGCGCCACCGCCGTCGGCGAGCGCGTCGGGCGCCGCCGTCAGGTCGACGACCTTCACCATTTCGTCCCACCGATCGAGGGCGGGGAACAGCCGCTCGAGCAGGTGGGCCGCCGGCGCATATCCGGGCACCGCCTCCAGCGCCCGGCGGGCCAGCGCCGCGGCCCGGGGCAGATCGTGCGCCGCGGTCTCCGCCAGCTCGGCCCCGCGCATCGCGAGCGCGGCCCGCTCGTCGGCGTCGGAGCTGCGATCGACGGCGCCCTCGGCCAGCGTCACCTGCGCCGCCGCGTCGCCGGTGCGCGATGCGATCCGTTCGAGCGCCGCCAGCGCGACCGGATCGCCGGGCCGTGCCTCGAGCAACCGCCGGTAACGTCCGGCCGCCGCCTCATTGTCGCCCTCATGTTGCTC
>JADGRB010000097.1 GCA_017881315.1 Pseudomonadota bacterium
CGTGGCCCAGTCGGGAATGAGCTCGTTGAGCGCCTGCACCCCGGCCAGGCACCCGGAGCAGCCGCTGGGGTTGAGCGGCGTGATCTGCGCGACCAGCAAGTGGACGTTGGGGTTGTTGGCCCGCAGCCGGGTCAGGATCGCCGCGTACGCGTCCATTGCGGCCCGGGTCAGCGTCAACGGTCGACGGTGACGACCTGTGCCTGGATCTTGCCGTCGACGACGCCCGGGCCGAACCGCCTGGCGATGGCTTCCGCCGCAACGTCGGTGGCTTCGCCCAGCCGCGCGGCGCCGCGGGACTCGATCTCGTTTCTGAGCGGGGTCCCCTGACAGAACGCGATCGCCGGAATCCGTGGGGAGGTCGCCCGACTGCGCGCCGCGACCGTCGTGATCTGCGGCGGGGCGACGAATCCGGCGTCGGCCAGATCGCGCTCGATGGCCCGGCGGTCGTGATAGCCGTAGGGCGTGCGGGCCAGGAAGCGCGGCGGATCGTCGGGGAAGACCGATTCCACCGCCGTCGCGACGGCGTCCGCAAATTCGTTTTCCGCGATTCGATCCCACACGTTGAAGACGAAGACGCCTCCGGGCTTCAGCACCCGCCGCGCTTCCGAAAATCCGCGGACCTTGTCGGGCAAGAACATGACGCCGAACTGGCAAACAACGGCGTCGAATGTCCCGTCGGGAAACGGCAACTGCAGGGCGTCGGCCTGGCGCCATTCGACGGCGCGCTTCGTTCCCACGGCGGAGGCTTGATCGATCATCGCCTGGTTCAGATCCGTGGCGACGATCTCGACCTCGTCGGTTAGCCCGGAGGCCAGAGCCCGGGTCACCACCCCCGTGCCGGCCGCGACCTCGAGGAGGCGGTTCACGGACCTCGTGCGCAGCCGCTCGACCAAGTCTGCGGCGTAGGGTTCGAAGATCAGCGGCACCAGGTACGTCTCGTAGAGCTTCGGGATGGATCCGGCGAACACGCCGTCGTTGGTCACCATGGTGGCGCCGAGCATAGCGCAGCCCGGCGAGCAGACCGCGACGGGATCCGGGCCAATGACCCGCTCCCTGGGTGGCGATTTGTAGGTTCCAGGTGATTCGTGCTCTGTTCCCCGCCATGAATCCGCCTCGCTCCGCGGTCGGCACCCTGATGTTCCTGGCGCTGTCGACGCTCCCGGCGATCGCGGGGGAGAGCCCCGCCGCGGTTCCTTACACCTGGAAGAGCGTTCAGATCGTCGGCGGCGGGTTCGTGGACGGGTTCGTGTTTCATCCCACCGCCAAGGACGTCTGCTACGCGCGCACGGACATCGGGGGCGCCTACCGGCGGAATCCGCAGACCCGGAGATGGGAACCGATGCTCGACTGGGTTCCTTATGCGGATCTGAATCTCATGGGGGTGGAGAGCATCGCCGTCGATCCCTCGGATCCCAGCAAGGTCTATCTGGCCGCCGGCACCTATACGGCTCCGGACGTTCCAGACGGAGCGATCCTCCGCTCATCGGATCAGGGCCACACGTGGGATCGCACCAACGTGCCCATCAAGTTCGGCGGCAACGAAGCGGGTCGCGGCAACGGCGAGCGCATGGCGGTGGATCCCAACGACGGCGCCATCCTCTTCCTCGGCACGCGCAAGAGCGGTCTGTGGAAGAGCGCGGACGGCGCGGTGACCTGGACCAAGGTGGCGACCTTTCCCAGCGACGTGCTGCGACTCTCCGCCGAGGAGGCCAAGCTGCCCGCCTGGAGCGGCGCCGGCCGCAGCAGCATCGTGTTCATCGTCTTCGATCCCGGGAGCGGCACCAAGGGCAAGGCCAGCCAGACCCTCTTCGCAGGCGTGTCGGTGATGGGCAAACCCGGTCTCTACCGCAGCGTCGACGCGGGCAACACCTGGAAGATCGTTCCGGGGCAACCCACCAGGTACCGTCCCAACCACGCGGTCCTCGCCTCCGATGGAAACCTCTTCATCAGCTACGGCACCGATCCCGGTCCGATGCCGATGGTGGACGGCGCGGTCTGGAAGCTGGATACGCGCAGCGGCGCCTGGACCGACATCACGCCGGACAAGCCCGACGCGCAACGGAAGTTCGGATACGGAGCCGTGTCCGTGGACGCGCACAACCCGAAGGTCCTGATCGCGAGCTCGTTCTACCGTCCCAAGGGCGAGGACGTCTTCCGCAGCGTCGACGGCGGCGCGACCTGGAAACCGGTCTTCGGGAGTGGCGGCGTCTTCGACTACGCGCTCGCGCCCTACGTGAAGGACACGGACATCCACTGGTTGTTCGACGTCGAGCTCGACCCTTCGAACCCCGATCACGCGATGTTCACCACCGGCTACGGCGGCTGGGAGACGTACGATCTGACGAACCTCGACAAGAACCTGCCCACCCATTGGGTCGTCATGAGCCCGGGCATCGAGGAGACCGTGGCGCTGGCCCTGTACAGTCCCACCAAGGGCGCAGCGCTGGTGACCGCGGTCGGCGACTACTCGGGCTTCGTGCACCGGGATCTCGACCAGCCCGCGCCCGACGGAAATCCCAAGCCGCCTTTTCTCGGGAACACCAAGGACGTCGGCGGCGGCGCGCTGAATCCGAACGTGATCGTCCGTGTCGGCCACGCGCGCAAGGAGGGGGCGAATCTCGGCTATTCCCTGGACGGCGGGAAGACCTGGCACGAGCCCGCCTCGGTCCCCGATCCCAAGGCCAACGAAGGAGACATCGCCGTCTCCGCCGACGGCGGCCGGTGGGTCTGGACGCCCCGCGAGCAGGTTCCGTTTGTCACGTCGGACAGGGGCCGGAGCTGGATCCCCTGCGCCGGATTGCCCAAGGAGACCCGCGTGGTCGCCGATCGCGTGAACGCCAAGCGCTTCTATGCAATGACGCTTTTCGACGGGAAGCTTTTCGAAAGCGTCGACGGCGCGGTCCATTTCACGGAGCGGCCGCTGGTCCTGCCGGGTGGACTGCCCAAGCGCGGCGGCAGCGGCAACGACAATCGCACCGGCCGAGGGGACGATCGCGGAGGTCAGGACCGGATCTACGCCACGCCGGGCCGCGAGGGCGATCTTTGGTTGGCGGCCTACGACGGCCTCTATCACGCGCCGGCGGGAAAGGAATTCGTTCGCATGCCCGCCGTGGAGCAGATCCACGCCTTTGGCTTCGGCAAGGCGGCGCCCCACGCGAAGATGCCTGCGCTCTATCTGGTGGGGACGGTGCAAGGGCAGCGCGGGTTCTTCCGCTCCACGGACGGCGGCGCGACATGGCTGCGCATCAATGACGATCAGCACCAGTGGGGGTTGGTCCTGCAGATCAGCGGCGACCCGAAGAAGTTCGGGCGCGTCTACGTCGGCACCCACGGCCGCGGCACCTTCTACGGCGACCCGAAGGCCCACTAGCCACCATGATTGCGCGTCTACGTCTGCGTCCCCGCGCCGCGGCCGTGGCTCTGTCGGTAGCCGTGGCGCTCGCTCCCTTTATCGCGGGCGCCGACGAGCCGCGCATCACCAGCTATCGCAACCCGGTGCTTCCCGGCTTTCACCCCGACCCGAGCGTGGTCCGCGTAGGCGAGTGGTTCTATCTCGTGAACAGCTCGTTCGAGATGTTCCCGGGCGTGCCCATTCACCGCAGCCGCGACCTCGTGCACTGGGAGTCGCTCGGGCACGTGCTCACGCGCGACTCGCAGCTGCCGCTGGCGACCGCCAAGCCCTCGGGCGGGATCTTCGCGCCCACCATTCGCTACCACGCCGGCATCTACTACATGATCACGACCAACGTCTCGCACCGGGGGACCTTCTTCGTCACCGCCAAGGATCCGGCGGGGCCATGGTCGGAGCCGATCTGGATCACCGGGCCGGGCGGGATCGATCCCAGCCTCTTCTTCGACGACGACGGCAAGGTGTACCTGACCTCGACGGGCAGCGCGCCGGGCATCTACCAGGCGCAGATCGACGTCGCGTCGGGCAAGCTGCTGACACCACCGCGCATCGTGTGGAAAGGAACGGGCGGCCGCTATCCAGAGGGGCCGCACCTCTACAAGATCGCCGGGCGCTATTACTTGATGATCTCCGAGGGCGGCACGGAGTACGGCCACATGGTGACGCTCGCGCGCGCGAGCTCGCCCTGGGGGCCGTTCGAGCCCTGTCCGCGCAACCCGATCCTCACCCACCGCGACACGCCGCTCAGCCAGCCGATCCAGGCGACGGGGCACGCCGATCTGGTCGAGGACGGGGAAGGAAACTGGTGGATGGTGTTCCTCGGCATCCGCCCGCAGGGGGGCTATTACTGGCACAACCTGGGGCGCGAGACGTTCCTGGCCCCGGTGCGCTGGGATGCCCAGGGCTGGCCGGTGGTCAACGAAGGCAAGCCGATCGCGCTCGACACGCAGGTGCGCGGGCTGCCGGTGCGCGCCTCCCCCACCGCGCCCGTGCGTGACGGGTTCGACGCTCCGCTCGGCCCGGCCTGGAACTTCTTGCGCAACCCGGTGCGCGCGAGCTATTCGACGACCGAGCGGCGCGGCTGGTTGACACTGCACGGGACGCCGGTGCCGCTCGACCAGGCCGACGGTGCCTCGCCGACCTTCGTCGGCCGTCGCCAGGAACACCTGCGCGCGCGCATCGGCGCGCGCATCGACTTCGCGCCGGCGCGCGAGGGTCAAGAGGCGGGGCTGGTGCTCTATCGGGCGCCGCAACAGCGTTACGAGATCGGCGTGCGCGGCATCGGCGGCCGTCGCGAGGTGTTCGTGCGGCAGACGGTCGGCAAGTATCTGTCGACCGTGACCGCGTCGGCGCCGGCGCCGGGGAAGGATCCCTTGATCCTGCAGATCGAGGCCGAGCCGAACCGCTACACGTTTGCCTGGGGGCCTTCGCCCGAGCGATCAGACAAGGGAGCGCTGCAGCCGATGGGATCCGCCGAGACGCGCCTTTTGTCGACGGAGGTCACCGGAGGCTTCATCGGCACGTACGTCGGCCTCTACGCGCTGGCGCCGAGCGGCGACCCGAGCCCCGCGCCCGCCGCGTTCGACTGGTTCGACTACGAAAAGCAGGAATGAAACCCGAGTCAAACGAGACCGCCATGTTCAAATCGCCCGAGTCACCACCCCCGACGGCCTTACTCTGCGCGGCCCTGCGCTGGACGGTCCTTCTCTGCGCTGCCGGGCCGCTGGCTTGCCTGCTGCCGCCGCCCGCCAACTCACCGGGCAATGTGGCCTCCACCAAACCGGCGGTCCCGCCCGCCGCGGAGAAGATGACGGAGCTGGACGCCTGGACGGCGGTCCCGCTCATGAGCCCCGGCACCAACATCGGCAACACACTGGAGAACACCACCGCCTGGGAAACCGGCTGGGGGAATCCCCTCATCACCAAGGAATTCGTCGAGAGCCTGGCCCATCTCGGCTTCAAGACCGTCCGCCTGCCGGTGGCCTGGGACACCTATGCGGTCGACGGTCGCATCCAGTCCGACAAATTCGGCCGGGTCAGCGAGGTCGTCGATTGGATCACCGGCGCCGGTATGTTCTGCGTTCTCAACATTCACTGGGACGGGGGCTGGATCGATTCGGATAAGAAGGAAACCTTTCCGAAGACGTTCGCCACCTTCAGCCCCGAAGCGGAGAAGAAGTTCCGCTCGTACTGGGAACAGATCTCCACCTTCTTTGCGGGCAAGAACGAAAAGCTCATCTTCGAGGCGCTCAACGAAGAGACGAATTTCAAGAATGAAGGCTCCGAGCAGAAGGCCTACGCGACGCTGACCCGCGTGAACCAGCTGTTCATCGATACCGTGCGGAAGACCGGGGGCAACAACGCGAAGCGTTTGCTCGTCGTCATTGGGTACACCACCGATATCAAAAAGACCTGCGAGCGCGCGTACGCGCTGCCCAAGGACACCGTCCCGGGCAAGCTCTTCATCTCGGTGCACTACTACACGCCCTACACGTTCTGCGGCCTCACCGAGGACGCCGACTGGGGGAAGATGAGGCCCACCTGGGGAACCCCCGACGACGTCAAGGAGCTGGATGACCTCTTCGACATGATGAAGGGGTTCTGTACCCGCAACGACATCCCGGCCTTCATCGGAGAGTTCGGCGCGACGAACAAGAAGGAGTCGCCGTCGCGCGTACGCTGGATGTCGGCGGTCCAGAACGCGGCGATTTCCAGAAAGATGGTTCCGGTTCTCTGGGACACCGGGACGGACCTCTCCCGCCGCGCCCCATATTCGGCGAGTGACGAGCTCGTGCAGACGCTGCGGAGCCTCGCGCCTTCGGCTCCCGTAGAGCCCGCAAAGTAGCCTTCGCGCAAATGGCGCGACGCGCTGGTTTCGTTCCCATTTCCGACCTATAGTCGGATTTCCAAAATGACGCTGACCGGGACCAAATGGAGGTCGCTCGCGGTGCTCGTCGCCCTGTCGGCTTCGGCCTTCAACTGCGCCAGCCCCACCGGCGGCGGAGGAGGCGCCGGCGGTGGGACGGCGACCGGCAGCGGCGGCTCCGTCGCGTCCGGCTCCGGCGGCGACACGGCCACCGGCTCCGGCGGAGTCACGGCGGCCGGCGGCAACGCCGGCAACCCAGGCAACCCCGGATCCGGCGGCGCGAACGTGACCGGTATCGGCGGCACGACGGGCATCGCCGGCACGACGGGAAGAGGGGGCACGACCGGCGCCGCCGGCACGATCGGCAGCGGCGGCACGACCGGCAGCGGCGGCACGACCGGCAGCGGCGGCACGACCGGCGGCGGCGGATCCTCCGCGAGCTGCGCCGGCACGCTCATGAGGTGCAGCGGCTCGTGCGTCGACACGACGGGCAGCCAGAACAACTGCGGCGCGTGCGGCAAGGTGTGCCGCTCGGATCAGAGCTGCTGGCAGAGCGCCTGCATTTGCCCGACGGGGCAGGGCGACTGCGGCGGCGTCTGCAAGGACATCATGTCCAGCACCGCGAACTGTGGCACCTGCGGCAACGCCTGCGCGACGGGCGCGACCTGCGTCACCGGAGCGTGTCAGTGTCCGACGGGCCAGACCGCCTGCAGCGGCGCCTGCACCAACATGAACACCGACGGGAAGAACTGCGGCAAGTGCGGCACGGTCTGCGGCAGCGGCACCAGCTGCTTGTTCGGCGCCTGCCTGGATCCGACCAGCCTCGCCTGCACACCCAGCGCGAAGGCGAATACCTCGTCGACGAAGGACGCGTCGATCACGCTCGGCAAGTACTGGATCAACAACAACCAGTGGGGCGCCAGCACCGGTTCGGGCACGCAGTCGATCTGGTCCACCTGTCAGCAAGGCGATCTGATCGGGTGGGGAACCAGCTGGAACTGGACCGGGACCTCCAACAAGGTCAAGTCGTACGCGAGCTCGGTGCTCGGCTGGCAATACGGTTGGAAGCTGACGAACACCGGCCTGCCGCTGCAGATCTCGTCGGGGAGCAAGCTCAACTGCGGATGGAGCTTCAACATCACCCAGTCGGGCGGCGCGGCCGACGTTTCCTACGACATCTTCGCCCACACGGTCGCGATGGCCGGGACCAACGACACACCCACCGACGAGATCATGATCTGGCTCTACACGGCGGGCGGCGCGGCACCGGTCGGGACCAAGCAGACAACCGTCACCATCGACTCGGCCAGCTGGGATCTCTACCGCGGCTCGACGACCTGGAACGTCTTCTCGTACGTTCGTACCTCCAACGCCACCAGCGCGGTCATCAACATCATGGATTTCATGAACGACCTCGTCTCGCGTGGCTGGATGCAGTCGTCGAAGTACGTCTCCACCGTCCAGTCCGGCACGGAGATCTTCACGGGGACCGGGGAGCTGGACACCACGGGTTACTACTGCCGCGTCCAGTAGACGCTGAACTCAGCTCGGAGCTTCATATGAAAATGAGATCACGTTTCGCCCTGGAAGCTTTGGTTGTCGCGCTCTCGATCGCGACGGTGGTGGGGTGCGCATCGCCGAGCTCGAAGGGAGGCACCGCGG
Source organism: Pseudomonadota bacterium (assembly GCA_017881315.1). Taxonomy (GTDB): domain Bacteria; phylum Myxococcota_A; class Polyangia; order Fen-1088; family Fen-1088; genus JADGRB01. The sequence goes on from JADGRB010000097.1 coordinate 7,938, forward strand.
GACAGTCGGGCGGCGGTGGAACCACCGGTTCGGGCGGGACGACGGCGAGCGGTGCGGGCGGGACGACCACCGGATCGAGCGCCGGGACCACCGGCTCGAGCGGCGCGGCCGGGACCACCGGATCGAGCGGCGCGGCCGGGACCACCGGGTCGAGCGGCGCGGCCGGGACCACCGGCACCACCGGCGTGGCCGGGACGACGGGTGGCGGCGCCGCCGGGGCCGGCGGTGCGACGGTCGTGGTTCAGAAGCTGTGCGCCACCAAGACGACGCCGATGAATCCCGTCTTTCTCAACTTCGAGAACTACGACGGGACCGTCACGGCCGACAAGTACTCGACGGCGTTCGGTGGCGCGACGCCGAACACCGGGACCGCCTACGCGGGTGTCTACTCGTTCGGGGACGGCAGCGCGACGCCGACGCTGGCGCTCATGGCCGGACACCCGCCGAGCAACTGGGGCGTTTCCCAGAGCGTCACGCAGGCGTCCGCCTGGGGGATGGGTGGCGGCGTGTGGATGGGGTGCGCGGACGCGTCCGCGTACCGAGGGATCTCCTTTTGGGTGCGCGGCTCGTCGGGCACCGGCATGTTCTCGTTCGACGTTTCCATGGAGAGCACGCAGTTGCCGAACGCCACCAATTCGGCTGGCGGCGGGACCTGCCCCGGCACCGCGGACACCTGCAAGGATCCTTCGAAGGCGAACATTCCCATCACGGCCGATTGGACGCAGGTCCAGATCCTGTGGGCCGACTTCACGCCCGGGACGTCCGGCACGACCTCCGTCGTTCCGAACGGAAACAACATCGCGGGTCTCGTCTGGAACGTGCCGCTGCAGTACCACCTCGATCCCACGGTGCCCGCGGACGCGGCCGGTCCCTACGTCGCGATACCGGGCAACCTGCTCATCGACATCGACGACGTCTCCTTCATTCAATAGCGTGGAGGCGCCGCGCCCGTCGCTAGGGCGAGAGCGTCAAGGCGCCCGCGTCGAGCGCGATCTCGTAGTAGCCGTGACCGTCCCAGGGCAGCGTCTTGCCGCCCTGGGAGAGCGTGCCGCCGTCCACCCGGACCCGCAGGGTCCTCCCGGTGGGGAAGTGGGCCGGCAGCGTCCAGGTCCAGGTCGACGTCTGGGTGGTTCCCGAGGTCGTCGGGGTCACCGCGGAGAGCACCTTCTGGCCACGCCAGTACGCCCCCACGTTCGCCATCGAATCGATCCAGACATCGCCCAGCGACTTGGCGTGGACGATGCTGCCCGTGACGGCCGAGATGTCGACGGTCGCGTACAGCCGGGACGTGGTGGGCGCGATGCTGTGCAGGAGCATGATGAGCCACCGGCCTGCGGCGTGTGAACGATCGAGGGCGGCGTCGAACTTCTCGACCGTGTCGTTTTCGGCGGGCCCCCACATCGGCAGATGGAACGGATTGGTGTCGTCGTTGGGGGCGACGGAGCCGCCCGCCGCGCTGCGGTTCAGGAAGAAACGCTCGCCGGCGGCGGCGTCGAAACCCTGGTCGCCGAAGGGCGAGGCCGCGGTCCAGACCTGCGACGCCCCGAGGGTCGACTTGATGAACGCCGTGCACTCGTCGAGCTCGGCGCCGGCGCTCGTCCCCGAACAGGCGGTTTGCGGGGCGGCGCCATGGAGCGTGCCGTCGGGATCCGCGTGGCAATGGTGCGCCGTGTGGTTGCCGATCTCGTGCCCGTCGCGCGCCGCCTGGGAGAAGGCGGACACCAAGTCGGCCTCCCCCGTCATGCTCCCGGAGTTGACGAAGAAGGTGAGGCGCACGCCCGTGGCCTGCAGCTCGGCGTAGTGCTCGATATGCGACCGCTGGCCGTCGTCGAAGGTGTAGCTGACGGCGGATTTGAAGCCCGCCCAGTCGAGCACCTTCAGGTTGCCCGGCGCCCCAGACGGCCGCGGAAGATTTGCCGCGCCCGGCGGCGTGGGCAGGCCGGAGGCGAGCGCACCATCCGCGACCTTCGCACCGCTGTCGACGTGGACACCGCCGCTGCCGGTCGACGGACCGGCGGCCTTGGCACCGGTATCGACGCGGACACCGCCGCTGCCGGTCGACGCGCAGCAAGCCGAGGCAACCAGCGCGAGCGTCGCGGAGAGCACGAGGCTGGATTTGGACATCGGAACCGAAGTCGTATCGAACCTCATGGGCTCGTAGCTGTAGTATAGCGATGCGGTGAAGTACAACGGTTTGGGCCAGTCGCTCACCGGGTTGCTCGCGAGCGCCTGCGTTGCGCTCCTCTGGGGGATCTCGCCAGCCCAAGCCGCGGTCGCGCCCAACCCACTCTTCGCCGACCACGCGGTCTTGCAACAAGGCACCAACGTTCCGGTCTGGGGCACGGCCGATCCGGGCGAGGCCGTCACGGTGGAGATCGCCGACCAGACGGTCTCCACCACGACGGGCGCGGGCGGCAACTGGCTCGTCCACCTGGCGCCATTGAAAGCCGGCGGCCCATTCACGTTGACGATCTCGGGCAAAGACAAGCAAAACAAGATCGTCCTCGGCGACATTCTGGTCGGCGAAGTCTGGGTGGCGGGCGGCCAGTCGAACATGGAGCGCCAGCTCGGCTTGCGCGTCGGACAGCAACCGATCGTCGATTGGGAGAACGAAGTCGCCGCGGCCAACCACCCGCAGATCCGCCAGTTCGGCGTGGCGCAGGAGAAATCGCTGACGCCCCTTCGAACCGTCAAGGGGCAGTGGGACGTTTGCACGCCCGAGGCGGTGAAAGACTTCACGGCCGTCGGTTATTTTTTCGGCCGCGACCTGCAGCGGGCGCGACACGTTCCGGTCGGTATCATTCATGCCTCCTGGGGCGGCACGCCGGCGGAGGCGTGGACCAGCGAGGCGGGACTGCGTCCGTTGCCGGACTTCGCCGACCTCTCGGAGCAGCTCAAGACGCTGATCGCGGATCCGGAAGCGGCTCGACGCCGGTACGAGGCGAAGCTCGAAACCTGGTTCCTTCCCAACGACACCGGCTCGGCCGAGGGCGCGTCGTGGAAGGGTCCCGAGGTGGATACCGACGCCTGGAAGACGATGACGCTGCCCACGCTCTGGGAAGACGCCGGCGAGCCCGACTTGAACGGCGTGGTCTGGTTCCGCAAGACCTTCGATCTACCGGCCAGCGCCGCCAACGCCACCGCTGAATTGCAGCTCGGGATGGTCGACGACATCGACACCACCTGGGTCAACGGCGTGAAGGTCGGCACCACCGTCGGGTACAACATCGCGCGGAAATATCCGGTTTCCATCGGCGTGCTCAAACCTGGCCGCAACGTCGTCGCCGTGCGCGTGCTCGACACCGGCGGCGGCGGCGGCATCTGGGGCGACCAGAAGTTGCAGCTGGTGTTCAAGAGCCCCGTGCCCGCGCTGACGCCCGTCATTCTCTCGGGCCCCTGGCGTTATCGGATCGGGATGAGGCTGGAGGACGGTCCGCCGACGCCGATCGGCGTCACCGGCGATGTCGGGACACCGACGGTCCTCTACAACGGGATGATCGCGCCGCTGCTACCCTATGCGATTGCCGGCGTGATCTGGTACCAGGGCGAGGGCAACGTGCACCGCGAACAGCAATATCGCTCGCTGTTTCCCGCCCTGATCGCCGACTGGCGGCAGGCGTGGGGCCAGGACCTTCCGTTCCTGTTCGTTCAGATCGCGCCCCACCGGGACATGACCCCCGAGCTCCGTGAAGCCCAGCTCCTGGCCTGGCAGCACACGCGGAAGACGGCAATGGTCGTGACGATGGATTGCGGCGACGCGAACGACATCCATCCGCCGCACAAACAGCCGGTCGGTGCGCGGCTCGCGCTGGCGGCGCGGGCGCTGGCCTACGGAGAACACCTCGAATACTCCGGACCGGTCTTCGACGCGATGAAGATCAAGAGCGGCAAAGCTACCCTGAGCTTCACGCACCTCGGACGCGGCCTCATGGCGAAGGACGGCCCGCTCAAGGGCTTCACGATCGCCGGCGCCGACAAGGTATTTCATCCGGCCCGGGCCGTGATCCGCGGCAAGACTGTGGTGGTCACGGGTAAGGACGTGGCACAGCCTGTGGCCGTTCGCTACGGCTGGGCCAACGTGCCGGCAGGCAACCTGTTCAACAAAGCTGGCCTGCCCGCTTCGCCGTTTCGGACCGACGTGAACTAACTAATACGTTCCCACCGTGACGCGGAGGATCTGCGCCGCCGACGTGAAGTTGAGGCCCCAGTCGGTCTGGTCGCCGTTCCAGATGCGGAGCGGCTTGAACTTGCCGCTCTCATAGGTTCCTTCCTCGACCCGCAGGTACTCCCGCTGCTTGGCCGACGCGGGGCCACTCGTTTGGAAGTCGACCCGGCAATGGAATCCGGCCACCAGGAATTGATTGTCGCCGAGCTCCGCGACCAGGGCGCGGCCGACGGGCTCGGGGTTCCCGGGCGGCTTATCGCCGAAGCCGAACTGGGGCACGCCGTAGATCACGTTCACCTTCCAGGAAGACCCGAGCTCCAGGCTCTGCGCCGGCGTTCCCTTCTTCTCGGCGACGGCCTTGAGCTTGCCGTCGAAGCTGAGCTGGGCGAGCTGGCGCATCATCGGCCCGACCAGCGCGTAGTTCATCGCGAACGGCGCCAGCGTCTCCTCGTTCAACCTGGTCGCGCCGAGGGGGAAGTTGACGAAGCCGGTGTAGTCGATCCCGAACGGTGCGAAGCCGAGGCTCTGGTGGCCGAGCGCCAGGAAGAAGAACCGGGCATACGCCGGCGCGTTGGCGATCTCGGGGACCAGCAACGGATTGTCGGGGCGATCGTAGAGGTCCAGGACCTTCTGAACCTTGGCGTAGTCGTCCATGTAGATGTCCGGCGCCAAGATGTCGAGCGCGGGCGCGGCCGTCTTCCAGATGGGGAGCACGTTGTCGGTCGGGCCGCCGCTCTCGTACGTGCCGGCCGGTCCCGGAGAGATCGGATCCCGGAGCGCGGCGTTCGCGTACAGAGGCAGCGGATACTCCGCCTTTCCCGCCGCGGCGACCTCGCCGACGTAGCGGGCCACCGCCCAGGCATGGAAGTACTCGTCCGCATCCTTGCCGAACGCCTCCTTCCAGCCGGCGCTCGGACTGCTCGGCTTCTTGTTCATCGCAGCGAGCACGGAGGGCGGCACCGGCCTTTCGAACGCCTTGAGCGCCGCCGGTGAATAGTCGCGGATGGCGCCCCAGGTGCCCGCCTCGTTTTCCACCTGCACCATGATGACGGTGTGTTGCGGGTCGGTCTTCTTCAAGTGGCGCATCAGCGCGACGAAGGCCCGCTTGTCCGCTTCCAGCATCTCGCTCGAAAAAGGCGAGGCGGAGTCCACCGGGCGTCCATCGGTGCGGAGCATCCGCGCGAGCTTCTTCGGATCCTCCTTCATCCACAGCGGCATGTAGTGAGGACTGCCGTTCTTCCAGGTCGCGAACCAGAGCAAGACCAGACGGACGTCGTTCTTGCGCGAGTGGGCGACGAGGGCATCCACCACGGAATAGTCGAACGCTCCAGGTTTGGGCTCGAACTGCTCCCAGTAAACGGGCATCTCGACGGTGTTGGCGTGGATGGCTTTGATCGCCGGCCAAACCTGCGGCAACACGCCTGGCCAGGCGCTGGAATTGTTCACCTGCGCGCCCAGGATCAGATATGGCGCGCCGTCGACGAGCAGGGCGTGGCGTCCATCCTTGTGCACCAGCCGAGGCAACGAATGATCAGTTGCCCGCGCGGTCGCAGGGGCAGCAAGCAGGCCAACGAGGCCAATGAGACAGGCGAAACGGGGGAGGGAGCGTATTGTCGTCTTGCGCATCGTTGACTCCTACGGCCGGCCGCCGACCGTGATTTCGGTGATCGCCGGGCTGCCGTTGGCGGCGCGGATCTCGAAGCGGATGTAACGTGCCGACGCCGGGCCGAAGGTGGCGACCTTCATTCTGCCGTCCGCCGGCCAGGTTCCCGCACCGGCCTCGTTGAACTGGTTGCCGTCGGCGCTGGTAAGAATTATGTAGGCGGTGACGTTGCCGTCCTTGCTGCTCGCTTCGTGGTGATATCGCGGCACGACGCCGAGCCAACTCACGTCCGGTTGAACCCGCCCCAGATCCAGCGTGATCGACTGCGGGAGCGCGCCGGTCGGCTGCCACATGCTGATGAAGTCGGTGTCGTTCTTGCCGTCGATCGCGGCGTTGGCCTCACCGCTGCTGGCCGTGGCCGACACCGGCGTGTACGGATGCTGATTCTGCGGCGGCTGAGCCGGCAGCGGCGGACGCGCGCCGTTTGGCGTCCAGGCCGCGCCCACCTCCCTCAGCAGCTTGACGATCGCGGGGGCGAGCTTGCCGTCGCGGTCGGGCGGGCAGTTGAGCAGGAAATTGGTCCACTTGGGTTCCAGGTCTTCGAGGTGCTTGGCGACCACCTCCTCGACCGTCATCAGGCCGCCGATGTCGGGCGCCCAGAACCAATCGTTGCCGCCGGTCGCGTTCACTTTCTGTTCCTGCTGGGCGGGGTAGGTGTTACCGGCCGGCGCCCACCCGCCCCGCGGCTCTTCGAAGTTGACGATGTCCATATCCCAGGGGTCGGCCAGGTGCGCGTGATCGGTCAGCAGGCAGTTTGGTTGCAGCGACTTCACCAGGCCGCGGATCTCCTGGTAGGCGACGGCGTTGTGGCCCATCTGCCAGGACCAGCCGTCGATGATCAGGATCGGGATCGGACCGTAGTTGGTTAGCAGCTCGGTGAGCTGCGTTTTGACGTAGGCCAGCTTGGCGGGCGTGAGGTGTCCGGCGCTCACGTCTTCGGTGGTGTCCCAGATCGAGTAATAGAGGCCCGGCAGCAGGCCGCGGCTGCGGAAGGCGTCGACGTACTCGCGCACGACGTCCCCCTTGCCGTTGCGCCAGGGGATGTGACCGACGTTGAAGTCGCTGGCGCGGCTCGGCCACAGCGCGAAGCCGTCGTGGTGATGCGCGGTGAGTACGCCGTACTTCATCTTGGCGGCGACCGCCGCGTCGGCCCACTGGCCCGGATCGAGGCCGGTCGGGTCGAACAGCTTGATGTCCAGGTTCGGCTTCGACCACGAGCCCGTGTACGTCAGGATCCCGAAGTGGAGGAACATGCCGAAGCGCAGGTCGACGAAATCGCGCTGAAGCTGTTGGAGCGGTTTAGCGGGGGCGGACGGGCTGCTGGTGCGGGCAGCGGGCGGCGGTGACTCGCGATGGGCGCAACCGGCTGCGAGCGGCGCGGCCAACGCCGCCAACTTGGCTGAGAGCACCATCAACTGGGCGCGTCGGCTCATTCGCGCGACAGTGTACCCTTGCCTCGCCGCGACGCGGGCGTGGAGTAAGTGGAAGTTGGGCTAGCCAGGCCCACCCCGTCGTGGAAATATCGCGCCCCTTCGAGGAGGTCCCGTGCATCGACTTGTGAAGATTCTCCTGCTGCTCGGGGTTGCGGCTGCGGCGCACGCGGCGACGCCTGCGCAACCCAGGCCGGGGCGCCTCAACCGCGCGTCGGACGGGGTGCTCGTCAACGTTAACGAAGACTTGCTCAAGATCGAGGTT
>JADGRB010000337.1 GCA_017881315.1 Pseudomonadota bacterium
GGTCGAGTGACGCGCGTCGAGGCGGCGATGCCGTCCCGATCGAGAGCCGGCCTCGTCGGCCCGTCGAAGCTGGCGGTGCTGACCGACGACGATCGGCTCGGCGTCGTTGACCTCGACACGCGCCAGGGAACCTGGTTGACGCTGCCACCGTCTGACAAGCCACCAGATCGATCGCGCCGTTGGTACACGGATCTGGCCCAGGGCGGTCTGGCAACCGTCACCTACGCCCCCGAGGGCCAGGACGCCACGTTGACGGTCTACGCCCTGCCTTAGCACCCGGTGGCGGCGCAGCAGAAGCCGAACATCGGGTTCGGCACGCCGGTCGGGTTGAGGCAGGTGTCGCCGGCGACGGCGCAGTCGGCGTTGCTTCCAGTGCGACAGAGCTGGCGGCAACGGTGGGTGGTGCCGGTGCTCACGCAGACCAGGCCGGGGGCGCAGTCCGCGGTCGAGCAATCGGCATCTTCGGCGAGGAGGCCCGCCGGCTCGCAGTCCGTCAGCTCGGGGACGGCCGTCGTCTCGAAGTAGACGCAGGCGTAGCCGCTGGCGCACCCCGACGGTCCGGCGTTGGTCACCGGGTTGCACGCGAGGGTGCAGACCTTGATGGTCGAACCGCCGAGGGTGATGAGGCACCGTCCGAGGTTGTTCGGCTCGGCGGTCGTGCCGGAGGCGACGGCCGCCTGGTGGCAGTCGGTGCCGACGTTGCACGCCTGCCGGCAGAGGTGCGCCGTGCCGTCGCCGATGCAGATGTCGGGCGACGCGCAGTCGTCGAAGCCGGCGGTCGCGCAAATGTGTCCGTCGCCGACGGTGCCGGCCGGGGTGCAGGCGGGGGGGATCCCGCACTTGTCCCCGACGGGGCATCCGGTTTGCTGGACCGGATCGCAGACGGCGCCCGCGCCTCCGCCGGAGCCCGCGCTTCCCCCCGTCCCCGCGCTTCCCCCCGTCCCGGCACCCCCACTTGATCCTCCTTGCCCGCCCGTCGATGGACCGAGGTCGGCGGCGGCGTCAGCTCGCCCGGTCGTTCCCCCTCGGCCGCCCAGCCCCGCTTGGCCGCCTAGACCCCCGCGGCCGCCGAGGGCCCCCTGTCCGCCAGTGCCGCCGCTCCCGCCCGATCCACCCGCCGCGGCGTCGACCGCGGCGTCGTCCGGTCTGTTTCCCCCGGTGCCAGCGTTACCACCCTGGCCGGCGGTGCCGGCAGCGCCGGTTCCGCCGGTTCCCGACTGGGGCCGGTCGGCCGCGCTGTCATGCGAGCCGTCGGCCGAGCCGTCGATTCCACCCTGCCCACCGTGCCCACCTTGCCCACCGTGGACCCCCGGCTCCGCCGCGCTGCCACAGCCCATCAGCGTCACAGCGACAACCAGTCCCCCCCAAGGTCGCTTCCGGGCCATATTCGGCAATCTACACCAGTCGGTTTTGCAGTGAGCCTTGGCGGCCTTGCCAGAATACTCTGAGCAAGACCCTGGATTTTTCTCCCGAATGCAGCCAGCCGACGGAAAAGGAAAAATGGTGCCCGACACGAAATCGATGACTCTGACCGCCAACGTGATCCGGATGCTCGCCGCCGACGGCGTGCAGAAGGCCAATTCCGGTCATCCCGGGCTGCCGATGGGGATGGCAGACGCGGCGCTGGTGCTGTGGACCAAGTTCCTCCGCTACAACCCGCAGGAGCCCGACTGGCCCAACCGCGACCGGTTCGTGCTCTCGGCGGGGCACGGTTCGATGCTGCTCTACACGATGCTGCATCTCTCCGGCTACGACGTGACCCTCGACGATCTGAAATCGTTCCGGCAGTGGGGGAGCCGCACGCCCGGGCATCCCGAGCGCGGGTTGCTCCCGGGCGTCGAGACCACCACCGGTCCGCTCGGGCAGGGTTTCGGCAACGGCGTCGGGATGGCGATCGCGGCCAAGATGACGGCCGCCCGCTACGGCGCGGACGGGGCCGATCTCCTGGGGACGCACTTCGTCTACGCCATCGTCAGCGACGGCGATCTGATGGAAGGCGTCTCGTCGGAGGCGGCCTCGCTGGCGGGACATCTTCGGCTCGGCAACCTGGTCTACCTCTACGACAGCAACCGGATCACGATCGAGGGGACGACCGATCTGACGTTCTCCGAGGACGTCGCCAAACGTTTCGACGCCTACGGGTGGCACACATTGACCATCGATGGGCACGATCGTGCAGCGGTCGAGGCCGCGATCGAGGCCGGGCGGCGGGAGACGGAGCGGCCCACGCTGATCGTCACGCGCACCCACATCGGGTTCGGCGCGCCCAAGAAGCAGGACAGCGCGGAGGCGCACGGGGCGCCGCTGGGCAAGGACGAGATCAAGGCGACCAAGCGGGGCTTCGGGCTTCCCGAGGATCAGGACTTCTTCGTGCCGCCCGAGGTGACGCAGCTGTTCGCGGCGCGCGCCGAAGAGGTGAAGCGCGAATACCAGGACTGGCAGACGCGCTTCGCCGCCTGGCGCAAGAGCCACCCGGAGCTGGCGGCGCGCTGGGACGCGGCCAGGAGCGGCACCATCGACGACGCGATCCTGGAGCAGGTGCGCGCGTCCGCCCCGACCGGAGCGGCCGCCACGCGCGCGCACTCCGGGAAGGTCATGCAGCGGATCGCGGAGCTGCTGCCCGATTTCGTGGGTGGGTCGGCCGACCTGCACCCGTCGACCAGCACCTATATGGCGGCCTATCCGGCCGTCGCGCCGGGCGCGTTCGGGGGGCGGAATTTTCACTTCGGCATCCGCGAGCACGGGATGGGCTCGGTCCTGAACGGGATGGCGCTCTACGGCGGGTTCGTGCCCTTCGGGTCGACCTTCTTCGTCTTCACCGACTACATGCGTCCGCCCATCCGGCTGGCGTCGATCATGCGGCTGGGCGTCATCTACGTCTTCACGCACGACAGTATCTTCGTCGGTGAGGACGGCCCCACGCACCAGCCGGTCGAGCATCTGGCGGCCCTGCGCGCGATTCCCGAGATCGTCGTGCTGCGGCCGGCCGACGGGATCGAAACGGCGCTGGCCTGGACGACCGCGCTCGTGCGGCGGCACGGGCCGACCGCGCTGATCCTGACGCGGCAGAAGCTGGAGCCGGTGGAGCGGGGGCAGCCCCTCACGGCCCAGACCTTCGAGCAGGGCGGGTACGTCGTGTCGAAAGAGTCGACCGCCAAGCTCGACCTGACCCTGGTGGCGAGCGGGTCCGAGGTTCAGGTGGCCGTGGCCGCCGCCAAGCTGCTCGCGCCGGCGCTGTCGGTGCGGGTGGTTTCGATGCCGGGCCGCGAGATCTTCGCGGCGCAACCCGACGCCGTCCGCAACGACGTCGTGCCGGCCGGCGCACCGGTGGTGGTGATCGAGGCGGGCATCCAGCAGGGGTGGGGCGACGTCTTCCGCCAGCCGCTGCTGTTCCTGGGGATGGACCGCTTCGGCGCTTCGGCGCCCAACGAGGCGCTGGCCGAACACTTCGGGTTCACGGGCACGGCGGTGGCGGCCCGGGTCCGCGCCTGGCTTGCGGCGGCGTCCTCCTCGAGGTCGACGCGCTGATGCCGTCGTCGGCGCCCTATGACTTCTCGGGTCACACCGCCGTCGTCACCGGCGGGACGGGCGTGCTCGGCACCGAGATGGCGCGCGCGATGGCCGCCTGCAACGCGAACGTGGTGCTCCTCGGCCGCAATGTCGCGCGCGCCGAGCAGGTGATCGCGACCTTCCCGCGGACCGAGGGTCGGCACCTGGCCCTGCGCGCGGACGTGCTCGACCGGCCGGAGCTGGAAGAGGCGGCCAAGGTCGTGCTGCGCGAGCGTGGCCGGATCGATTTTTTGATCAACGGCGCCGGCGGGAACGATCCCAAGGCCACCACCAATCCCGAGGTGCGCTTCTTCGATCTCCCGCTCGCCGCGCTGCAGGCGGTGACCAACTTGAACCTCCTCGGCACGATCCTGCCTAGCCAGGTGTTCGGGCGGTCGATGGCGGAGCGCAAGGAGGGGGTCGTTCTCAACGTGTCGTCGGTGAACGCGTCGCGCCCGCTCACCCGCATCGCGGCCTACTCGGCCAGCAAGGCCGCCATCAGCAACTTCACCCAGTGGCTGGCGGTCCACCTGGCGCAGGAGTACTCGCCGAACATTCGCGTCAACGCGATTCTCCCCGGCTTCTTCCTGACCGAGCAGAACCGGTTCCTGCTCACCGAGAAGGAGACGGGCGCGCTCACCGCGCGCGGCAAGAAGATCATCGAGCACACGCCGGCGGGTCGCTTCGGCACGCCCGAGGATCTGACGGGCGCGCTGCTCTGGTTGCTCTCGCCCGCCTCGAAGTTCGTGACCGGGGCGGTGATCCCCGTCGACGGCGGATTCACGGCCTACTCCGGAGTTTGATGCGGTGACCGGCGCGGGACAAAAAGGGTCGAAGCTCGACGAGGCGACCGTGCGCCGGCTCTGCGCCGGTGAGATCGCCCGCTGGGGCCTGCGCGGCAAGCGGGTCCTCGCGATCGTTCCCGACCACACCCGCACCGCGCCCATCGATCTGATGTTCCGGGTCTTGCACGAGGAGATCGGCGCGGCGGGGGCGACCGCCTTCGACGTGCTCATCGCGCTCGGGACGCACCCGCCGATGAGCGACGAGGCCATCAACGAGCGGCTCGGCATCACGGCCGCCGAGCGGTCCGGGAAGTACGCGCGAACCAAACTGTTCAACCACCACTGGAACGATCCGACTCAGCTGGTCTCGATCGGCACGATATCCGAAGAGGAAGTGGAGGCGATCTCGGGTGGTCTCATGCGCGAGCGCGTCGACGTCACGATCAACAAGCTGGTCCTCGACTACGATCTGCTGCTCATCGTGGGGCCGACCTTCCCGCACGAGGTGGTCGGGTTCTCGGGCGGCAACAAGTACCTCTTCCCCGGGATCTCCGGCCAGGAGGTGCTCGACATGTTCCACTGGCTGGGCGCCCTCATCACCAACCCGTCGATCATCGGGACGAAGTACACCCCCGTGCGAGCGGTGGTCGACAAGGCGGCCTCGCTGGTCCCGACCGAGCGCAAGTGCATCAGCCTGGTGGTCGAGGGGCAGAACCTGGCGGGGATCTTCCTGGGCTCGCCCGAGGAGGCCTGGGAGGCGGCCTCCGCGCTCTCGAATCAGATCCACATCGTCTACCAGGACCACCCCTACGACAGCGTGCTCTCGTGCGCGCCCGCGATGTACGACGAGCTGTGGGTGGGCGGCAAGTGCGCCTACAAGCTCGAGCCGGTGGTCGCCGACGGCGGCGAGCTCATCATCTACGCCCCCC
>JADGRB010000098.1 GCA_017881315.1 Pseudomonadota bacterium
GATGTTGATGTCGGCGACGTGGTTGAACCCGCGCTCGACGGAGAACACCGCGTGAGCCGCGATCGGCTCCTTGTGGAAGTACTTTCGGATCTTCTCCAGCTTCTCCTCGGAATATTCACGGACCGCCTGCGAGGCGTCCATGTGTCGGAACGTGGTCGAGAGCTGCATCGGTCGAGGCTCCTTCTCGGTGCGCTGAAAGGCTACGGGGTCGGGGCCCGTCTTACATCAAATTTTGGTTCTCCGCCTCAGCCTGGGTGCTCAATTCGCGAACTTGACGGGCGTTTTATCAGTAGACCTCGCGGCGCTTGCTGCTCGACAGGATGCGGAGCTGCTCGCGGTACTTGGCCACCGTCCGCCGGGCGATCTCGATGTTCTGGTCCTTGAGCAGCTCGACGATGCGCTGATCGGAATGCGGGCTCTTGGGGCTCTCCGAACCGATGATCTGCTTGATCTTGAGCTTGACCGCCTCCGACGCCAGATCGTCGCCGTCGGTGCGGGAGATGCCCGAATTGAAGAAGTATTTGAGCTCGTAGATCCCCTGGGGGGTGTGTACGTACTTGTTGGTCGTCACCCGCGAAACCGTCGACTCGTGCATGCCGATGTCCTCGGCCACGTCGCGCAGGATGAGGGGCTTGAGGTGCGCGGTCCCCTTGTCGAAGAACTCGCGCTGGAACTTCAGGATCGACTCGGTGACCCGGCCGATGGTCCGCTGCCGCTGCTGGATCGAACGGATGAGCCACTGGGCGCTGCGTAGCTTTTCCTGGATGTACTCGCGCGCCTTGGGTCCGCCGGCCAGCGCCGTCCGGTAAAAATCGGAGATCTTGAGCTTGGGGAGCCCGTCGTCGTTGGCGACCACGAAGTACTTGTCGCCGATCTTGTGCACGTAGACGTCCGGGGTGATGTAAGTCGGCTCTTCCGAGGTGTACTGCCGCCCGGGCTTGGGATCGAACCCCTTGACCACCTTGGCCGCCTCGTAGATCTCCTCCACCGGCTGGCCGAGGTCCTTGGCGATGGCCTGGTAGTTCTTCTTCTCCAGATTGGCCAGGTGCTTCTGGATGATCCCCACCACCACGTCATCGTCGGCGCCGACATGGCGGGCCTGGATCATCAGGCACTCTTCCAGCGAGCGAGCGGCGACACCCACCGGATCGAACTCCTGGACCCGGGTCAGGACCGACTCGGCGAGCTCCAGGCTGACGGTCGCCTCCTCCGCCAGATCGGCGAGCGGCTCTTCGAGATATCCGTCCGGCGTCAGGTTGCCGATGATCAGCATCGCGATGCCGTCTTCTTCCAGCGTGAAGTGGCTGAGCTTGAGCTGCCATTCCAGGTGATCGAAGAGCGAAGTCCCGCGGGTCAGCGTCGATTCGAGCGACGGCAGATCCTCGTTGTTGGACTTGTAGGACGGCATCGGCGCCACCGAGGCCTGGTTGTCGAGGTAGCCCTCCCAGTCGAAGTCGTTGACCGCCTCGCCGGTCGCCGTGTCCGCCTTGACCTCGGAGGTGGTGTCTATCTTATCTTCGCGGATCTCCACCACCGGCGTCTCGGTCTCGCCGACGTGGCCGATGTCGGCGCCGTTGCTGTCGACCTCGGCGGACGCCTCGGCGGCGTTCGCCTGCTCGCTCCCCGACTCGACCGAATCCTCCAGGATCGGGTTCTCGAGCATCTCGTCGCGCACCATGTCGACGAGCTCCATGCGCGAGAGCTGGAGCAGCTTGATCGCCTGCTGCAGCTGGGGCGTCATCACCAGCTGCTGCGAAAGCCTGAGCTGTTGCTTGATCTCGATCGCCCGATCCCCCCGATCTTTGTAGCACCTATCCGCTGCCGCGGACAAGCGCCAACGGACAAGTGGTACACGAATTGCACACACCTCGCCGCACAGCAACGCCCGGCGCTGCGTCTACGACATAACCTGCTGAATTAAGTCGTATTTACTGAATCGGGAGCGCGGAGGCGGCTTCGGCCGACTGGCGGCGGCGATCGCCGAGACGGGCCCGGAGCGCTGCGGCGATGAACGACTGAAAGAGCGGGTGCGGCTGCTGCGGCCGTGAGCGAAATTCGGGATGAAACTGGCAGCCGACGAAGTACGGATGCTGGGGCAGCTCCACCATCTCGACCAGGCGCCGGTCGGGCGAGACGCCCGAGATCAACATGCCGTGGCTGGTGAGCGCCTCGCGAAAATCGTTGTTCACCTCGTAGCGGTGGCGGTGCCGCTCGCTGATCTCGCTGGCGCCGTAGGCGGCGGCCGCCTTCGAGCCCGCGGCGAGCACGCAGGGGTAGGCGCCGAGGCGCATGGTCGCCCCTTTGTCGGTCACCGTCCGCTGCTCGGGGAGAAAGTCCACCACCGGGAACGCCGGGCTCGGATCGAACTCGGTCGAGTTCGCCCCGCGCAGCCCGGCCACGTTGCGCGCGAATTCGATCACGGCCACCTGCATGCCGAGACAGATCCCGAAGAACGGAACCCCCTCTTCGCGCGCGTACCTCACGGCGTCGATCTTCCCCTGGATCCCGCGGCTGCCGAACCCGGGCGCGACCAGGATGCCGTCCATCTCGGCCAGCAGCGCCGTCGCGCCCCGCTTCTCGATCTCCTCCGAGTCGATGTGGTGCAGGTTCACCCGGCACTCGTTGCCGATGCCGCCGTGGATCAGCGCCTCGTTGAGGCTCTTGTACGACTCGACCAGATCGACGTACTTGCCGACCAGGCCGATCTCCACCTCGGCCACCGGGCTCTTGAGCCGGTGGACCACCTTCTCCCAGCCGGTCAGCTCGGGCGCGCGCGACCAGATGTTGAGCAACTCGGCGATCTTGTCGTCGACCCCTTCGGCGTGGAATCGGATGGGAACCTCGTAGATGCAGTCGACGTCCTCGGCGGAGAACACGGCGTCGGCGGCGACGTTGGTGAACATCGCGATCTTCTTCTTCAGGGCCGCCTCGATGGGGCGCTCCGAGCGGCACAGCAGAATCTCGGGCTGGATGCCGATCTCCCGCAGCTTCATCACCGAGTGCTGGGTCGGCTTGGTCTTCATCTCGCCCGCCGCGCCGATGTACGGCACCAGCGTCACGTGGACCGATACGAAGTTGGTGGCGCCAACCTCGAAGCGAAGCTGGCGGATGGCCTCCAGAAACGGGAGCGACTCGATGTCGCCGACCGTCCCGCCGACCTCGACGATGAGCACGTCGTTGCCGGCCGCGCACTCCAGGATCCGGGCCTTGATCTCGTCGGTGACGTGCGGGATCACCTGCACGGTGCCGCCCAGATACTCGCCGCGCCGTTCCTTCTGGATGACGGTCTGGTAGATCTGGCCGCTGGTGGCGTTGTTGAGCTTGGTCATCCGCTGCGAGATGAACCGCTCGTAGTGGCCGAGGTCGAGATCGGTCTCGGCGCCGTCGTCGGTGACGAACACCTCCCCGTGCTGCATGGGGTTCATGGTGCCGGGATCGACGTTCAGGTACGGGTCGAGCTTCTGGATGGTGATCTTGAGGCCGCGGGTCTCGAGCAGGCTCCCGATCGACGCCGAGGCCAATCCCTTGCCCAGGGACGAGACCACCCCGCCCGTCACGAAGATGAACTTGGTGTGTTTTACCGTCGGTTTGGCGGGCGCGGTCATGGTCGGGTCTCCTGTCCGCGTGGCAAAGCCGGTCGGGACCCGAGCGCTCCGCTTGACGCCGAGAAGAATGTCGTCTTCAACTCGGGCCAGTATTCTTTCTGTCACGCTGTTAGAAGTCAATCGGAAGTGAACGCGCCCAGTGAGCTCGCATCGATGCCCGGCGAAGTCATCCTGATCATCGAAGACGACGTCCACATCGGCGGCCTGGTCGCGCAGGTGTTGAGGGAAGCGGGCTACGGCCCGGTGCTGGTCCGCGACGTGAACGCGGCGCGCGCCTGGGGCGAGGGCGGAAATGTCCCCGCGGCCGTGCTGAGCGATCTGATGGTGACGGGCTCGCCCGGGCCGGACCGGCTGGCGGCCGTGCTGTCCCAGATCTTTCCGGGAGCGCCCGTCGCGCTCATGACCGGGGTCCCCCGCAATCGCCGCGCCGCGCTGGGGGTGACGCACGATCGGATCATCGAAAAGCCCTTCGAGCTGGAGACGCTCCTCGACGCGGCGAGCGGGATGCTGGCCGCGCGTGCCGCCTCTGACGGCGAAGGGACATGAGGATCGTCTCCGGCGCGGCCGCCTGGGCGGCCGCCCGGGCCTCCGGCGCGGCGAGCCCCCCGTGGTCGGTGGCCATCGGGAACTTCGACGGCGTGCACCGCGGCCACCAGGTGTTGCTCGCCGAAGCGCGGCGGCGGGCCGAGCGCTCGGGGGGATCGTCGGCCGTGCTCACCTTCACGCCGCACCCGGCGCGACTGTTCGCGCCGGAGAAGGCGCCACCGCTCATCATGTCGCTGGCGCGGCGCCTGGAGCTGTGCGCGGCCGCGGGGATCGAGGTGGCGATCGTCGAACCATTTTCGCGCGCCTTCGCGGCCATCGAGGCCGACGCGTTCGTCCGCGACGTGCTCCGGCGCGATCTCGATGCCCGCGAGGTGGTCGTCGGATACGACTTCAGCTTCGGCCGGGGCCGCGCCGGGGACGCCCGGCGGCTGGCGGCGCTGGGCGCCGAGCTCGGCTTCGGCGTCGCGGTGATCCCGCCGGTCGCGGTCGGCGAGCTGCCCTGTTCGTCGACCAAGATACGCGAGCTCGTCGCGGCCGGGCGGACGCTGGAGGCCGCGCAGCTGCTCGGTCGCGCGTTCGAGATCGATGGGCGGGTGACGCGGGGCGCCGCCCGCGGGCGGCAGCTCGGCTTCCCGACGGCGAACGTGGTCCCCGAAGGCGAGCTCGTCCCCAAGCTCGGCATCTACGCGGCCCATGCGCGACTGCTGGACGGCCCGGCGGCCGGCGTGATCTATTCCGTCGCGCTCAGCGTGGGGCGCAACCCGACCTTCGCGGGGCAGGCCGGCCCCGGCGGCATCAGCGTCGAGGCCCACCTGCTCGACTTCGACGGCGATCTCTACGACCGGCGCCTGCGGCTCGAGATCGGCGAGCGCCTGCGCGACGAGCGGCGCTTCGATTCGATCCCCGAGCTGGTCGCGCAGATCCAGGCAGACGTCGAACGCGTTCGGGGGCTATCATTGCCGGCGGTGGAACGATGACCGTGTTCGACACCGAGACCATGGCCGAGCTCTTCGTCAAGCAAGGGCTCCTCGATCGGGCGATCGACATTTTTCGCCGGCTCGCCCAGCAGGCGACCGAACCCGACGAGCGCGGGCGCCACCAGGCGCGGATCGCGGAGCTCGGGGGCCATCCCGCGCCGACGCTGGCGGAATTGCCCCCCATCGAGGTGCCGGGACTGCGGGTGACCGAGGGGGCCGGCACCATCGAGATCGAATGGCGATTGCCGCCCGACACCCGGGGCCCGACGCTGCAGCTGCTGCTCCTGCGGCGCACGGCCGATGGCATCGAGACCGATCCCCGCACGCTCCCGCTGTCGGCGACGCAAGGGCGCACCGTCTTCTCCGTCGCCGATCTCTGCGGCGTGCGCGCAGCCGCCGGCCGGCTCGATGGTGAGTCCTTCGTCCCGCTGGTCCGCTTCCCAGACCGCATAGTCTAGCGGAAATCTGCCACCGCCACGGGCGCCCACCCTCCCCCGAGGCGATCCGGTGTGATATACGAAACGCGATGTTTACCGGGGCTATTACCGCGCTCGTGACCCCGTTGCGGGGCGACGCGCTCGACGAAGAATCGCTACGGCGGCTGGTCGAAGAGCAGATCGCCGGCGGCATCGACGGGCTGGTTCCGGTCGGCACCACCGGCGAATCGCCGACGCTGACCAACGAGGAACACCTTCGTGTCATCGAGATCGTCGTGCAGGCGGTGAAGAAACGCGTGCCCGTGATCGCGGGAACGGGTTCCAATTCGACGCGCGAGACGATCGAGATGTCGGAGGCGGCGCGCCGGGTCGGCGCCGACGGCCTCCTGCTGGTGACGCCCTACTACAACCGCCCCGGACAGGAACATCTGTATCGCCACTTCAAGGCGGTGGTCGAAGCGGTGCCGCTGCCGTCGATCCTCTACAACGTCCCCAGCCGCACGGCCTGCGATCTTCTCCCCGAGACCATCGCCCGCCTGGCCGAGCTGCGACCGATTGTCGGGGTCAAGGAAGCGACCGGGTCGGCGCTGCGGGCCTCCCAGGTCATCGCGCGGGTCGGGGATCGGCTGGCGGTGCTCTCCGGCGACGACGCGACCGCCTATCCCCTGTTCGCGCTGGGCGGCCGGGGCGTCATCTCGGTGGTCAGCAATGTCGCGCCCGCGCTCATGAGCGCGATGTGGGACGCGGCGGCGGCCGGCGACTGGAAGCAGGCGCGCGAGCTGCACTACCGCCTGCTGCCGCTCGGCGAGGGGCTGTTCGTCGAAGCCAACCCGATCCCGGTCAAGGCGGCGCTGGCCATGATGGGACGGATCGCCGACGAGATCCGGCCGCCGCTCTACCCGCTGGCGGCGCAGTACCGGGACCCGCTCCGCGCCCAGCTCCGGGAGCTCGGCCTGGTCTAACGATGACCGGGCGATCGGACACGGGGACTGCGCCGGTCCGCCTGGCCGTCCTGGGCGCCGACGGGCGAATGGGGCGGGCGCTCACCCGCGCGGTGCTCGCCGCCGCACCGCGCACGACGCTGACGGCCGCCAGCGAGCGGGCCGGGAGCGCGGCCATCGGCAAGGACGTCGGCCTGCTGGCCGGCACCGGGGCGCTCGGCGTGGCGGTGAGCGGCGAGCTGCCCCTCAAGGGCGCGGCCGACGTCTGGCTCGACTTCACCTCGGCCTCCGCCGCCGAATCGGTCGCGGTGGCGGCCAACGCCGCCGGCGTCGCTCTGGTGGTCGGCACCACCGGTCTGGGCGCGCACGCGCGGGCGGCCATCGAGTTTGCGGCGCTCAAGATTCCCGTCGTCTTCGACGCCAACTACTCGGTCGGGATCAACGTGATGCTCAAGCTCATCGCCGAGGCCGCCCGCGCCCTCGGCCCCGACTACGATCTCGAGATCATGGAAACGCATCACCGGGCCAAGCATGACGCCCCGTCGGGAACCGCGCTGCGCCTGGCGACCGCGCTGGCGGAGGCGACCGGCCGCGATCTCACCACCGCCGCCCGTTACGCCCGCCACGGCGACGTCGGGCCGCGCACCCCGAGCGAGATCGGCATCCAGACCATCCGCGGCGGCGACGTGGTCGGCGACCACACGGTCTTCTTCCTCGGCGGTGGCGATCGGATCGAGATCACCCACCGCGCCAGCACGCGCGAGACCTTCGCGGTCGGCGCCGTGCGCGCGGCGCTGTGGGTGGTGGGCCGCACGCCCGCGCTCTACGACATGCGCAACGTCCTCGGGCTTTGATGGCGGCTGCCCGGCGCAGAGCGGTGGACTTCGCGCGGCTCGCCACCGAGGCGACGCACCCGCGGGCCGCCAAGCTGGACACGCTGGCGCCGCAAGCCATCGCGGCGTTGATGCTCGCCGAAGAGGCCAAAGCGGTGCGGGCGGCGCAGGACTGCGCCGACGAGATCGGGCGCGCGGCGCGCCTGGTGGCCGATCGTCTGGCGGCGGGCGGCCGCCTGGTCTACGTCGGCGCCGGAACCTCGGGTCGCCTGGGCACGCTCGACGCGGTCGAGTGCGTCCCCACCTTCGGCGTCCCGCCCTCCCGCCTGGTGCCGATCATCGCCGGTGGGCCCTCCGCGCTCACCCGCTCGGTCGAGGGGGCCGAGGACAACACACGCGACGCCGAGCAGCGCATGCGCCGCGCCGCGGTCGGTCCCGGCGACGTCGTGTGCGGCATCGCCGCTTCGGGCGTCACCCCGTTCGTGCGGACCGCGCTCGACTACGCGCGCTTCCGACGGGCCGCTACCATCTTCGTGACCTGCGGCGAGATCGAAGGGGCGGCGCCGGCCGACGTGGTCATCGCGATCGAGACCGGCCCCGAGGTCATCGCGGGCTCGACCCGGCTCAAGGCCGGGACGGCGACCAAGATCGTGCTCAACGCCATCTCGACGGCGGCGTTCGTGCTGCTCGGCAAGACCTACGGGGGCCTCATGATCGACGTGCGGCCCACCAACGCCAAGCTGTGGGCGCGGGCCATCCGCATGGTCGCCGGGCTCTCGGGGCTCGACGACGCGGCGGCGCGGCGCCTCATCGAGAAGGCCGGCGGCCGGGCCAAGGTCGCGCTCGTCATGCACCACCTGGGCGTGTCGGCGGCGCGCGCCCGCGAGCTGCTGGTCACCCACAAGGGCTCGCTGCGGTCCATCGTCGGAGACTTGCCGATTCACGCGCCCGACGAGGCGCCTTGAGCGCGGGCGCGGACGATCCGCTGCAGCGCCTGCTGGCCGCGCGCGATCGCCCCGGTCGCCTGGTGATAGGCCTCCTCTCCGGCACCAGCGCGGATGGCACCGACGCCGCGCTGTGCTCCATCGACGGGTCGGACGAGACCACCCGCCTCACGGTGCGCGCCTTCGTGAGCACGCCGTTCGAGCGTCCGCTGCGCGAGCGAATCTTTCGCCTCTCGCAGGCCGACGCCTCCGAGCTGTGCGATCTGGACGTGCTGCTGGGCGAGGCGTTCGCAGACGCCGCGCGCGCCGTCTGCGCTGCGGCCGGCGCGAAGCTCGAAGACGTCGACCTGATCGGCTCGCACGGCCAGACCGCGGTGCACCACCCGCGCTCGGCGGGGCGCCTGGGCGCCACCCTGCAGATCGGCGAGGCGGCCGTCATCGCCGAGCGCACCGGCCGTCCGGTGGTGAGCGACTTTCGCGTCCGCGACGTGGCCGCCGGCGGCGAGGGTGCGCCGCTGGTGCCGCTCGTCGACCACCTGCTGTTCCGGGCGCCGGGACGCAAGCGCGCGCTGCAGAACATCGGCGGCATCGCCAACGTCACCCTGGTGGGCGATCGGATAGCCGACATCGTCGCCTTCGACAACGGCCCCGGCAACATGCCGCTCGACGCCGTCGCGCGGGCCGCCTCGGGCGGCCTCGAGGCCTTCGACCGGGACGGCGTTCGCGGGGCGCGCGGCGCGATCGACGCCGCTCTGCTCGCGGAGCTGCACCGCCATCCCTACCTGGCGCTGCCGTTGCCCAAGACCACCGGCCGCGAGGACTTCGGCAAGGACTTCGTCTATCCGCTGCTCGGTCGTTACGAGGGCCGGCAGGACGATCTCCTCGCCACGCTGACCCGCTTCACGGCCGAGGCCATCGCGCGCAGCTACCGCGAGGTGCTGCCGGCGCTGCCCGACGAGGTCTACGTCTCGGGCGGCGGCGCGCTGAACCCGACGTTGATGCGCCACCTCGTCGAGCTGCTGGCGCCGATCCCGGTGCAGAGCACGTCCGCCCTGGGGGTCGACCCCGAGGCCAAGGAGGCGATCGCCTTCGCCGTCCTCGCCAATCAGACGCTGTTCGGCGCCGCCGGCAACGTCCCGGCGGTCACCGGGGCGCTCGGACCGCGGGTGCTCGGGAAGATTTCGTTTTGATCCCTCTGCCGCGATCAGCGTAACGGCAAACGGGCGAAGAGCAGCTCCAGGTCGGCGCGGGGGGCGCGACCACCGCCCATCACCTCGATGTGCAAGCCCGCCCGTGTCTGGATGTGCAGGTCGCAGGGCGCCGCCTCCCCATCCCCGGCGCAGGTGAAAAAACCGCTGGCCGCGGGGATCCCCACCGCCGCTGCCGGGTAGCCTCGGGATTGCCGCTCCCAGTCCTGGTATTCCTCGGCGGTGACCGGCCGGCGCGCGATCGTCACTTCCACGGACACACCGCCGCGCGTGTAGCTCCGACGTGTCCACCCGTCGCCAACGACCAAAGGTCCCGAGGCGTACGAATCGATCGGCGGCAACAGACCTGCCATCCGTTCGCCCGCGTCCGGTCGCGTCGCCATGGGCGGCGCGCCACTGGCGACCGGCGCCACCGAACCGACGTCGCGCCCGCGGTGGCCGCAGGCTGCGAGCGCCAATATCAGGAAGCCGAGCTGTTGGAGGTGCCGCCCGGATTTGAACCGGGGAATAAGGGTTTTGCAGACCCTCGCCTTACCACTTGGCCACGGCACCGAGGTTACTGAAGGAGTTGATATCACAAAGGCCCGGCGTGCGCAGGCGGCCTTCGCTCCCTCGGCAGGCGCCGGGGTCGGTGGTACATTCGCCGCATGCGTATTACTTTGACTTCGCGTAGCTCGGCAGTCGTTCTCACGTCGGCGCTCGCGTTCGGCATCGCCGCCTGCTCGGGAAGCAGCAACGGCACCGGCGCGGCGGGCACCACCGGCGGCACCGCAGGCACCACCGGCGCCGCAGGCACCACCGGCGCCGCAGGCACCACCGGCACCGGCACCGCAGGCACCACCGGCACCGGCACCGCAGGCACCACCGGCACCGCAGGCACCACCGGCACCGCAGGCACCGGCACCGCAGGCACCACGGGGACGGGCGGCACCAGCACCGCGGGCACCACCGGCGGCACCGCGGGAGCTACCGGCACCGCCGGCGCTACCGGCAGCGCAGGTCACGCCGGTGGCACCACCGGAACCGCAGGCACCACCGGTGGCGGTGGCGCGGCCGGCACCGGCAGCGGCTTTACCCCCTACGCCTGCTCCGGCACCTTCGCGGCGCCGACCATCCCCGCGGGCAGCGCGGCGACCCGGATCGCCGGAGCGCCCCCTTCCGACGCCTTCAACAACAGCGGCAACAACTTCACCAACGTCGAAGGTCCCGTCTGGATCGGCAACGCCCTCTACTTCTCCGAGATGGTCAACTCACCCAACCCGCCGCCGGCACGGATTCTCAAGATCGACGCGAGCGACACCGTCACCATGTTCTATCCCGCCTCGGGAACGGGCGGCGATTCGGGCTCGAACGGCCTGGCGGTCGACGGGACCGGCCGCCTGATCAGCGCCAACCACGGCGCCGGCGGCATCGTCGCCTTCAACGTGGCGACGCAGACCAAGGTCACCCCCGACATCGTCGATACGTTCGGTGGCAAGCGATTCAATTCGCCCAACGATCTCACCATCCGAAACGACGGCACCATCTACTTCACCGATCCGAGCTTTCAGGCCGCCAGCCCCAATCCGCAGGCCACGACCGGCGTCTACATGGTCCCGCCCGGCACCTCGCCGACGGCGGCCGCCATCCTCACGAGCCTGAGCAATCCGAACGGAATCACCCTTTCGCTCGACCAGCTGACCCTGTATGTCGGCCATGGGGGGGGCGTCTATTCCTACCCGGTGAATTCGAACGGCTCGATCGGCTCGACCGCCACCCACGTCGACCCGCCGGACCTCGACAACAACGCGACCGACGGCATGGCCATCGATTGCGCGGGCGATCTGTATGTCGTTCGCCCGAACACGAAAGACATCGTCGTGGTCAGTTTCGGTGGCAATCCGGCCGGCGCCGGAACGAAGATCGGTACGATCAGCGGCGTCGTCGGCAACGGCCAGCTGACCAACGTCGCGTTCGGCGGGACCGATCACAAGACGCTCTACATCACGGCGCAAGGAACCGGCACCGGGGCAACCGCACAGCGCGGCGTCTTCAAGCTCGCGATGCCGATCCCCGGCATGCCCTACTAGTCCCCGGGTCCTTCATCACCAGGTTGGCTTATCGACGTTGCACCGTTTCCCCAGATCATTCTCGCCCGGTATCCCCCTGGCCGGCGGACTGTGGGATAGTTGCGACGATCTGTCGGCGGGTGGCGGGGGGAACTCCTTACCTTGAGAGGTTTCGACATGAAGACTTCCAGCTCTCATCTTCTTAGGGACGCGTTCGCGGGGATCGCCTTTGCGTCCGTCTCGATGTTCGTCGCGGCTTGCTCTTCCTCGGGATCGGGGGGCGGAAAAGACGCCGCGGGCGACGGCCCCGTGCTTCCCGCGAATTGCATCAACAGTCCGGACGACCTGATCGCCGACTTTTCCGTCGACAACGGCCTGGCCCCGAAGGACGGCCGGATGGGGGGGTTCTATACCTATGGCGATCCGTCCGAGACTTCGGGAACGCCGCTGGCGGTCCTGGTCCCCGCCGAAGGCAGCACAGCTCCCAACGACTCGACCGTGGGTAACGCCTGCTCCAGCCCGCTCGGATCGTTGCACGTCCAGGCGACCGGTTTCAAGATCTGGGGCGCGGCGACGGGAACCAACTTCGTGCCGCTGACGGGAAGCACGAAAGGGACTTACGATGCCACGAAGTACAAGGGCATCTCCTTTTGGGCGAAGGCGACGGCACCGCTCACCGGGGTGCAGGTCAGCTTTCCGGATGTCTGGACGGACGCGGCGGCCAACCCCACACCGCTCGACCCGAGCTACGACCCCTGCGTGTACGTCTCCGGTGCCAACAACAACTGCAGCCCCTACCTGGTCAAGTTCGGACAAGGGCAAACCAACGGGGACGGCGGCGCCGGCATGGACGCGGCGGCGCTAGATTTTCCGACCTACGTCGGCTACCAGATCGACACCACCTGGAAGAGGTTCGACGTCCTGTTCGCGGACACGCGGCAGGACAAAGACAATGGCGGACAGGGCTCGCCGAGCCTGATGCTCGACGTCGCGCATCTGACGTCCATGGCTATCCAGGTCAACGCGATTTACAATCCGGACGGCACGGTGACCGCCAACGACTTCAGCCTCTGGCTCGACGACATCAACTTCCTCGCCAAGTAGATCACTTGCGGCGCGTACGTCGCGCCTCGATCGAGGCTGCAGGCAGCCCCCGATCTTGATGCGACCTTCTCGCCGCGCGCGAGTGCGGTTCTCGTTCGCCCGAGGGCCCGGCGTGGCCCCGAGGCCCGGGCGTGGGCCCGATCAGTGGCTGAAGTTGCCGGTCATCATCAGCAGGGTCAGCATGCCAACCGTCGCGTTGTAGTACGAGTACGGCGTCTTCCCGCTGGTGTCGACCGGGGCCAGTTTTCCGCGGGTCACCATGTCGAAGACCCCCTGATAAGCGTCGTTCAGGAAGCTCCCCGCGGCGCTCGCGCTGGCCATCGCGCCCACCGCGGCGGTGCCGATGATCGAGGCGGAGTTGGGAGCGGCGCCCGACGCGGCGTTACCGTTGCTCGAATAGAGGTCGAAGATCCGGCCGATGCCGTTGAGCCCGGCGTTGGCGTTGGTCGCGAAGAAGCTGGTCACCTTGTCGGTGTAGGTCTTCGCCATGGCGGTCATGTTCCAGCAGTAGTCGAGGCCGACGCGCATCGGGACACGGTGCGCGTCGTACTGGTAGGTGGTGTCCATCTGGTAGATGCCGCCGCTGCCCGCCGCGGTGCACTTATTGGTGCACCAGGCGGGAACCAAGCCGTAGGTCCCCGCCAGGGCGTTGATGGCGCTCAGAGAATTGGTCGCTACCGTGCCCCAGGCGTGGCCGCTATCGATGGTCGCGAAGATCCGATAGTAAGCCGGCGCGAAGTACGACGGGTTGGTGGGGGCCGAAGTGGTGGAGTTCCCCGAGTTGGAGCCGTAGGTCGGGAGATTGTTCCCCGAATCGATGTCCTTGGCCCAGATGTCGCTGATGAGCCCGGCGGCGTCAGCGGCGTAGGTGCCCCCGAAAACCTTGCCGGCCTGGATCAGCGCGAAGGCGGCGTCTTCATCGGCGTCGGTCGCGGAGCCGCCGGTGGAGCTGCAGCTGTTGCCGCCGGCCGGGATACACCAGGTCATGAGCCCGGCCGTGCCGCTGCCCGCTCCCTTCTTGCTCTTCCAGTAGCTGTACAGACTGTCGAAGGTGGTCTTGTCGTTCATGTTGACGGCGATGAGCATGCCGTAGGCGATCCCCTCGGAGACGGTGTCGTTGCCGTTTTCGGGGCGAATGACCGGGCCGGCGCCGTTGTTGGCGAAGGTCTTCTTCCACTCGTTGTAGGCGGTGACCAGGAACTTGGCGTCGGCGCCTTTCGGTTTGGTGCAAGATCCAACCGAGCCGGCGCTCGCCAGCGGGAACCCGGTCTGCGTCGGCAGTCCCGACCCGTCGCTGACGAGCTGCACGTCATCGATCCAGATGTCGTACGTCCCCGGCGTCGAGCTGCTCGCGACCGAGAAGCCGGGGTCCTGGTAAAACGAGAACTGGAGCGCCAGCACGTTGGCCGGATTGAAGGCGGGCGCTTGGCACTTCGGCACCCCGGCGCCGGCGGCCGGGCAGACCATGCCGCTGCCAACCGCGGGAACCCAGCGTGGAATCAGCGTACCGAAAGGAACGGTGACGGTCTGCCAGGTGGTGGAGATGTTGGTCCCGATCCAGGGGGTTGCCAGCATCTGGCCGCGCGAGTTGTAGAGATCGATGGTGGTGGTCGCCGCGGTGCCACCCGACGTCGACGGCTGGTTGTCCGAGGTCAGCATCTCGAAGAACAGCGGAGGCGGGGTGCCCGAACCCGACTTGATGTTGAACTTGATGCCCGTATAGGCGGTGAGGTCATACTTGTTCTTCACCTGCGAGCCGGGCGCCGTGGGGCTGAACGAAGCGCCGAAACCCGCGTAGTTGTTGGGCGCCGTCCCGAAGCCCGAGCCCGTCGAATGCAGGGCGAACTTGTCGCACGAAGCCGTATCGCCGGGCGGCACGTCGGTCGCTGCCGCCTGCATGATGGGACCATCCGAACGCGCCGGCGTCTGCGACTCTCCGCTCATGATGGCGGCTGGCGATCCCGGATAGTAGACGTACCAGTAGCCGGTTCGAATCGGCGTGCCCTGCTGGATCATGATGGACCCGGCGGCCGTCCCTTCCTCGAAGTCGGAGAGCACGCTGGCGCTGGCCGGCGCGCAGGCACGCGTGCCGCTCCCACCGGCCGTGCCGGTCGTCCCGGCGGTGCCGGACGTGCCGGCGGTGCCGGACGTGCCGGCGGTGCCGGTCGTCCCGGCAGTGCCGGAGGTCCCGGCCGCGCCGGTCGTCCCGGCGGTGCCGGTCGTCCCGGCGGTGCCGGTCGTCCCAGCGGTGCCGTTCGTCCCAGCCGTGCCCGAACCTCCCGTGCAGGTCCCGCCCGAGCAGCTCTGTCCGGTCGTGCAGGCGTGACCGCAGCTCCCGCAGTTGCTCATGTTGCTGTTGGTGTCGGTGCAGACCGTGCCGCACACCTGCTGACCGGAGATCGGGCAGGTGCAGCTACCCCCGTTGCACGTGGCTCCGCCCGAGCAGACCTTGCCGCAGGTCCCGCAGTTCGCGTTGTCGGTGTTGGTGTTCGCACACGCGCCCCCTGAACACGTGGTCGACCCCGTCGGACAGCTCGAGGTGCAGCTGTTGCTGCTGCAGACCGGCGTCGCCCCCGTGCACGTCGTCGTGCAGTTGCCACAGTGGGTGGCGTCCGACTGGACGCAGCTGTTGCCGCAGAGAAGGAGTCCCGTGTTGCACACGCACTGGCCCGCCGTGCAGCTCTGGCCCGTCTGACAGGTCTTGCCGCAGCTTCCGCAGTTCTGCGTGTCGGTCGCGAGGTTCGTACAACCCTGGCTGCACGACGTCTGGCTGCCG
>JADGRB010000338.1 GCA_017881315.1 Pseudomonadota bacterium
GCCGACCGTAATGGCGATGTGGTGGCCGTTGTTGTAGTTGCTGCTCGCGATGGTTGGCGCCTTGCCGCAGCCGCTGGACATCGTGCCAGCGCCGCCGGTTGCCCGGCCGCCTGCTCCAGTGCCGCCGGTTGCCCGGCCGCCCGCTCCAGCTGCTCCCCCCGTACCCGTCGTGCCACCGGTTGCCCTGCCACCTGCCCCTCCGGTCCCCACCGCCGACCCTCCAGCTCCACCGGTCGACTGTCCGCCTGTGCCTACGTTCCCGCCAGCGCCAGGCCCCGAACCCCCAGTTGCGTTCCCTCCGGTCCCGCCGCCCTTGCCGCCGGTCGCGGAGCCGCCGGATCCCGTGCTGGTCGTTCCGCCGGAGCCACTGCCGCCGGCACCCGTAGTGCCGCCGGCACCCGTAGTGCCTCCTTCACCGGTCATGGTCCCGGGGCCCGACGAACCACAGGCGGCGAGCGTCAAAAACAGTGTCGTGGAACAGACGAGCAGACGGGCTTCGGATCGACGGCGCGACATGGGACCTCCAGCTGTTCGGGCGCGAGAATGGGCTCCACGGTAGGTCGCCCACTCACACATTGCCGACTTGGGGCCGTTGTTGTCACTTAAAAGATGAGGTCGGTCGAACAGAACATTGCGTTTCTTCTCATCTTCTGTCCGCGTTCCGGCCCTCAAACGCAGCTGGCCGATCGCTCACCCAACTGTTACCAAGCGAATCCACTACGGAAAGTCCGTATGTGCCGGCGCTGGCCGGTCGAGAGCCTGTTGTCAGAAATGAGCACTTCGCGGAGGATGGTCGGTGTGGACGTCGCGCATAAGCGCCGGCTGGCCTGTGCCGCTGGGTTGGCACTCGCCGTGGTTGGCGCGTCACGCGAAGGCCGCGCGCGAACGGCAGACATCGCTACGCAATTGGAATATGACGCCGCGCCGGGGTGCCCAACGGTCGATACGTTCGAGGTGATCGTCAGCGGACGGCTCGGGTACAACCCTTTTCGAGAGGAAGCTCCAGACCGAGTCGTCGTGCAGATACAGACCAGCGGTCGAGCTCTCGAAGGCCGCCTCGAATGGCGAAACGCAAGCGGAGGGTCGATCGGGGAGCAGACGTTTCCGTCGCGCAGCGGCGACTGCGCCGAGCTCACTCGAGCGATGGGATTTGCGCTCGCGCTCCAGATTCAGCTCATGGCGGTGACGGTTACCGAGACTCGAGCCTCAAGATCGGCGGCGCTGCCGGCAATGACCGCCGCGACGGAGACGCGCTCGCCGCTGCCATCGGCCTCCCCCGCGCCAACCGTACAGGTCGAGTCCGCCAGGCCGGGATCGACGGAGCCGAGCCCCCGATTGGGCGGCCCTTCTGTCCTGTTGGGTGCGGGCGTCTCAGCGGGGCTCGGGGTGTCATCGGAGCCGGTCGCGCTCGGCCGTTTGTTCGCGACGACCGAGTGGTCCCACCTCGCCATCGAGCTTGCCGGCGAGGTGAGCTCTCCGTCGACGACACATCGCGCGGATGGCGTCGGATTTTCTCAGGAGGAGTTTCTCGCGAGTCTGGCCGGCTGTGGTGTCTGGTCCCCTTGGAGCGCCTGCGCCGTGGCCAAGATGGGCGAGCTTCGCGTGGTCGGAGAGGGAGTCGATGTACCGATGGCCGCTACAGGCCTGACGGTTCAAACGGGTCTTCGCGTCGCCGCGTCGCATCTGCTGGGAAGTCGCACCTGCATTGTCGCGCGCGCGGAGGGCCTGACCCGGTTGACGCAAGGAACCGTCACGCTGGATTCGATGCCGGTCTGGTCGACCCCGCGCTTCGCGTTGGTGCTCGGTGTCGATTTTGCTCTGAGATTTCGATAAACAAATCGAACA
Source organism: Pseudomonadota bacterium (assembly GCA_017881315.1). GTDB lineage: Bacteria > Myxococcota_A > Polyangia > Fen-1088 > Fen-1088 > JADGRB01. Next base: position 1,846 of record JADGRB010000338.1, read on the forward strand.
CGGCCCGACAGGTTAGAATACGGCATGGGTTATCTTCGACAGGTTCGTTCGCCCCTGCCACAGACCCCGCCGGAGAGCGGCTGCCTCCAAGTCTACGAGAGGGAGCTCGACTACCTCTTCGCGACTCTCCAGCGAATGGGCGCGAACCCGCGAGAGATCGAGGATCTCGCGCAGGAGGTCTTCGTCGTATTGCACCGGAACTGGCCGACTCTGGACACCAGCCGACCATTCCGCCCTTACCTGTTCGCGATAGCTTTCCGAGTGGTCTGTGCTCATCGCCGGCGGAGGGCGCGCGAGGTTCCGTACGCCGAGTTGGAAACCGAGGACCACGCCCTCGGCCCCGAAGCGTCGCTTCGGTCCAAGGAGTCGACTCAACTCTTGATGGCCGCTCTCGACCGCGTCCCGCTACAGCGCCGAGCGGTTGTCATCATGCACGACCTCGATGGGTTCTCCATCGTCGATGTCGCGGCGAAGCTATCCATCACCCGGTTCGGGGCATATGCGAGGCTGCGAAAAGCGCGCAAGGAACTGGCGTCCGCGTTGCGGCGGTTGTTGGCGGGGGGATACGATGATGAGGCGCGGTGACTTGATTACGGACGATCAGTTGGAAGCCGTCATGGAGCGCGGACGGACCATCCAGCGAGCACCGGACTTGGTGCGCGCAAGATTGCTGGCTCGGGCACGCGCGACCGCCTCAGCGGCGAATCTCGCGTCGGCGCCGATGCTCACTCCGGCGACTCCGTCGCGGTGGCGTGGCCTGCGGGTCGCGTTGGCCGCCTCGGTGGTTCTGAGCCTGGCGGCGGCTGGCGCCACGGCAGCCCTTCGTGCTCGCGCGGCGCACGCTCCGGAGATCGTACCCATGTCCGTCCCACATTTGACCGCGTCCTCGGTTCGCCGCTCCGCGCCCGAGCCCTCAGCGATGGCGCCGATACCGGCTCCGCAACCGGTGTCCACCAGGAGCCGGCGTATCAGCCGGTTGGCTTCCGCCCACGAGTCCTATTCGGCTGAGCTCGAGCTGCTTCAGCGCGCTCAGTCCCAGTACGCCAGCCGCAACTTTTCGGATGCGCTCGTGTTGATCGCCGAGCATGCCCGCCGCTTCCCGAACGGACGCTTGGCCGAGGAGCGTGAGGCCTTGCGAGTCCGATCGCTCTCCGGCGCCGGCCGCGCCGATCAGACGCGTCGTGCCTTCGCTGCTTTCGCCAAGCGCTTTCCGCACAGCGCGCTGCTGCCCCGGCTGCAGCAGACGGCCGCAGCCGCAGAGGAATAGCGGAGGCAGTCCGAGATCGGGGCGCGGACAACCGCGACTCGATCAGTTCGAGCCCGTCGAAGCGGTCCAGAGCGGATCCCCTGGCTCCAGTGCGTCCGCGATGAGGCACATGAGCTCTTCGGCCGTATCTCGATCCAGCCAGAGAGACACGGATCCGAGGGTCACCGAAAACCCTCCCTCGGATGGTCTAACGGCCAGCTGATCGTCGCCAATGCGGAACTTTACCAGCCTCATGTCTGCCCCTGTCCTGTCGGCCGTATCTTTGTCACGGAATTCACCCCGGCGACCCGCGCGGCAATGACGATTTCGACCGTCCCCAGTCTTGGGTGCCGGAGCTCGAACTTCAATTCACCGTCACCGTTCCCCTGCTGGCCTACGCCTTCCACGGTGCGGAGGATACATCTCCCCACATGTAACTGTCTCAACGGATTGATTCCTGTCTTTTCAGTGACAACCGCATTGGCCAGCCGGCAATGACCCTCAAGTAAAACCCTTCGTCCAGTGCCTGAACCCAGCTGGTAGCCCGCGACGAAAATGAGGAGTCCCCATGCATAGCGACACTCTGCGCCGTTCTCTTGTCGCCACCATGTTGATTGGTGGTTTGGCTTGCGCCAATGGTTCGATCACGACGGAGGGCACTGGAGGCTCATCCGCCGAAGGTGGGAGCACAGCCAGCGGGGGCAGTAGCGCCTCGGGCGGCAACACCAGCTCGGGCGGGAACACCGGCTCGGCCGGGAGCGCGGCAGGCGGCTCGACGGGACAGGGCGGCAGCGTCAGTACGGGCGGGAGTGGAACAACTACTGGAACCGGTGGCGCGGCGGGCAGGGGCTCTGGCGGCAGCAATTCCACCGGTGGTGCCGGTGGTCGCGTCGGTTCGGGGGGCACGACCGGTACAGCCGGTACGACCGGCTCCGGCGGCCGCGCGGGAACGGTCGGAACGGGGAGCGGCGGGACCTCCAGCACCGGCTCGGCGGGCACGACCGGCAGCGGCGGCGCTGGCGGCATGTACGTCGGAACGAAGACGCCGGGGACGGCCCAGACGGGCGACATCACGGTTGATCCGACGAAGACCCATCAAGTGGTCGACGGCTTCGGCGAAGCCGACGTCTGGCAAGGCTCGTCGTCGACGGCCATGCAGACGCTCCTGTGGGACCCGGTCAACGGGATGGGGCTCAACCTGCTCCGCGTCGGCATCGACGGCACGAGCGGCTCGCCCAACATCATGGGCGCCGCGGGCTACGCCGACGGCACGGCGTGCGTCAAGTTCAACGGCAGCGCGTGCAAGGTTTGGGCGGCGCCCTGGTCACCGCAGGCCAGCATGAAGGACAACAACAACGTCAACAACGGCGGCCACCTGAACACGGCCAGTTACGCGGCGTGGGCCAAGGTGCTCGCGGGGTTTCCCGCGTTCTACAAGAGCCACGGAGGCGTCGACCTCTTCGCCATCTCGGCGCAGAACGAGCCTGATTTCACGGCCAGCTACCAGTCGTGCATCTTTAACTCGTCACAGATGGTGGCCTGGATCAAGGTCCTGGGCCCGGCGCTGGCCGCGCTCAGCCCGCCCGTCAAGGTGCTCGCGGCCGAGCCCGACAACTGGGGCAACATCTGGGGCGGCGACAACTTCAGCACCGCGATCCTGGCCGACGCGACCGCCGACTCCTTCGTCAACGTGATGGCGACGCACGACTACGGCGGAACCAGCGCGGGGACGTATGCGCGTCCGGCGCCGCCCGCGAACAACACGCACCACGTCTGGGAGACGGAGTGCACGCCGGGCGACACGGGACCGATCACCATCGCGACGATGATCTACGCGGCGTTCTCGACCGGCGGCGTGAACGGGTGGCACTACTGGTGGACCCAGGCACTCGTGCCGAACGCGAGCAGCCCGCCCGCGCAGCTCTACGCGCTGGGGAACTTCAGCAAGTACGTGCGCCCCGGCTACTACCGTGTCGACGTCAGCGGCGCCCCCAAAGCGTCCGGGACCGTGCCGCTGGTCGTGGCGTTCACGAACCTGTCGGACGGAACGGTGTCCATCGTCGTGGTGAACGGCGGCGGGGCCGCGAACGTCTCGTTCTTCGTCGCGGGCACGGCCTGGCCGGCGTCCGTCACCCCGTACGTGACGACCTCCAGCTCCAAGCTGGC
>JADGRB010000339.1 GCA_017881315.1 Pseudomonadota bacterium
GACAGCTGGCAAACCGTCGCGGGGACCACGCCGCAGGTGCCGCTCGGTATCAGCTCGATCGCGGTGCGTCTGATCGCCGTCAAGCCGATCGCGCAGCCTTCGCTGCGCGTCTCGTTCGACAACGTTCTCGTGAGGGTGGAGTAGGCCCATGTCCGTTTCGAAAAAAGCCGCCGTGCGCGCGCTCTGCTTGGGAGCGGTTGGCATTCTGTCCGGCTGCGGCCGCCCCGGAGGACCGGGCACGACCAACGAATTCGGGAACGACCCGACCGTATTTCTCAGCGGAGTCCACTGTCCCAACGCCCGGTCGTCCGACCCGCTGCCGGCGCGATCGTCGGTGACCATGCCAACCATCGGCAGCTCCGACCAAAACATCTTCTTTACCAACGTGCTCTTCGATCGGTTCAAATCGGTCTGCGGCGCCTGCCACGTCGCCGGAAGCTACGGCGGCTTCGTCGTCACGCAGGCGACCTTCCCCACGATGGTCACGCAGGCGATCCTCGACACCTACGTCAAGACGGACGACGCCACCAAATACATGCCACCCGCCGGCTCTCCCAACGGGACGGCTTACGATAGGCGCGGCCCGACCGATCCGGTCGTTCAGCTGGTCGAGCTGCTGGAGCTCTGGATCGCGCAGGGGAGCCCGGTAGGCTCATTCCAGCTCAACCCGATGAGCGGCGCGGATGGTGGGTCCACGGGGCCCGATGCGGGGTCGGACGGCTCCGCGTCGGCCGGCTCGACGCCGGACTCGAGCGCGACGGCTGCCTCGGGAGCTTCGGGAGGATCGGCGACCGCGCCGGACGGCGGTTCTACGCTCGGCGGCGGGTCCACGCCGTCTTCCAACTCGAGCTCGCAGGCCGACTACTCCTTGAGCCCGGAGCTCGGGGCGGTGCTCACCAACATCGGGAGCTGCATCCCCAACAAGTACATCGTGGGCCTCAACGGATCGACGATGGATCAGCTCGACGCGTTCTTCGCGGGGGCCACGCAGCTACCGCTCAGCCTGGCCGCGACCGATCTCACCACCTTCGACAGCGACGAGCTGGCCCGCAACGGCGTGATCTCCTACCTGCCGGCCTATCCGCTCTGGTCCGACGACGCCGGCAAGATGCGCCACGTGCGCGTCCCCCACGGCCAAGCGATCAGCTTCGACAAGACCACCCAACAGTTTCAGATCCCGCCCAACACGCGCTTTTACAAGACGTTTCTCAAGCACGTGATCGACGCCGGCGGCAACGACGCGTACAAGAAGATCGAAACCCGCCTGATTGTGGCCCGTCCCGATCAGACCAATCCCGACGGGACCATCGCGCAGACCGCTCTGTTCGGGACGTACATCTGGGACGAGGCCGAGACCAGCGCGACCCTCCTCCAGGATCCGTTGCGCAGCGGCGAGCCCTTTGCCGATCGTATGACCAGCTACATCACCGACGAACCGAGGGCGGCGGCAATCATCGCCTCCAAACCGCCCAACGTCGACTACGTGCTCGAAAACGAGAACCCGGGGCTGGTCCGGCACTACGCCATCCCGGGAAGCCAGCGCTGCATTCAGTGCCACATGGGAAGCCCCAGCGCCTCCTTCGTCCTGGGCTTCACGCCGTTGCAGGTGGCGACGGTGGCCCCCGGAGTGGAGGGGGTCATCGAGCCGGCAACGGGCGACGAGCTGACGCAGCTCAAGCGCCTGATCGACTACAAGGTGGTTTCCGGCATGACGTCGCCCGCCGACGTGCTCCCGCTCGACCAGACGCAGCTCCCCCGTACGCCGCGCACCCCTCAGGAGCTGAGGGCGCAGGCCTACATGGTCGGCAACTGCGCCCATTGCCACAACCCGCGCGGCTTCCCCTCCATCAAAGCGCCGGCGTTGAGCGACATCCTCAACTTCCTTCCCGGCCCGAACGGCGGCATCTTCCAGTTCCCCCTCGACCGAACCAGCCCGATCCGCGCGCGCAGCGCGCGGCAGGACGTCCCGATCCCGTACATCACGCCGTCGCTGCGCGATTACCCGAGCACGGTGGGGACCACCTACACGGCCAAGTACGAAACCTGCGAGGAGGACGAGACGGACGGCTGGTGCGTAATGCCCGGCCAGATCATCGATTTCATCGATGCCCCCTGGCGGAGCCTCATTTACCGCAACGTCGATACGCCGTTCGACTACGTCGACGATCTGGCGATCTTCCCCCACATGCCCATGAACACTCCCGGCTACGACTGCCGGGTCCATCAGATCATGGGCGACTGGATGGTGAGCATCCCCGCGGTCCAGGTCGACCCGAGCGCGAATGAAGACGTGGTTGATGCCGCGCTGATCAGGGGAAAGGTCGATCTGAACCCGCAGCCCTACCTCGAGGTCAAACCGACCGATCCGGGATATCCGGCCGCCCAGGCCGCGGCCGCCACCCGGCTGGCCACCTTCCGCGCGGGTCACCGCTACAACTACTGCCCCGACACAACGGATCTCGTCGACCCCGCGGTCGAGAATCGCGTGCTGCCCACCGATCCCCTCACCCCGCAGGACAAGCCTCAGTACAGCCCGACCGACGTCACCAAGCTCATCATGCCGGCCGACGGGGTTCCCGACCGGGCGCACTGGGTCGTCACCGATGCGACCGATCCACCCGCCCCCTTGCCCCCAGCCCCCCAATGGACGCCGAGGCGGCCCGACTGGGCGACCGCCCTCGTCGATCATATGGCGGTCAACGCCAGTGCGACCGCCGACCAGCTCGCGCACCTGCAACAGGTCGTCGACGATCTCGAAACCGTGACGCTCACCGACTCGGTCCGACAGGTTCTCACGACCGAGCTGCCGTTCGGTCTTTGGCAGCAGAAGCCAGCCTGCAACTTCAACGGAATTCCCACGGCGGGCAATTTCCAGGGCAACGACCGCCCGCTCTGGATGAGCATCGTATCCCCGTCGCCGGATCCGTCCGCTCCGGTCTACACCCAATCGCCCGGCGCGGCGGTGTTCACCAACATCTGCATCAACTGCCACGGTCCGCAGGGGGACGCCAAGGGGTTGCTCGCCGACGAGATCTCGCTCATGACCGGCGGGGACGCGCGCGTCGCCAACTTCCGTATCGGGCTATTCGGGCCGACCGATTCTTCCGGCATCAACCGGCAACAGGTCTTCGGCCCACCGGCGGTCATGGCGGCGACCGGAACTCCGGACGACTACGGCGCCCGCTATATGGCCTGGATGGCGCTGGGCGGGACGCAGAAGCAGATTCCGCCGGCGCTTCTGACCATCGTGGCGACGACGCCGATCCTCGGCCAGCAACGGAGCTTCACCACGCCGGGGACACCCAACATGCTCGAGCTGGCACAGCAGCTTTGCGTGCACGTCCTTCCGGCGGACATCAACGTTGCCAACCCGACACTCGATCAGCTGCTCTATCGCCGCGGGGTGCTGGATCTGACGGGCGGCACCACCGACCTCATCGGCACGAACGGCGACATGGAGCTTTGGCTGCGCCTGTGCGCCCTCGAGAATCGCCAAGTGGTTCGGGTGGCGGTCCCGCCCGACGCGGGCTGGACGGCCACCACGGCCGCCAAAGATCTGTCCATCCGCCGAGACCTGTCGCTCTACTGGGCCGCCGGCTATCCCGCCGGCGCGCCCGTCATGGATCAGCGCGGCCAGGTGCAAAGCGGTGTCACGACGGACAACCAGTTCCCGATCTGCCTGCAGCGACCGAGCGATCCGACCCAGGCGGGATACGCCGATGCATTCCGCGCCGCGAACCCCGTGGGGGGCCCCGGCGGCAACTTGATTCCTTACTGTCCGGCGGACCTGTTCGCCACGGCGATCGGATCGACCGGGGTGGCGTCGTCAAAGTGGCAGCTCGCTTACACCCGCGACCCGATGACGGGGCAAAACGTTTACACCGACGCGAATAGCTGGGGCACTCGTGGCGCCATCAACGCCGGCCTGGCCGTCTTCCTGTACGTCGACCAGCTCTCCAAGGGGACGATCACGGCAAAGCCTCCCTACGACCAGTGCGATCAACTCAACATGTCCACCAACTGAAGTCTGATGTCGCATCTCACCACGCTCCGGTCTCCGGACGCTCCCCTCGACGCGATCAAGAGGACGGCGTCCCGATTTTTCTGGTCGCTGCTCTTGCCGCTGGGCGTGACGCTGGTGGCTCTCCGTGGCGCGATACCGTCGCGCATGGAAGGCGGTCCGGGGGGATTGCGGTCCCTGGTGGCGCGGTTCGCCGATGAGTCTCCTCTGATCCTCGGCATCTTTCTGTTCATCGCGGTTTCGGAGACGATTGGTTACTGGCGCGATCGGTTGGGCGCCACCTCCCGAACCGGGAAGCCTGCCTTCGAGACAGGCGCGCGGCCTTCCGGCCGTCGCGTCGCGCGCGTGGTCGCCGCGGTCGCCGTCGCCGCCGTGCTGGCGCTGGGATTTCGCAGCTCGGTCGCCGAGCTCCATCGCGTGGTGAGCGTCTCGATGCTCCCGACACTCAACGTCGGCGACCGGCTGCTGGTCGACAAGCTCGCCTATGGTCTGAAGCTGCCGCTGTCGAACCATCGCATCGGGGCCAAGCTCCCTCGCCGGGGCGAGGTGATTGTGTTTCCGGGCGCCGAGAACCGGGACGGCGCGGCGGCAGCCCCGAAGCCGATCGTCAAACGCGTGCTCGGTCTGCCGGGCGACTACATCTCGTTTCAGCTGGGCCACGCCATCGTCAACAACTGGATCGTGCCCACCTGCGACGCCGGACCCTTCGCCGCCGTGATGGGAAAGCTGACCATCCGCGGGCGGCTCGCGGTCGAGTTTCTCGAGGACAAGGTCTATCTGACCGTCACGACCCCGGGGGGGGCCTCCTTTCCCGGCTATCGAGTGCTTCCCGACGAGGTCTTCGTCATCGGCGACGATCGCGGCATCAGCAGCGACTCGCGGGTCTGGAACTCGGGCCGCGGTGGCGGCGTTCGCATCGCGGCCATCGAGGGGCGCGTGACGCGCATCCTCGCCGGCGGACGGCGCGACGGTCGCATCGATCTGCACCATCTGCTGTCGCCGCTCGGTCTCGAGATTCGTGAGCCCGACGTCGACCTGCACAAGAGCGAGACCTTCATCTCCAACTGCCTGCAAACCCCGCCCGTCTCCACCTGGCCGCCCGCTTCCAATGGCTAAGATCGGCGCCGCGACCGCGATATGGGTCGCCGCCTTCGCGACCGCGTCGTGTTCGAGCACGTACGATCCCCCCGGCGTGACCGGAACGGGCGGGGCGGTACAGGTGGGCGCCGCCGGC
>JADGRB010000340.1 GCA_017881315.1 Pseudomonadota bacterium
CGTGCCCGTGGGGATGACGACGTCGATCTTCGTCGTCGCGACCGGCGTGGTGCCGCCGTTCTTGTAGTTGAAGACGTAGGTGATGTTGCTGCCCGCGTTGGCGGCCGACGGCCCGGTCGCGTAGGTGTAGATGCCCGGGATGCTCGAGCCAACACCGTCGACATAGACGCGACCCCAGTGACCGCCCGGCGAGCAGCCGGAGCCCACCACCACGAGCTCGACCTGGTCGCCCACCGCTAGCGCCGCGTTTCCGGGCGCGATGTCGACGAGCTGCCAGTCCGTGTAGTTGATGATCCCGACCAGCTTCCAGGGCACGCCGGGCTGGGCGCTGATGTTGAAGTCCTGATAGAGCGTGGTCCCTTTGGTCAGATTCTGCAGCTGGACGTAGTAATACGGTTGCTGGGTGTACGGGTGTCCCCCGTTTTGAAGCACGGGCGCGATGACGAACCGGACGTGTGCCTTGTTGTCGCTGGCGTCGACGTCGCCGTTGGCGATCGTCATCGTCTGGCGAAGGACGTTGACGTTGGCGTTGGCGCCGTTTGTGTTATTGCTCGCGCCCGAAACGTAGTTGACGCGCGCGGCGTTCAACCCGTATCTCGGGTAGCGCAACGATCCCGCCACGCCCAGATCGGGATCGGTCTGCGACTCCGTCGGGGTGCCGCCCACGGTGAAGGTCGCCGCGTAGCCGCCCGCGGCCAGGTTCAGGCTGGCCAGGGTCTGCGGACTGGGCGTGGTGTCCGTGATGGTGGGATTGGTCTTGGTCTGGACGGTCCAGCTCGCCGGAACCGACCCGATCGCGCCGGTTTCGAAGTCGCCGTTGACGAAGGCTGCGATGCGAATACCAGCCGACGGCTGGCTCGACGGTGATCCCGGATGCTCGGCGCCGCACCCAATCGCAGCCGTCGCGAGCGTCGCGGTGACCAATAGCGAGCGACGGATTCTGGGGAAGCGAGCGCTGGTCATTGGATCTCCGTGCGGGGCGTGAAGTTGACGTCGAGAAGAAAGCGAATCGGGGGCGTGCCGGTGGCTTGCACCAGGCCGGCGCCGAATCCGATTCCGGCGCCGAACCCGTTGCGGTTCTGGTAGTGGCCGCCCAGGAGCCATTCGAGCGGCGAGCTGCTGGTGGCGAAGGGCCCGTTGCCGTCCAGCATCGTGGCGCCATAGATCTCCGGCCCGATCAGAAGTTGATTGCGCCAGACCCGCACCCCGACGGCGCCCGCGAGCTCGAGGTCCGTTCCACGCGGGAGCCCGCTATTCAGATCGCGCGGCAGGTGCGCCAGGAAGCCGATACGGCCGGCGTAGGCCAGGATGCCCGCGGGACCCACCTGGCCGGCGAGGGCGAAGTGGGGCGCGAGGCGGAGGTCGTTCTCTCGCCCGTAGCGTCGGTCGCCGAGATGGATCGGCAGGTCCATCTGCAGGCCGGCGGCGCCGACCAGGGGACCGGCTTCGTCTCCAAACACGCGAACGTCGGCGCCGAGGCGGGGATCACCGACGCCGGCTTCCGGCTGCGGGTAGGCGACGCCGCCGACCACCACCGGCTCGCCCGACTCGAAGAGGACCAGAGGTAGCGACAGCGCGAGGCGCACGCGGTCGGCCAGGAAGACCGCCCCCTGGAGGTGTGTCACCAGCTGATTGCTGACGACCGCCTGATCGGGTGAGCCATCCGAGGAGCGCAGGACCAGAGGGTGGTAAGCCTCGTCGACGACCACCGAGGCGTCCCAGCGGCCACGCCCCCGCAGATCGAGCACGTCGAGCGCGAACCATCCGGAACCGGCCTCGCCGGGAGAGAATCGATCGAGCGCCACGGAGGCCGCCCGCGGGAGCGCCGTCTGGGCAAGCGCGTTGCCGCCGCCAATTGCCAGTGCGACCACCGCGAGCTGGAGCAGGAGGGCAATCGACGATTTCATCGGGGGATCCTTTTTGCGAGCGTTCGTGTGGCGACGCGCGGGCGCTGAAGCTCAGCGCCACGGCGACCGTCGGAGCTCAGGACGGCTGAGCTCGACGACAAGACAGGGGAGAGGTGACCGAGGCGCACGTTTGGCCGCGGCCGATCACACTCTGTTGGGTCTCTTAGTGCTTTAACGCGATCGTTCGATCGTTCGACGCGGGCTCAGCGCGTACCGAAACCCGAACGAGTTTCGAAACCGAAAAGAAAATTCGATTCGCTGTTTCGAAACCAATGCGCGGTTGCGACTCAGGATTCCCCTGATGGATCAACTAGTGACGGTGCGTATCAAATACGCCGAGTCAAGGACCCGTCCGGGAAAACGTCAGAGCAGCTTCAGGTCGGCCTGGAGTTGCGCCAGATCGAAGCCTTCGAGAGACTTGCCGCCCTTGAGCATCTCGGGCGAGAGAATCGCCCAGGCCTCGTCGCAGTAGGTCCTGTAGAACTGCTGGGTCATCTGCTGGATCCGGCCCCAGGTCACACACTCGAGGTTGGTGCGGGACGCGACCAGCGGAATGTAGTGACCCTCGGTGGCGGGCGGGCCGGGCACCACGCTCCAGGGCTTGCCGGCATTGAATTGATCCATGGCCGAGTTCGGGAACCTGATCCCGATGCCGACGACGCCGAACAGATAGAGGGCCTCCAGGAGCTGGTCGATGTTGCCCAGCTCGAGGGAGACGTAGGCGCCGATCTTGTGTCGCTTGCCGGTCGCGTCGATCAAACCGGTCTTGCGCCGGTAGCTGAGCCCATCGCGCGTGTTGGTTCCGCGGTCGGTAGGGTTGTCGCCATGGTCATCGAGCGGGGCCCTGGGGTCGTAGCCGGTGACCGCGCTGTAGTCCCGGATGGCGTTGGCGCCGGTGAACCTGGCCGGCTTGCCGCCTTCCAGCGTCCACAACATCGTTTCGTGATCGCCGCCGGCGAAGACGCAATCGCCGGCGCCTTTGAATCCCGAAGAGACGGAGTTGTCGGGACCGTTGCCGAGCATCTGCCAGGCATTCGCGCCGAAGAGCTTCTCGTGACCGAAGTATTTCGGATGCGAGGGCAACGCTTCTGCGGTTCGGTACTGCGCAAACAGAAGGTCGCGCTTGTCGTAGGTGGCGGGATTCTTCCCGAGTCGCAACCTCGCGCGTCTGATTGCCGCGCGTGTGATTTTAGATCGTTTGATCATCTCGGGATCTCCGGCGGTTTGCGCGGCTGTATCAAGGGCGCGGCGGGGGTGTCAAGAAACAAAATGCTCTCGACCTAACGATGCACCCGCCGTCGAACGAGCGACTGGTGTTTTCGGCGCGTTCGGTCGAAAATGTGGCGCATGACGAATCCGTTCCGACACGTTTGTGGGGCTGTTGGGGCTGTCGCGCTGCTTGCGATCGCTGGGCCGGGCGGGTGTGGGGGTGGCGGCGGCGCCACGGGCGGGACCTGCGCCACGGGCAGCGGCAGCGGGACGCTCTCTATCCGAATCACCGGTACCCCGAGCGGGCTTGGTCTGGTCACCGTGGGTGGACAGAACGTCACCAGCGACACCGATCTGACGCCGACGGCTGGCCCCCAGGACGTGAAGGCGTTCTTGGTCGCGGAGGGTGGAACGATCGTGCGCACGGCATACACGCCGACGATTGACGTCGCCAGCCCGTGCGTGCACGCCGGCCAGACCACCACGGTGAACGTCACCTACGCGGCGATCGCGACCAGCGGCAAGCTGTGGACTGGCGTTTCCGACGCGTCCTCCAGCGCCACGTTGCTCGGTTATGCCCCCGCAACGGTGGCGGCCACGGGGACGGCTTCGGCCGCGGTGGCAGCGAACACCTCAGGCTCCGGGGGCTTCACGTTCGACCAGCTCGGCAACGTCTGGGTCACCGGCGCGACGACCGTCGATCCACCGGTGGCGCGGTATTCGGCGTCGATGTTCAATGCCGGCGGCGACAAGACGCCGGAGATCTCGCTCTCCAGCCCCTCGTTCGGCAGCGCGATCCCGGGTCCGGGGGTGCTGGCCCTCGACCCCTCGGGCAACCTCTGGGTCTCCGTCGTCGGCGCGAACAAGGTCGTCGAGTTCACCGTCGCCCAGCTCAGCGCGACGAACCCCACCGCCGCGGTCGAGAGGACCGGCATCACCAGCCCGTCCGGCATCGCCTTCGACACCTCGGGGAACATGTGGGTGGCGACCGGTGACGACACGGTCGTCCGCATCGATGCGGCCCACCTGGCGACCTCGGGCGCGAGCGCGGATTGCACCATCACTGCCCAGAGTCCTGCGCCGGTGGTACTCGCACTCTCGGCCCCGCAGGGGATCGCCTTCGACGCCAACGGCAACTTGTGGGTGAGCTACGACCAAATCCTGGCCGCGCTGTCCCCCGCCGATCTGGCCGGCACCGGCGCGAAAACGGTCACGCCCGCGATCCAGATCGGCACCAACGTGCTGGGGCTCCCGACCGGCATCGCTTTCGACGAGGAGGGTGGTCTCTGGTTGGCGGCCGCGGCCGGAAAGTTCGCCCGCTTCAGCCAGGCCCAGCTCGCGGCCTCGGGCTCGCCGGCGCCCGATATCGTGATCACCAGCCCCGACCTGGGCTACGCCGGCTGGTTCGCGATCTATCCGGCCCCCGCGTTCTCGCCGCTGGAGCACGGGCTGCCCTGAACGCCGGGGGTCTTCCCACTGGACACGTCCGAGCTTACCGTCGCGTCATGCCCGTCTCGCCACTCGCCGGAAAACCAGCCCCCGCGGAAGCCCTGATCGACGTCGATCGGCTGGTCGCGGCCTACTACGACCGCCGGCCCGATCCGTCGAACCCGCGCGAGCTGGTGGCCTTCGGAACCAGCGGGCACCGGGGCGCGGCGGAGGACGGCGCGTTCAACGAGGCCCACGTCCTGGTGATCACGCAGGCGATCTGCGAGCACCGCGCCGCGGTCGGTATCACCGGGCCACTCTTCCTGGGCGCCGACACGCACGCCGCCTCGGGACCGGCGCTGCGGACGGCGCTGGAGGTGCTGGCCGCTGCCGGCGTCGAGACGCGGGTCTCGCGCGAGGGCGACTACACCCCCACGCCCGCGCTGTCGCGCGCCATCCTGTCGTTCAACGACGCCCGGCGCGAGGGTCTGTCGCACGGCATCATCATCACGCCGTCCCACAATCCGCCCCGCGACGGCGGCTTCAAGTACAACCCGCCCCACGGCGGCCCGGCCGACAGCGACGTCACCGATGGGATCCAGAACCGCGCCAACGAGCTGCTCCGCGCGGGCACGCAGATCCGCCGCCTGACCTACGAAGCCGCCCGGCGGGCGCCCACCACGCATGAGCACGATTTCAGATCGCCGTAC
>JADGRB010000341.1 GCA_017881315.1 Pseudomonadota bacterium
CAGCCAGCACGATCCGAACGGGCCCTTCAGCCACCGCACCATCGAATATCGGGGCGGCGACGTCTCCTGGAAAGCCGAGTGGGAGGAGTTTGTCGGCGCCATCGACGGGCACCGCCAGCCTCTCGGGAGCGGCGAAGACGGCCTGCACGCCATGCAGATCGTCAACGCCGTCTATGCCGCCGCGAAGAGCGGGCAGGCGGTCATTCTCCCCTCGGCCGGGTGATGCGCTCGTTCATCACCGGGGTCGACGGCTTCATCGGATCCTGGTTGGCGGAAGCGCTCCGCGCGGCCGGGGACGAGGTCTTCGGCTTCACGCGGCGGCACTCGCCGGCGGAGGGTCGAGACGACGGCGTGGTGCGCCTGCTCGGCGACGTCACCTCGCGCGCGGCGCTGTCGGATGCGATCGCGACGGCCCGTCCCGACCGGGTGTTCCACCTGGCCGCGCTCAACAACATCCGCGAGTCGTTCGACGATCCGGCCCGCACGATCGAGACCAACGTCATCGGATCGCTCAACCTGCTCGACGCCGTGCGCCTGTCGTCGCCCGCGGCCAGCGTGGTATCGGTCGGTTCCAGCGCCGAGTACGGCAAGACGGCGGCCGAGGTGCCGATTCTGGGCGAGGACCTGCCGCTGCTGCCAACCAGCCCCTACGGCGTGAGCAAGGTCAGCCAGGGTCTGCTGTTTCGGGTCTACGCCGAGGTCCACGGGCTGCGCGCGATGCACGTCCGCCCGTTCGCGATCGTCGGTCCCCGCAAGACGAAGGACGCCCTGTCGGACTTCTGCCGGAACGTCGTCGCGATCGAGCGCGGCGAAACCGATCGGTTCTCGATTGGCCCGCTGACCTCGGAGCGCGATTTCGTCGACGTGCGGGACGCCGTCGCGGGGCTGATCCTGGTGTCCGAACGGGGGATTGCTGGTACCACATACAACCTTTGCAACGGCCGCGGCGCGACGCTGGAATCGGTCTTGTCGTTGCTGCAGGGGCTGGCGCAGCGGCCATTCCAACCGGTGCCCGATCCGTCACGCCTGCGGCCGGCGGACGATCCCCGGATCGTCGGTGACGGGAGCCGCATGCAATCGCTTGGCTATGCGCCACGCTTTTCGCTGGCCGAGACGGTCGATGCCACGCTCGCCTACTGGCGGTCGCAGGCCCCAAAATCCTGACGCTCGACCCCGCCGCTAGGGGACGTCGTCCGGCGAGCTGCCGAAGCTGAAGAGCGTCACCGTGAGGGTCCGCAGGAACAGCTGGAAGCCGATCATCGCCAGGCCGAGGCCCGCGATGAACCCGTGGGACAGGTGGAAGATCTTGAACCCGTCCTTGATCCAGTCCTTCACGAACGAAAAACAGATCGCGCCGCCGGCGGCCACGCACAGCGCGCTCAGCGGCGAGACGACGTCGTAGTCGTAGACCCGCTGCAACCGCAGACAGAGTCGTCGGTCGAACTTCAGGTACAGCGTGGTCAGGGCGTCGAGCCCCAGAAAGCTGCTCCCCAGCGCGAACGAAAACAGCCCCAGGACCTGCGAGTAGAGCGCCAGCTGAACACCGCCCACCGTCACCGGTCCGAACGCCAGCCCGAAGACCAGCAGCGTCCCGAGCATGAAGAGAACCCGGCCCGGCCAGCGCAGAAAGAAATCCGGGCGAAACAGGAAGAACACCCGCAGGTTTTGCCAGCCCGCTACCCAGGGCGCGTACCAGCTGGCCTTGAGGTGACTGGTTCGACCCTCCATGTCCTTCAAGAAGTGGATCGGAACCTCTTCGGTTCGCAGGCCCAGCTTCACCGCCTTGATGATCATCTCCGAGGCGTATTCCCACTTCTGCGCCTTGAGCCCCAGCTTCTCGTAGGCCGCCCGGGTGAGCCCGCGCATCCCGCAGTGGATGTCGCTGAAGCGACAGCCGTACATGATGTTGAGGATCCAGGTCGTGACCGGGGTGCCGAAGTACTGGTGCAGCGGCGGCATGGCCCCGGGATCGATGGTGCCTTTGAACCGAGAGCCCATCACGAACTCGGCGCCGCGGCGAAACGCCTCCATGAAGGGAGCAATGTTGCGAAAGTCGTAGGTGCAGTCGGCGTCGCCCATGATGACGTACCGGCCGCGGACGAAGGGCAGGGCGTCGATGTACGCGCGGCCGAGACCCCGCTTGGGCGCGCGCAGAACCCGCGCGCCGTGCTCGACCGCGATGTCGGGCGTGCGATCGTTCGAGCTGTCGACGATCAGGATCTCGCCTTTCACGCCCGCCGCCTTCAGCCCCTCGCGACACCAGTCGACGAACCGCCCAATCGTGATGGGCTCGTTCAGCGCGGGAACGACCAGCGAGACCTCCGGATCGGGACAGTCGTCGTCGGGAACCAGCAGCTCTATGCGGTCCGGCGCGCGACCCAAACCGGCGCCGGCTGCACGAACGGGGCGCGCGGTCTCTTCCTCCATCGCCAAGGTCGGCGCAGGCTATCCCAGAGCAAAAGCTCCGTCCATTCGGCTTTCGCTTGACACCGACGGCGGGAGCCGTAACGTACCCGGATTCGAATCAGCGGCACAGGCACGTAGCTCAGTGGAAGAGCACTACCTTGACACGGTAGGGGTCGGCGGTTCAATCCCGCCCGTGCCTACCACCTCGGCCCAAGCGGTTCTCGCGGCCAAGCTTCCAGCGTGAGCGGACCCAAGGTCGTCCGCCCCCGCGACAAGGGGGACGTTCCGAGCGATCCGCTCTCGCGTATGCGCCACTCGGCGTCGCACGTGATGGCGGACGCCGTCAAACGGCTGCGGCCGCACGCCAAGGTGGCCATCGGTCCGTCGATCGAGACCGGCTTCTATTACGACTTCGACACCGAGCCGTTCGCGCCCGAGGACGCCGCGCGCATCGAGGCGGAGATGCGCAAGATCGTCGCCGAGGATCTCCCCTTCGTGCGCCACGTGGTCCCGCGGGCCGAGGCCATCGAGCGCTTCAAGTCGCGCGGCGAGAAGTACAAGGTCGAGATCATCGAATCGATCCCGGAAGGGGAAGAGGTCTCGTACTTCCAGCACGGCGATTTCATCGATCTCTGCCGCGGCCCGCACGTCGAGCGCACCGGCGACATCAAGGCCTTCAAGGTGCTGTCGTTCGCGGGCGCCTACTGGCGCGGCGACGAGCGCAACGCGCAGCTCCAGCGGGTCTACGGAACGGCGTTTCCGTCGCAGGCCGAGCTCGACGAGCACCTGCACCGCATCGAAGAAGCCAAGAAGCGCGACCACCGGACGCTGGGGAAGCAGCTGGATCTGTTCTCCTTCGACGATCTGGTCGGCCCGGGGTTTGCCCTCTGGCACCCCAAGGGGGCGCTGGTCCGTCAGATGATCGAAGATCTGATCCGGCGCGAGGTGGTGCGCCGCGGTTACCAACCGGTCTACAGCCCCCACGTCGCGCGCGAGCAGCTGCTGGTCACCTCTGGTCACCTCGAGCACTACAAAGAAAATCTGTTTGGCGGGATGGAGCTGGAAGGGCAGCGCTACCTCGTCAAGCCGATGAACTGCCCGTTCCACATCGCGATCTACCGCTCGCAGATGCGTTCGTATCGCGATCTGCCCTTGCGCCTCGCCGAGCTTGGCACGGTCTACCGGTACGAACGCTCGGGCGTGCTGCACGGCCTCTTGCGCGTGCGCGGGTTCACGCAGGACGATGCGCACCTCTTCGTGCTCGAAGATCAGATCGAAAACGAGGTGCGCGACTGCGTGCAGGCCGGCCAGGACATCCTCGATCTGTTTGGGTTCACGGAGGTCAAGCTGTTCCTCTCGACCCGCCCGGAGAGCTTCATGGGCGAGATCGCCGCCTGGGACCGCGCCGAGGCCTCCCTCCGCCGCGTCCTCGAGGCGACCGGCAGGCCGTTCGAGGTGGACGAAGGCGGGGGCGCGTTCTACGGCCCCAAGATCGACCTCAAGATCCGCGACGCTCTCGGCCGCGAGTGGCAGTGCGGCACCTTCCAGCTCGACTTCCAGCTCCCGCAGCGGTTCGAGCTGGAATACGTGGCCGCCGACGGAACTCGTCAGCGCCCGGTGATGATCCACCGGGCGCTCCTCGGCTCGGTGGAGCGGTTCATCGCGATTCTCATCGAGCATTTCGCGGGGGCGTTCCCGCTCTGGCTGGCGCCGGTGCAGGCGCGGGTCCTGACGGTGAGCGAGCGCGCCGAGAGCTACGCTCACGAGGTTGTGGCCCGCTGCCGGGCCGAGGGGCTGCGCGTCGAAGCCGATGTGGCGGCCGACAAGCTGGGCGCGAAGATTCGACGCGCCACGCTGGAGAAGATCCCTTACCAGCTCGTGGTGGGCGAAAAGGACATGGCGGCACGCGTCGTTTCGCCGCGCACCCGCGAGGGGGTTCAGCAGCCCGCGACCCCGCTGGACGAATTCGCGCTGCGCCTCGCCGCGGAGGCAAAAATCCCCGCAGTAGGCGCTGCCCCGACGGCCCCGCAAGCATTAGAATGAAGTGACCTGACTTAAAAACCCCAGAAAAGGAGAAAGATCATCCCAAGGCCATTCAACCAAGCCCCCCCCAGCGTGACGGACAACTACCGAGTCGGCCGTCGCATCCGAGTGCCCGAGGTGCGCGTCATCGGCGCCGACGGCGCGCAAGTCGGCGTCATCCCCACCCACGAGGCCCTCCGGATGGCCGAAGAGATGGGTCTGGAGCTGGTCGAGGTGAATCCTCGGGCCGCGCCGCCGGTTTGCAAGATCATGGACTTCGGCAAGTTCAAGTACGAGACGTCGAAGAAGGAAAAGGCCTCGCGCAAGCATCAGTCGACGATCGTCCTCAAGGAGATCAAGCTGCGTCCCAAGACGGACGAGCACGACTTCGACTTCAAGGTGAAGCACATCCGCCGGTTCCTCGCCGAGGGGAACAAGTGCAAGCTGGTCATTGTCTTTCGGGGCCGCGAGATCGTCCACCCGGAGACCGGGCACGCGATGCTCGATCAGGTGGTCAAGGCGGTCAACGACGTCGCGATGGTCGAGCAGCGACCGATGATGGAGGGCCGGCGCATGGTCATGACCATCGGTCCCCGCGGTGGCGTCATCCGCCCGCCCCTGGTGGTGGGTCCAGGCCGCACGCCCGAGATCTCCGGCATCGGAGGGGCAGGGCCCGTCGGTGGAGGTGTGGCACCCACGCAAGCGGGGCCCCCGCAGTCTGCGGCGCCAGTGTCCGCAGCGCCGACCGCGCCCGCCGCCGCCCCCAAGCCGGCGGCCGCACCCGCGGCGGCGACCGCGCCAGCCGCCGCCCCCAAGCCCGCGGCCG
>JADGRB010000342.1 GCA_017881315.1 Pseudomonadota bacterium
TGCCCCGCCCGGTGGCCGTGCCGGTGGAACCCGACGGCTCGCGGTTCATCACGCCGCGCGTGAAGCGCATGCCGGCGCCGATGCCCACGCTGCCCGATCGCAGCCTCGCCCGGATCTCGATCCTGGTCGTCATCGCCGTCGCGCTCGCCGTTGCGACGTATCTCCTCAGGTCCCGCTAGGGCCGGGCCGGGGAGGGGTGCCGATTGCGCGCGCGGCGAATCATCGCGGTCTCGCCCGACGCGGCGTTCGGTCAAACCCTGGTGGCCGGGCTGGCGGCGGCCGGCGCGGTCGAGCTCCATCGAACGCTCGACGCGCTCGGCGACGCGCTCGGCACCGGCGAGCCGTGGGCGCTGAGCGTGATCCACCTCGAGGGCGAGCTCGCCCGGCCGGCGAGCGAGCTGTGGCCGCAGCTGGCCGGCGCAGGTCCGGTGATCGCCGTGATCCCGCGCTCGGACCTCGCCCTGGTCGTCGACCTCATGCAGTCCTCGCCGCGCGTCGCCGGCGTGATGGTCGCCGACGGGGTCGCCCCCGACCGGCTGTCCGCGATGGCGACGCGCATCCTGACCGACGATCTGCGCGATCTGCGCGGGCTCGAGAGCATGATGGCGCCGGGGACGCAGATCCACGCGCGGGTGGTCGGCGACTATCAGGACAAGTCGCGGTGCCTGTCGCGGATCGCCGAGCTCATCGAACAGGCCCAGGTCCCGCGCACGTACCGCGCGCCGATCGAGCAGTGCATCGACGAGCTGGTGATGAACGCGCTCTACGACGCGCCGGTCGACGCGCACGGCGCTCCGCTGTTCGCGGGGGTCTCGACGCGGTCGCGGATCACGATGCGGACCGACCAGAGCGTGATCGTGCGCTACGCGTGCGACGGCAGGCAGTTCGCGGTGTCGGTGCGCGACGCGTTCGGCACGCTCGAGCGCGCGACCGTGTTGCGCTACCTGCACAAGTGCCTCCACGCCGAGCAACCGATCGATCGCAAGGCCGGTGGGGCCGGCCTGGGGCTGTACCTGATGGTCAACGCCGCGACGGCCGTCAGCTTCCAGGTCGTGCCCGGGGTCGCCACCGAGGCGGTCTGCCGGTTCGATCTCGCGGCGCAACCGCGCGCGCTCGCGCAGCTCGACTTCGTGCAGCCAGGCGCGGCCGGCCGGCCCGCGACCCGCGCGCGGCGCAGGCCCGCCCGCCCGCGCCTGCGCGGGCCGATCCTCGCCGTGATCGCGGTGGCCGTCGTGCTGCTCGGCCTGTTCGGCGGCCGCACGCTGCGGCGGCGTCCGAACACCGCGCCGGTCGCGCCGGTCGTGCCGGTCGTGCCGGTCGCGATCGTCGAGCTCGACTCGCAGCCGACCGGCGCCGCCGTCGAGATCGACGGCACGCCGATGGGCTCGACGCCGGTCACGCTGCGCTCGCTCGGCCCCGGCACGTGGGTGTCGATCGGGTTCCGGCGCACCGGCTATCGCGCGGCCACCGTGCGCCTCGAGGTGCCGGGCCTGGGCAGCCAGAAGCGCCTGGTCCAGCCGCTCGAGCGGTCCGACGAGCTCGTGCGCGTGCACTTCGTCTCGAACCCGCCGGGCGCCGAGATCCGGCAGAGCGACCAGCCCACGACGATCGATCGCACGTACACGCCGGCCGACGTGTTCGTCGAGGCCAACCGGATCCAGCGCTTCACGCTGACCATGCCCAGGCACGTGCCGCTCGTGATTGCCCCGTTCACCCCCGCTCCGCCCCCCCCCGATCAACGCGACCGCGGGCTGGAGAAGGGCGGCGACCTCGTCGAGGGCGCGACGCTGCGCATCGAGGCGACGCTTGACGGCAAGATCACGGTGACGGGGGCGCCGCACTGCACCGAGCTCGCGCCGCCGTTCGACTGCACGCTCGCGCCGGGCCGCTACACCGTCACGTACCTGGGGCCTGACCGCGCCCGGATCACGCGCACCGTGGTGATGGCCGACCGGGACGCGATCGAGAAGTTCGAGCTCGGGGTCATCGAGGCGGGGCCGGGCAAGCTCCTGCAGCCCGGCGGCGCGCGCAAGGTCGTGGTCGAAGCGGGCCCGCACACGGTCGCGGTGTCCGATGACACCGCCGGATCTGCGACCGCCGGATCTGCGACCGCCGGGTCGAGCGCCCAGACGGCGACCCATTCGGTGACGGTGATCGTCACGCCGGGCGCAACGGTGCGCGCGAACTGAGGCTGAGGCCGGGCGGGGAGGGTGTCAGCTCGGGCAGGTCCCGTGCGGCGTCGGGACCGCCGGGCACGCGTTGCCGACCACATAGTCGCGATCGCACTCGCAGGGGCAGCGCGAACCCGCGTCGGCCGGGCAGGTCGGCACCACCGTGAGCGACGCGGTGGCCTTCTGGCCCCCGTCGTCCTCGATCGACACGGTGATGAGGTACGGCACGTTGTCGAGATCCCGGGCCGCCGTGAGCTGCGGGCAGACCGGGAGGTTGCCGAACATGTTGATGGAGGACTGACCCCATCCGTCGGTACCGAGGTCCAGTTGCGTGGGGCGTCGATCGACCTGGAGGATCTGGCCGTCACAGGCGTCCACGAGGGCCGTCGTCAGGTTGGTGTCGCAGCCGTCGATGTTCTTCGCGCGGACCCCGAGCAGGACGATCCAGCCGCCCTGCGGAGGCGCGATCAGCGGGACCGCGGCCATCGGCTGGGTCGCGATGACCGACGAGCTCGCGTCCTGGTGGACGATCTGGATCTCGGCCGGGGCCGACAGGTCGCCGATCGGACAGTGCAGGTCCAGATGGGCGTCCGGCTTGGCGTCGCTCCCGCAGCCGATCGCCAGGACGCCGGCCGCCAGCACGGCGCACGGGACCCGCCTCCGGCGCGCGGGCCCTCGGCGCGCCGAGGTGTCCGTCATGGCGACTTGGCCTTGGTCCGGACCGCCTCGATCGTCACAGACAGAAGACGTCCGATTCGACCTTGGGATAGTAATAGAGGAACACATTGCAGTGCTCGCCGACATCGGTGATGCCGCCGAAGGTGTAGCAGCAGTCGTTCGCCTTCAGCGGATCCTTGGCGTTGACGTCGTCGCAGCTGAAGTCGGAAGGCGGGGCCCACTGGTACACGCAGTCCCACCAGATGCCGGCGTTCGCCGGCGACGCGACGCTCAGGTCCGTCTTCATCGGTGGATCGTTCCAGTTATCGCTCTCGTAGAACTGCGACGTCGCGTCCGGGTGCGCGGTCGACGCGCCGTCCCACGCGAAGATATCGAATTGCTTGCCGCGCTTGTGGAAGTGGCCATTGGCGGCGGCGATCGTCACGGCACCGGGGAACTTGCACGTGCCCGAGAACTTCGCGTTCGGCTTGCTCTGGCAGATCCGGATGTTCTGCTGGGTGGCGAACAGCGAGCCCATCTCGACCGGCGTGTCGGTCTGCGCGCGCTGGTAGAAGTTGATCCCGACCTTGGCGCCGAACTTGGTCGGCTGATCTTCGCTGTTCACGTAGTGGGTCTGGACCATCAGCATCTCGCCCGGCGTGAACCGGATGGCGACACCCGTCGGGAGCTTCCAGTCGGTCTTGAGCTCGTCGATGTTGGCCTGCTGGGAGTTGGCGACGAGCGGCCAGTCGGCCCAGTTCGCGCTGCCCCAGCACGGGTTGGTCTTGTAGTCGTCCGCGCCCTCGACCACGGTGGCGTCATAGTCGCCCAGCGTCGTCGGCTTGCCGTTGGCCGGATCGAGGGCGATGATCGTCTTGACCCGGAACACGTTGACGTGGTGGCTGCCGGGGTTGATCGCGCTCAGGACTTCATCGACCCAGAAGTCCTGGCCGCCGGCGATATCCGGAACCTTCACGAAGTAACAGTTCTGGCTCTCGTGGCCGGCCGGCACCTCGAACTCCGGAACCCGCAGCGAGAAGCCACCGGTCCCGTGGAGATCGTCGAGCACCCAGGGCGTGAAGGGGGGCTGGCTGGAGCCGCAGCCCAGCTGAACGAGGGTGGAGAGCGCGATGGGCGCGAGCGCGAGCGTGGAGAACCGCAACGTCATGGCGAAACCTCACTGAGTGTTGCAACACCGTAGTAGGCCAGGAACCCATCCGAGGTGAGGGGAAAGGAGTCAAAGATACCACCAACCCCCCATAATCCACCCTTCGGGTCGACCCAGGCAGCGTGGAAGTTGACATCGGTCACGGGAGCCCGCGGCTCGAGCAGGCTCCAGCCGGCCGAGGTCCGCAGCGCGACGCTGCCGGCCTCGCCGACCGCATAGACCCGATCGGAGCCGGCCGCGACCCCGCGCCACGCCGCCGAGAGCTGGAGCGGTTGGCTGGCCCACCCCGCGGCGCTGTACTCGACGATCTTGCCGTCGAGGCCCTGGACGCCGCCGGCCGCGATCACGGTGTCCGGAGTGGTCACGATCGAGAACAGCGACGCCGTGACGTCGGTCGGCATGCGGGTGAGCGCGACGCCGTCCCAGTGCAAGGCCACGCCGCCCGCGCACGCGATCCAGACATCGTCGGTGCGCTGGCCATGGACCTTGAACACCAGGTTCGGCAGCGCGGGCGCCATGTCGGCGTCCTGCCAGGAGACGCCGTCGTAGCGCCACACGATCCCATGGCCGTCATCGCCGCCGCCGACCGCCCAGAGATCGTCCGGAGCGGCGCCCCACAGGCCGAAGATGGTGCCGCTGCGTGGCGTCGCCATCCGCTCGAACGTCGCGTTGCGATAGCGGAGGATCGTCCCGCCCGAGCCGGTGAAGAAGACGTCTCCGGTGTCGAAGCCGAAGACCCACCACAGATCCACGCTGCGCTGGCCGCTGTCGACCCGGTTCCAGGTCGCGCCGTCGAGGTGAAGCAAGGTCGGTCCCCCGGTCAGCTCGCTGCGCGCACCGGTGACCCAGACATCGCTCGCGCTGGTGCCCCAGACCGACAGGAGCGCCGCCGGCTCACGCGAGGCGACCACTTGCCAGCGCGCAGCTGGATCCCCGTCTCCGGTGCAGGCGGCGAGCAGGAACAGGAACACCAGGCGACGCTGCACGTCTCAACTTAGAACAGATCGGAGGCATACGGGAGCCGAGACTCTCCGGGATTCCGATGACATTGGAAGACTGCGGGCCAACCGCGCGCATACCGGTGTGTGATCTCAGTCGCTACTGATGAATTCGTCATACCTATCAATCCAGTCAGTCGCGGAAACGCGCGATCGGCCCGGTCGCCACCTCGACCGAACCGGCAAAAGCCGTCGCCGGATCTGCGATGGATATCACCGCGGCAAAGGGAAGCTTGGGAACGCCACCACAGTACCC
>JADGRB010000099.1 GCA_017881315.1 Pseudomonadota bacterium
CGGTCGCGGCTTTTTCGTCGGCGGCCTTGGCGGGCGCCTTGTCGCCGGATTTTTCGCCGGGCGCCTTGTCGCCGGATTTCTCGCCAGCGGCCTTTTCGGCGGGGACTTTCGGCGCGGTGGCCGACTTTTCGGCGGCGGCGCCGACGGGCGCCTTTGTTTCCGCGGCGGGGCTTCCCTCGGGTGCTCCATGCGCGCGCCGGTGAACCGCGCCGTGCTTGGTCGAGGCGCGCTCCGCGTTTGGGTCAGGCGGCTCAATGGTGACGGCGGGCGCCGCCTTCTCCGGGGGAGGCGCTTCGCCCTTGGAAGGCGGCGGGGCAGAGGCCGGCGCGGGCGCCGCGATCGCGCCCTTGGCCTCGGTGCCCCCACCGGCGCCTTGGGGGGCTGGTGCGGCGGCCGGCGGTAGAGGGTTGGCCGCCGCTGGCGCGGGCGCCGCGGGCGGCGGCGCCTCGACGACGGTCGCCGGGGCCGGAGGCGGCGCGGGGGGGAACAGCCGTTCCTTCCAGTGCAGCTTCAAGACACCCACAATCGCGACCGCACCGACGACGATGACGGTGATGCCCAGCGCGGTGAGCTGGCGCCGCTTCAACGTCGGATAGGCGGACGACGCCGCCCGGAATCGCGTGCTCTTTTCCGGGGCGACCGTCTGCGCCACGCCGCCCGATTTCGGGACCGGGCCTGCCTTTCGGACGCTCGGCTCCGGGGGCAACGGTTGTGCCGGCTCCACGTCTTCCAGCTGGAGCTCGATGGGCGCGTCCAGCGAGGCCGCCCGCGGGCCCTCCTCGGAATTCGCGTGCCTACCGGTCTCACCGTCACCGTCACCGGTCGCCGTCACGGGGTGATCCGGCGCGCTGCCGGGCAGCGCCGGCGGGTGGGCGGCGGCTCCCCCCACCAGCTCCTCGACGACGTCGACCACGCGGGTCGGCTCGTTCGAGGCATCGTCGGACACGAACCGCGGCGTCTCGGGGGCGGCTCCGGTCATGCGCGGCGGAGATGCCCCGGAGGTGGAGGGCGTCGGGGGCGGCACGTACGTCCCGCTGGTCTCCTGGAGCGCTTCCAGGGCCTTGTCGATGTCATCCGCCGTCGGTGGCTCGAACAGCGCCGAGGGGACCGGAGCCTGTCGCACCCCCGAGCCGGTCGTCGTACGTGCGCGGAACGGACCGGAGGCGTTCGCCGCCGGCGCCGGGGTCGCCGTTCGAGAAGCCATGAAGCTGGTCTTCGAGACCGAGGGGAAGGGCGAGGCCGGTCGCGACGGATTCGAGATCGGCGTCTGTTCCGCGGCGCCCGTCGGAGGTTTGGGAGGCGCCGGCGGAGATGCGGGGGCCGACGTGGACGCAGGCGCCGACGGAGATGCGGGGGCCGACTGAGCAGCGGGGGCCGGCGAGGTTGGCTTCGGGAGACCGGCCGAGTCGACGGCCGGGAAGACACCCGAGCGCCGAACCGCCATCCCGCCACCGGTCTTGGTGAGCCCGGTGGGCGCGATCCCCGCTTGCTGCAACCGGGTCTTCTCCGCGAGGATCTTCTCCAGCGTCGGTTGGCTTTCGGGCGTCAGCTTGTCGAACCGGACGCCCATGCCGGGCGTGACGTTCTCTCGCATCGGGTCGGACTCGCGGATCCAGACCACGGTCCCTTCGCCGGCCAGCAGCGGCGCCGCGTCGAGGAGCTGAAACTCCAGCCTGAGCCTGGTTCCGACCGAAAGCGGCTCGCGCGTGCGGATGAAGATCCCACCGCGGCTCACGTCCACCGAGTAACGCTCGATGAACTGATCGAGGCTGGCGCTCCGAAATTTGATGCGGAGGTTGGTGGGTCCGCGCGGCTCTTTCTCGGTGGGCTCGGCCATGGTGAAGCGTTCGGGAGACTATAAGCCCGGTGGGCCTTTGCAAAGTGGTGATTATCCCTGATATTCAGGAGCAGGCGGATGAGACTCCACGGATGTGCGGCGGCGTTCGTCGTTTGCGTCGCGACCTCCGCGGTCGCGGCCACCCCGCCGCCCCTGCGCGTCGCGCACGCCGCGGTCGCGTCCGATCATCCGCTCGCGTCCGCGGCTGGCGTCGCGGCGCTCAAGGCCGGCGGAAACGCGCTCGACGCCGCCTGCGCGACCGCGCTGGCGCTGGGGGTCGTGCACCCCGACTCGTCGGGGATCGGCGGCGGCGGGTTCGCGGTCATCTACCTCGCCAAGGAGAAGAAGACCTACGCGCTCGACTTCCGCGAGCGCGCGCCGGCGGCCATCACGGCCGCGCTGTTCGTCAAGAATGGCAAGATCGACCCCGAGCTGTCGAAGCACGGCGGCCTCGCCGTCGCGGTGCCGGGGGAGGTGCGCGGCCTGTCCGAGATGGTGCGGCGCTGGGGCAAGCTCCCGTTCGGCCGCTGCGTCGACGGCGCGCAAAAGCTGGCGGCGAAGGGGTTCCCGGTCTCCTGGCGCCTCGCGCAGAGCCTGGGCGCGATCGATCGGAAGGCGGTGGGCGCCGACAAGAAGTTCACCGAGATCTTCGCGACCAAGCCGCTCGCCGCGGGTGATCTCTGGCGGCGGCCCGATCTGGCCGCCACGCTGGGCAAGCTGCGCGCCGGCGGCGCCGACGCCTTCTACAAGGGCGAGCTGGCGAAGGAGATCGTCAAGGCCGTTCACGCGTCGGGCGGCGTCCTCAGCGCCGAGGATCTGGCGGGCTATACGGCCACCGACCGGATCCCGCTCGCGGCCGATTACCGCGGCCTGCACGTCTATTCGATGCCGCCGTCGTCGTCGGGCGGCGTGGCGCTGATCGAGACGCTGGGGATCCTGGCGGCGCACTATCCGACCGACGCCGATCTGCAGCGCGACGGGCGCGAGTCGTCGGCGTACCTGCACGTGCTGGCGGAGGCGTTCAAGCACGGGTTCGCCGATCGGGCCCGCTTTCTGGGCGACACCGATTTCGTGACCGTCGATACCGCGCACCTGACCAGCGCCGCGTACCACGCCGAGCTGGCGCGGCGGATCAAACCGGGCGCGGTGCTGCCGCGCGACGCCTACGGGACGCTGGGCGCGCCGCCCGCGCACCACCGGGACGGCGGAACCACGCACTTGTCGATCATCGACGCCGACGGAAACGCGGTGGCGCTCACGACCACGGTGAACCTCGGCTTCGGCGCGCAGCTGGTCGCGGGCAAGACCGGCATCCTGCTCAACGATCAGATGGACGATTTTTCGTTGGAGCCGGGCGTGCCCAACGCCTTCGGCCTGATCGGCAACGAGCAGAACGCCGTCGCGCCCAAGAAACGCCCGCTGTCGTCGATGACGCCCACCATCGCCGTCGACGGGACCGGCCAGGTCCGGGTGGTGGTCGGCGCGGCCGGGGGGCCGACCATCATCTCGTCGACCATCGAGGTGTTCTTGAACGTCGTCGACTGGAAGCTGGACGCGCAGGCGGCGGTGTCGGCGCCGCGCATTCACCACCAGTGGTTCCCGGAGCTGCTCGGGATCGAGGGGGACATTCCGCGCGACGTCGTCGACGGCCTCGAAAAACGGGGCCAGAAGCTCAAGGAGTTTCCCCACATCGGCACCGTCAACCTCCTGGTCCGGACCGAAAAAGGGATCGAGGCCGGCGCCGAGCCGCGCAGCCCCAGCGCGCCGGCGGGATACTAGCGCGCCCGATGCCGGCGCGCCGGATCACCAAGGTCCTGATCGCCAACCGGGGGGAGATCGCCTGTCGGGTGATCCGCGCCTGCCGCGAGCTCGGGCTGCGGACGGTCGCGGTCTACTCGGAGGCGGATCGCGCGGCGCTGCACGTGCGCCTCGCCGACGAGGCGATCGCGATCGGGCCGCCGCCCGCGCGCGAGAGCTACCTCGTCGCGGACAAGATCGTGGGCGCGATCCGGAAGAGCGGCGCCGACGCGGTCCACCCCGGCTACGGGTTCCTCTCCGAGAACGCCGACTTCGCCGAGGCGGTCGCGGCCGCCGGCGCGACCTTCATCGGACCGCCGCCGTCGGCCATCCGGTCGATGGGGGGCAAGACCGCGGCGCGCGCGCTCATGCAGGCGGCCGGCGTTCCCGTGGTGCCGGGCGACAACGGGGAGGGCGGCCGCGGATTCGCCCGGGCCGCCGACGCCAAGGCCGCCGCGGCGCGCGTCGGATATCCGGTCATGCTGAAGGCCGCGGCCGGGGGCGGCGGGCGCGGGATGCGCCTGGTCGACGCCGAGGAGAAGCTGGAGGCGGCGCTGCAGGGCGCGCAGCGCGAGGCGAAGGCGGCGTTCGGCGACGACACCGTGTACCTGGAGAAGGCGATCGTGCGGCCCCGCCACATCGAGATCCAGGTCTTCGGCGACGAGCACGGCGGCGCCGTTCACCTCCACGAGCGCGACTGTTCGATCCAGCGGCGCAACCAGAAGGTGATCGAGGAATCGCCGTCCCCGGCGCTCGACGACGAGACGCGCGCGCGGATGGGCGAGGTGGCGGTGCGGGCCGCGCGCTCGGTCGGTTACGTCGGCGCCGGGACCATCGAGATGCTCTACGACGGGGCCACGCGCGGGTTCTACTTCCTCGAGATGAACACCCGCCTGCAGGTCGAGCACCCCGTCACGGAGCTGGTGACCGGCGTCGATCTGGTGCGCTGGCAGCTGGCCGTCGCGCAGGGTGAGAGGATTCCGCTCGCGCAGGCGGACATTCCCCGCCGCGGCGCCGCCATCGAATGCCGCGTCTACGCCGAGGATCCGGTGAGGTTCCTGCCCTCGCCCGGAACGATCACTTCGCTGCGCGTGCCGGCCGGGCCCGGGATCCGCGACGACTCCGGGGTGGTCGCCGGCAGCGTCATCTCGGTGCACTACGACCCGATGATCTCCAAGCTCTGCGCCTGGGCCGACAGCCGCGCCGCCGCGATCGATCGCATGCGGCGGGCGCTCGGCGAGTACCACGTGGGCGGGATCCGCACCAACCTGCCGTTTCACCGGCAGGTCATGCGCCAGGCGCAGTTCATCGCCGGCGACTACGACACCGGGTTCATCGAGCGCCACAAGGCGGCGCTGACGCCGCCGGCGCCCGACGCCGAGACGGCGGCGCTGGCGGCCATCGCGGCCGCCGCCCAGTCGATCCGCGACGGGAATCCCACGGGCGGCGATCGCGAGCTCGCGCTCGATCTCTCCCGGTCGCAGCCCTCGGCCTGGCGGAAGTGAGCTCGAAGATCGGTCCCGGACCGGGCTCGGTCGCGGTTCGCGTCACGCCGCCGCCGAGCCGCACCAGGCTGCTCATCGCCTTCGCCACGCTCTACGTCTTGTGGGGCTCGACCTACTTCGCGATCCGCGTCGCGGTCGTGAGCTGGCCACCCTTCGTTCTGGCCGCGGTCCGCTTCGCCGTGGCCGGCGGTGGCCTGTATGTTTTTCTGCGGGCGCGCGGTGCGCCGCGGCCCAGCGCGCGAAGCTGGGGCGCGGCGACAGCGGTCGGCGCGCTGCTGCTGGCCGGCGGCAACGGACTCGTCTGCTGGGCCGAGCAGTGGGTTCCGTCGGGTGAGACGGCCCTCATCATCGCCACCGTGCCGCTGTGGATGACCGTGCTGCCCTGGCTCGCGCGCCGGGCGCCCGCCCCCCGGCCGGCGGTGCTAATCGGCGTCGCCATGGGCCTGGTCGGGGTGGCGACGCTGGTGGGCGGCGCGACTGCGGGGACGCGGGGCAGCAGCGGATCCACATCGGCGGTGATGGCCGGGCGGATTGCGGTCCTGGCCGCCAGTCTCTCCTGGTCGCTCGGCTCGTTGGGGTCGCGCCACCTGCCGCTGCCCGATCAGCCGTTCGTCGCCACGGCCATGGAGATGCTGACGGCGAGCCCCCTGCTGGCCGCGATGGCGCTGGCGGCCGGCGCCTGGGGGCGATTTCGCCTGGCGGCGGTGACGCCGGCCGGATGGGTCGCCCTCGCGTACCTGGTCGTATTCGGGAGCATCGCGGGCTTCGGCTCTTACGTCTTTCTGCTCAAGCACACCAGCGCCGCGCGGGCGTCGACGTACGCCTTCGTGAATCCGCTGGTGGCGGTCGCCCTGGGGGCCATCGCGGGGGGCGAAGTGGTCGGTCCCCGCACGGCGGCGGCCGCGCTCTTGATCGTCGCGGCGGTGGGAGCGGTAATTTTCGGCTCGTCGGCGTCGACGCCGCCGATCCCGGACTTACCATGACGGCCTTGACCACCAGACCGGCGGGCGTTCGCATCATCGTCGCCTACAAGATGGCCAAGGCGATCTTGCAGGTTGCGGCCGCGCTGCTCCTTTTCTATGGCGCCACGCACGGGTTGGCCGCGGCGCTGGCCGAATTCGCCGAGAACCTCCGCGAGCACGCCGTTCATGCCTGGAGCAACGTCGTCGCGGCGGCGCTGCTCCGTTTCACCAAGGGGAGACACAGTCTCTGGCTGGCCGCTTATGCGCTCCTCGGGGACGCGCTCCTGAGCGCCCTCGAAGCCTGGGCGCTCTGGCGCGGTTTCGCCTGGGGCTCCTGGCTGATCGTCGGCGCCACCGCCTGCCTGCTTCCGTTCGAGATCCACGCCCTGGCCCGCCACATCCGCGTCGGGCGCGTGGTGCTCTTCCTGGTCAACCTGGCGATCGTCGCCTATCTGCTCCGTCGGGTCGCGGGCGAGCACCTGCACCGGCACGGCGCTCATTCCGACCCGAACAGGCGTCCCTGACGCGGGTCGATCTTCTCGGGCAGCGCCTGAGACTTGGGCGGGCCCGCCGGTCGAGGCGCGCCCTTTAGCGCGCGCAGGCGAGCCAGGTTGCGGGCGAACGACGGCAGCTTGTCCGGGCCCGAGGGCGTCTCTAGAATCGCCGGGGTCGCCCGGAAGCGCGCGTCGTTGACCAGTCGCCAAAACGGCAGCAGCCCGAGGTACCCGTCGCCGATCTCGGCGTGGCGGTCGACGCGGCTGCCGGTCGGCGTCTTCGAGTCGTTGAGGTGAAAGGCCAGCAGACGGTCGAGACCGACCACCCGCGCGAACGCTTCGAACACGCGCTCGTAACCGGCCTCGGTGCTGAGATCGTGGCCGGAGGCGTGGGCGTGGCAGGTGTCGAAACAGATGCCGATGGTGTGACCACCCCGGGCGCGGGCCAGGATCGCCTCCATCTCCTCGAAACGGCAGCCGAGGCAGCTTCCCTGGCCGGCGGTGATCTCGAGCAGGAGCCGCACCCGCAGGCCGCGCGTTCGATCGTGGAGATCGGACAGGGAAGCCGCCGCCGCGGCGATGCCGGCCTCGACGCCCAGACCCAGATGGGCGCCGGGATGCAGCACGACGAAATCGAGTCCCAGCTCCTCCGCGCGGAACATCTCCTCGGCGAGCGCCTGCCGGCTCTTGGCCAGGATGGTGGGGTCGGCGGCCGAGAGGTTGATGAGGTACGAGGCGTGCGAGAGCACCGGCCAGCCGACCGTCGCCCGCTCGCTGCGGAAGAGAGAGAGCTCCTCGGGCGCCAGGGGCTTGGCGCGCCACTGCGCCGAGGGGCGGGCGAAGATCTGGATCGCCTCGCAGCCATCCGCTCTCCCACGCGCGATGGCGTGGGCGGCGCCACCGGCGACCGACTCGTGCGCTCCCAGCAACATGGCGCGCCAGCATACGGGTTTCTCTCGATGTTTCCATTGACGAACCCCCCCCGATTCGGTAAACGACCCGCGGGTTTGTCTGCATGAATTTCGCTCAACTTTTGCTGGTTTCCAGCGCGCCCGAATCGCACGAGCCGCAGCTCATCGATTTCGATCAGACGGTCTTCGTTCAGCTCGGGATCTTCCTCTTGCTGATGCTGGTCCTCTGGCGGTTGCTCTGGCGCCCCTACCTGCGCGTGCGCGCCGAGCGGGTCACGCGGGTGGATGGCTATCGTCAAGAGGCGGTGCGCCTCGAGGCCGACGCGGCCGAGCGGCTCGCGCGGGCCGAGGCGGCGCTCACGCAAGTGCGGCGGGAGGGCGCCGGGGAGCGGGCGGCGGCCCGGGCCGAGGCCCAGGTGCGCGAGCAGACGTTGCTGGCCGCGGCGAACGCCGACGCGCAGCGGACGCTCGCGGCGGCGCGCGTGCGCCTCGAGGCGACGGTGGCGGGCGAGCGCGGCAAGCTCGTGGCGGAGGCCGGCGAGGTGGCGCGCGCGGCGGCGCGCAAGATCCTGGGCCGCGAGGTCACGACGTGAGGGCAGGCCTTCCGCCCACCGGCATCATTAGATGGGCCCAGAAATGGACGGTGATCGTCCTGGTCGGCTCGGCCTGTCTGGTCTGCCGGATCGCCCGCGCCGACCTTGCGCCCGACGGCTCCAAACCGGCGGGCCGCGTCGCGATCGACGGACCGTCGGAGCAGATGGGGACGCCTGCCGCCGAGGAAGCGCCCGCGATCAACTCCAAGAAGCTGGCTCTTCAGCTGCTCAACTTTGGCGTTTTGCTCTTCATCCTGATCAAGTTCGGTGGGCCGCCCATCGTCAAGGCGCTGGCGGCGCGCCACGAGCATCTCAAGGCGGAGCTGGCCGCCGCGGCGGAGGCGCGCACGGCGGCGCTGGCGCGGCTCGAGCAGCAGGAGCGGCGGCTGGCGGCGCTGGAGCAGGAGATCGTCGAGATTCGAAACGGCGTCCAGCGGGAGGCCCAGGCGGAGAAGGCGCGCCTCATCGCCCTCGCCGAGGAGCGGGCCCGCCGCATCCGCGAGGAGACCACCTTCGCGCTCGACCAGCAGATCAAGGAGGCGGAGGTCCGGCTGCGGCGGGAGGTCGGGCGGGCGGCCGTCGATCTGGCCGAGCAGATGGTGCGCCGATCCATGGACGCGCGCGATCAGCAGCGCCTGGTGGACGCGTTCGTCGATTCGCCGGTCGGGGACGTCACCCCGACCCGGAGCGGAAACTGATGGCGGCGCTGGGCGGATCGATCGCGCGGCGCTACGCGCGCGCCCTCTTCGGGATGGGCATCGACGCCGGAAATTTCGAGGCGCTCGGGCGCGAGATCGGCGATCTGGCGGGCCTCTGGGCGTCGTCGCCCGAGCTGCGTCAGACCATGGAGAACCCGGTGTTCAAGCCCTCGGAGAAGCGGGCGATCCTCGAGCAGATCCTGCCCCGCCTGACGCCGACGCCGGAGGTGCAGCGGCTGGTGCTGCTGCTGCTCGAACGCCGCCGCATCGTCCTTCTGCCCGCGATCGCGCGCGCCTATCGGGATCTGGCCGACGCCCACACCGGCCGGGTCCGCGCCAAGGTGATCTCTGCCGAGCCGCTCGGCCCCGCCGCGCTCGACCGGGTCCGTCTCTCGCTCGAAGAGCGCACCGGCAAGAAGGTGATCTTGGAAACCGCCGTCGACGCCGACCTGATTGGCGGCGTCGTCGCGCGGGTCGGTGATCTGGTGCTCGACGGCAGCGTTCGCACCCAGCTCGACGATCTGCGGCAGAAGCTCCTCAACTAGGAAACCACGCACATGCAAATCCGCGCCGAAGAAATCAGTCAGATCATCCGCAAGGAGATCGCCGGGTTCGATCAGAAGGTCTCGGTCGTCGAGACCGGCACCGTGCTGGAGGCGGGTGACGGCATCGCCCGCGTCTACGGGCTCGAGGCCGCGATGGCCGGGGAGCTCCTGGACTTCGGGCACGGCGGCGTGGTGGGCCTGGTGCTGAACCTCGAAGAGGACAACGTCGGCGTCGCGCTGCTCGGAAACTTCGAGGAGGTCCGCGAAGGCGACACCGTCAAGCGGACCGGCAAGATCGCGCAGGTCCCGGTGGGCGATGCGCTGATCGGGCGGGTGGTCAACGCGCTCGGGATCCCGATCGACGGCAAAGGACCGATCGACGCCGCCACCTCGGAGAGCCGAAAGATCGAGGTCAAGGCGCCCGGCATCATCGCCCGCAAGTCGGTGCACCAGCCGATGCAGACCGGCATCAAGGCGATCGACTCGATGATCCCGATCGGCCGCGGACAGCGCGAGCTCATCATCGGCGACCGGCAGACCGGCAAGACGGCGGTCGCCATCGACGCGATCATCAACCAGAAGGGGCAGGACGTGCGCTGCTTCTACGTCGCCATCGGCCAGAAGCAATCGACGGTCGCGGCGGTGGTCGAGAAGCTGCGCGAGACGGGCGCGCTCCAGTACACCACCATCATCGCGGCCACCGCGTCGGAGCCGGCGCCGCTGCAGTTCCTGGCGCCCTACACGGGCGTCACGATGGCGGAGTACTACCGCGACAGCGGGCGGCACGCGCTCATCGTCTACGACGATCTGTCGAAGCAGGCGGTGGCCTATCGGCAGCTCTCGCTCTTGCTGCGCCGCCCGCCGGGGCGCGAGGCCTACCCGGGCGACGTCTTTTATCTGCACTCGCGTCTGCTGGAGCGGGCGGCCAAGCTGTCGGACAAGGAGGGCGCCGGGTCGCTGACCGCGCTGCCGATCATCGAGACCCAGGCGGGCGACGTGTCGGCCTACATCCCGACCAACGTCATCTCGATCACCGACGGGCAGATCTTCCTGGAGAGCGATCTGTTCTTCTCGGGGCAGCGACCGGCGGTGAACGCCGGCATCTCCGTGAGCCGGGTCGGCGGCGCCGCGCAGATCGTGGCCATGAAGAAGGTGGCCGGGAAGCTGCGCCTCGAGCTGGCCCAGTACCGCGAGCTGGCGGCGTTCGCGCAGTTTGGCTCCGACCTGGACAAGGCCACGCAGCAGCAGCTGGCCCGCGGCGCGCGCATGACCGAGCTGCTCAAGCAGGGGCAGTACCAGCCGCTGCCGGTCGAGAAGCAGGTGCTGATCCTGTTCGCCGTGACCAACGGCTTCGCCGACGCGCTGCCGATCGAATCGCTCGGGCGCTACGAGCTCGAGCTGTACGCCTTCGTCGACGCCCGCCATGGCGAGGTGTGGACGGAGCTGCGCAGCAAGGGGAACGACGGCAAGGCCTGGGACGGTCTGCAGGCGCTCATGAAGACGGTCCTGGCGGCCTTCGGCAAGGAGTTCTCGCCCGAGGCCCAGGCCGCGTAGGTAAGCCCCGACGGCCCCACCAGATCGCCATGCCCTCGCTCAAGAACATACGCACGCAGATCGCGTCCAAGAAATCGACGCAGAAGATCACGCGCGCCATGAAGCTGGTGGCGGCCTCGCGCTTGCGCCGCGCCCAGGACGCGATCGTGGCGGCGCGCCCCTACGCCAAC
Source organism: Pseudomonadota bacterium (assembly GCA_017881315.1). Classification (GTDB taxonomy): domain Bacteria; phylum Myxococcota_A; class Polyangia; order Fen-1088; family Fen-1088; genus JADGRB01. The sequence goes on from JADGRB010000099.1 coordinate 11,067, forward strand.
GCGCTCGGCGAGGCGATCGCCGAGGTGGCGCTGCGGGCCGGTTCCGAGGCGCATCCGCTGCTCGATCGCCGGTCGCCCGAGCGGATCACGCTGGTCCTCCTCACCTCCGATCGCGGCTTGGCCGGCGGGTTCAACGCCAACATCTTCCGCGTCTCGCAGCGTTTCATCGCCGAGCGCAAGCAGGCCAATCCGCCCGCGCGCGAGGTGGTGTTGGAGGTGGTGGGCAAGAAGGGGCGGGACTATTTCCGGCGGCGCAAGCTGGAGATCGCGCGCGAGATCGCCGCCCCGACCGCCGAGACCGTCACCGCGATCTCGCGCGAGCTCGCCCAGATCGTGTCGCACGCGTTTCGCGAGGCGCGCACCGACGCGGTTTTTCTGGTCTACAACGAGTTCAAGTCGGCGGTGCAGCAGCGGGTGGTGGTGGAGCCGCTCTTGCCGGTCAGCGGTGCCGATCTGCCGACGGGCGCCAAGGCAGCGGCCGGGGAAGTTCTCGACTTCATCTACGAGCCGTCCAAGGCGAAGCTCCTCGACGCGCTCCTGCCGCTCTACGTCGAGTCGCAGATCTACCGCGGCCTGCTCGAATCGATCGCCTCCGAGCTGGGCGCGCGCATGACGGCGATGGACAGCGCCACCAACAACGCCCGCGAGATGATCGCGAGCCTGACCTTGCAATACAACCGGGCCCGCCAGGCCGCCATCACCAAAGAGCTGATGGAGATCGTGAGCGGGGCCGAGGCTCTGAAAGGATAGAGAACAGTCATGAGCACGCACGCAGCAGTGGCCAGCAGCACGCAGGGCAGGGTGGTCCAGGTGATCGGGCCGGTGGTGGACGTGGAGTTCGCGGGCGGCGAGCTGCCCGAGATCAACACGGCCCTCCGGATCTCGAACCCGTCGATCAGCGGCGCGGTCGGGAACCTGACCGTCGAGGTGGCGCAGCACCTGGGCGAGCGCAACGTCCGCTGCATCGCCATGGACACCACCGACGGTCTGGTGCGCGGCATGCCGGTCGAGAACACCGGCGCGCCGATCCAGGTGCCGGTCGGACGCGAGGTCCTGGGGCGGATCATGAACGTCATCGGCGAGCCGGTCGACGAGCGCGGGGCGATCACGACCGCCAAGAAGCTGCCGATCCACCGGCCGGCGCCGCTGTTCGTCGATCAGTCGGTGCGGGTCGAGATGTTCGAGACCGGCATCAAGGTCATCGATCTGCTGGCGCCCTATCGCCGCGGCGGCAAGGTGGGCCTGTTCGGGGGCGCGGGCGTCGGCAAGACGGTCACGATGCTCGAGCTCATCAACAACGTGGCCAAGAAGCACGGAGGGTTCTCGGTGTTCGGCGGCGTCGGCGAGCGCACCCGCGAGGGGCGCGATCTCTACAACGAGATGGCGGAGTCGAAGCTGTCCGACGGGTCGTCGGTGCTCTCGAAGACCGCGCTGGTCTACGGGCAGATGAACGAGCCGCCGGGCGCCCGCGCGCGCGTGGCCCTCTCGGCGCTCACGGTGGCGGAGTTCTTCCGCGACGAGGAGGGGCAGGACGTGCTGCTCTTCATCGACAACATCTTTCGCTTCACCCAGGCCGGCTCCGAGGTCTCGGCGCTCCTCGGCCGCATCCCGTCGGCGGTCGGTTATCAGCCGACATTGGCCACGGACATGGGCGAGCTGCAGGAGCGGATCACCTCGACCAGCAAGGGATCGATCACGTCGGTGCAGGCGATCTACGTGCCAGCCGATGACCTCACCGATCCGGCGCCGGCCACCGCCTTCGCCCACCTGGACGCGACGACGGTTCTGTCGCGCGCGATCTCGGAGCTTGGGATCTACCCGGCGGTCGATCCGCTCGATTCGACCTCGACCATGCTGTCAGCCGAAATCGTGGGCGCCGAGCACTATCAGGTGGCGCGCTCGGTGCAGAAGATTCTGCAGAAGTACAAGGAGCTGGTCGACATCATCGCGATCCTGGGGATGGACGAGCTGTCGGAGGACGACAAGCTGACGGTCTCGCGCGCCCGCAAGATCCAGAAGTTCCTCTCGCAACCCTTCTTCGTGGCCGAGACCTTCACCGGCTCGCCGGGCAAATACGTCGAGATCAAGGACACCGTGCGCAGCTTCAAGGAGATCGTCGACGGCAAGTGCGACGACATCCCCGAGCAGGCGTTCTACATGCAAGGCGGCCTCGACGACGTGCGGGCCCGCCACGAGCAGCTCAAGAAAGAATCGGGCGGCAACTAACATGGGAACCCTCAAAGGGTTCCCAACCCCTCCCGCGATGAGCTCCGGCCGGCGAAGCCGGCCTACGCTCGACGCGATCATGGGAGCCCTCGAGCCATGAAGTTTTCGCTCACCACGCCCCGAGGCGCGCTGGTCGACACCGACGTCGAGGAGATCACGGCGCCGGGCGAGATCGGCGAGATGGGGATCCTGCCGGGCCACGTGCCCCTCATGTCCGCGCTCAAGCCGGGCGTGCTGACCTACCGCACGGCCGATCACGCCGGCGTCGTCGCGGTGGGGCAGGGCTTCTTGCAGGTCGCGCCGCTGCCGGTCACCGGGGACGCCCACGCCCTCGATCGCGTCCTGGTCCTGGTCGACCAGGCGACGCCCGCCGGCGACGTCGATCGCCCCGCCGCCGAACGCGACCTGGCCGCCGCCGACCGCGAGCTCGGCGCCTGGAAAGGCGAGCTCGACGGCGCCTACGTCGCCCTCGTGATCCGCCGCCAGTGGGCCCAAGCCCGCGTCGACGCTTCGGCGCGGCTCGCGCCGCACTGATCGCTTGTCCTCGACCTAGTCATCGGACAGACGCCGCGCTGGTTTCGCGTAAACCAGCGATTTCACCAAGGGTAGCACTGGTACTGTAGAGTGCGCGCGCCGTGTTTCGTTTCTTCGTCACCTGCGCCCGTGGAATGGAGGGCGCCCTGCGCCGCGAGCTGGCCGACATGCGCATCGCGGGCGCCAAGGGGGACCGCGGCGGCGTGTGGTTCGAAGGGCCGCTCGACATGGGGATGCGCGTCTGTCTGCATTCGCGCGTCGCGGTTCGCGTGCTGGTCCGGCTCGGCACCTTCGACGCGGCCGATCAGCAGAGCCTCTACGCGGGGACGCGCGCCATCCCCTGGCGCGACTGGCTGACCGCCACGAGCTCGTTCGCGGTCGACGCGAACATCCGCGACACGCCGGCGCTCACCCACTCGGGGTACGTGGCGCTCAAGGTCAAGGACGCCGTCGTCGACGCGCTCCGCAACGCGTTCGGCGCGCGGCCGGACGTCGATCCGAAGTCGCCCGACGTCTCGATCGTCCTGCACCTGGCCAAGGGGCAGGCGGGCATCTTTCTGGATCTGGCCGGCGAGTCGCTGCACCAGCGCGGCTACCGCGTCGCGATGGTCGACGCGCCCCTCAAGGAGACGCTGGCCGCGGCGGTGCTGCTGCTCGGCGGCGCGCACGCCGACGCGCCCTTCATCGACCCCATGGCGGGCTCCGGGACGCTCGCGATCGAGCACGTCCTGGCCGCGCGGGGGATCGCCCCCGGATTGCGCCGCCGGTTCGGGTTCGAGCGCTGGCCCAGTCTTCCGCCCGAGACCCGCGCGGCCTGGAAGCGCCTGCGCGCCGAGGCGGACCAGGCGTTCCACGAAGCCGAGCATCGGCCGCTGCCGCCGGTGGTCTGCGCCGACATCGACGCCGCCGCGCTGGCGGCTGCGCGCAAGAACGCCGCCGCCGCGGGCGTCGACGACGCGATCACCTTCGAACGCGCCGACGTCGCGGCGCTCGAGCACCGCTGGCCGGTCGCGACGCTCGCCACCAATCCACCCTACGGCGAGCGCCTCCAGCCCGCCGATCTCGACGCGCTCTACACCGCGATGGGGCGCGCGTTCGAACGCCTCTCGGGCTGGCGCGTGATCATCCTCTGCGGCAACCCGGCGCTCGAGCGCGCGATCCGGCGCAAGCCGACCGTCTTTCACCGCCTCTGGAACGGTCCGCTCGAGGTCCGCCTTCTGCGCTACGACATGAAGTGAGGCCCGAACCATGAGTCTCGGCCGTCGCAAGGTCGGTCTCGACGATCCATCCAGATGGGTCTTCAACCGCATGGCGGAGTTCTACGTCGCCCGACCGGCGTACCCGACCGCTCTGGTCGACGCGCTCGCCGAGCTGGCGGGTCCCGTCGGCAGCCGCGTCGGCGATCTCGGCGCCGGCGTCGGCCACCTGGCGCTCCCGCTCGCGGAGCGGGGCTTCGACGTGGTCGCGATCGAGCCGTCCCAGGCGATGCTGGATCGGCTGCGCGCGGCGGCGACCGATCGGGGGGTCGAGCTGCGTGCCCTCCACGCGACCGCCGAGGCCTTGCCTCTGC
>JADGRB010000100.1 GCA_017881315.1 Pseudomonadota bacterium
GCTGGCAACGCCCGTCCCGGCCGTGCCGCTGCCGCTGACGCCGCCCGCGCCGTTGCTTCCCGCGTTGCCCCTGGTTCCCGCGCCACCCGAGACTCCCGCGCCACCGCCGGTTCCGGCGCTACCCGACCTTCCCGCCCCACCGCCGGTCGTGCCCCCGGCGCCCGTGGGGGCCGCCAGGATCGTCATGTCGGCGCAGTGGTGATAAAAATAGCTCGGGTCGAGCGGGTGGTTGGCCATGAACTGCAGGAGCTGCAACGTGCACTTCGCGCAGGGCATGTTCGGAATGGTTATGGTGTAGCTGTAGGCCTGGTTGGCCGAAACGGACGACGCCAGGTGCTCAAACAGGCCATCCGCCAGGACCGGATAGGCGGTCGAGATCGCTGCCGACTTGGCCGTCCCGTCGGAGTTGTTGACCGTGGCCGGGTCGGTGAGATCGGCGCGTGAGGCGGCCAGCGCGATCCGAAAGTGGCCATCGTGCGGAACGGTCTCGGTCCAGTTGATGGTCAGCTTATCGCCGACGGTCACCGTGTTGATCTTGTTCGACGGCGTGTAGGTCGTCGTCGCCGCGGGATCGGCGCCGCAGGGCGTGAGCTTCTGGGGATCGCCCAGTGTGTTGCTGGGCACCAACCAATCGATGGGCGTCGCGGGCGGCGCCTTCAACATGATGTGCGCGGAAGAGAGCCGGGGCACGACCAGGCAGGTCAGGCCAAACAACACGACCGCCGCGCGGCCCGGCGACCGGGAGCGCGAGCGTGAAAACAACTCTGGTCTGCGCATGACGACCTCCAGTTCAAGCTAGAGCAACCTCTGGAGGATCCTCCCGCCATTGCCTGAATGCAAGGCGGGCGGGCGACAGGTGACGCGACCGCTCAGCTAACGCGTGACGGTTCGATAAGCCAGCCAGGCCAGGGCCGCCGCGGCCAAGACCAGGATCAAGATCGATCCACCGTCGTGCTTCGACCGAGGGCCGGCGGGCGTTGCCGGCGCCTCCCCGACCTGCGCCTGCGGCGCATCGACGATCCGGAAGGCCGGCGGAAAGGGCGCCGGCTTCTTGCAATAGGCCGCCAGCTCCGAGATCGAATAGAAGCCGTCGCCGTTGGCCTGGCCGACCCGCAGGTAGCGCACGGTCACCGGCGGGAACTCGACGGCCCGCGTGCGCAACCCGTGCCCGCGATCGATCACGTTCTGAATTTCGACGATCGACTTGAAGGTCGCAGGCGCGGGGTCGGCCGGACCTGGCGAGCCCTGCACCTGGTAGGTGTCGTTGGCGTCCGCTTGCAGAACCAACGCCGAGATCGAGCGCGGCTGTCCGAGATCGTAGGTGACGAATCCCGTCCCCGTCTCGAGCGTGACGACCACCGGCGCGTCCCACTGCGCCCCCTCGGCCGCGACCGCGCCGTCGGTGATGAGCGCGACGTCACCGCGGATCTCCTGCGAGGCGCTCGGCTTCTTGCCGGCGATCAGATTCTCCACGCCGCAGGCAGGCGTCGCCGCCGACCCGACCACCGGACCCGCCGGATCGCGCGTGGCGGCGGCGGGGGCGCCCAGCGCCCACGACAGGCCCACGAGGGTGAGGACCGCAATCTTCGAAGGGACTCTCATGCGTCGACCATCATTTGAATGGCGGCATGGTACCGTCGTTGCGGTACTGGAGGGAAGGGCCCAGGTCGGGGAGGGTCGCGGCCACGCTGACCGCGCCGCTTTTGGCCGCAGGCTGTCCGAGCGCGCGACCAACGGCAGGCCAAAAAAAAGGGCCCGCGTTTACCCGCGGGCCCTTTGCCTCGAATTTTCTGTGAGGAGACTACCAGCGAGGCCGGCGACCACCGCGACCGCCGCCACCACCACCGCCGCCGCCACCGCCGCCACCGCCGTATCCGCCGCCACCGCCGCCGCCGCGTCCACCACCGCCACCGTATCCGCCGCCGCCGCCACCGCCACCGCGCCGATCCTCGGCTTCTTTCACCGCCACTTGGCGCCCTTGCACGTCACGTCCATTGAGCTCTTCGATGGCCTTGCGGGCCTCATCCTCCGTCGACATCTCAATGAAGCCGAATCCACGCGGTCGACCGGTCTCACGATCGGTGACGATTTTCGCGTCGGTGACGGTTCCCAGGCCCGCGAACAGCTCGCGCAGGTCCAGCTCGGTGATGCTGTACGACAGATTGCCGACGTAAAGTCTCGTTCCCATGTCTTCTCTTCCTCGTTTTTTGCTTCAGTTGCGGTGACTGACGGAGCTGCCGTCTGCAGAACCCTCAAACATTTCGGTCACCGAAGGTCATCCCGGCCAGGCCGGCGACAGCAACGAAGACGAGACGATGGAGTCATCATAAAACTAACACGGTCGGTCGGCGGATACCGCAATTCTTTTTTAGGTCCCGCCGCCCCGGCCGTGGCCCGGAGCCGTTCGGCTGGCCTCAGGCTCGGCCGCGGGTTTGGGCATAGGGATGGTTAGCCACCACTTCGATGCGCCCCCGGGTGAGCCGTTCGATGTCGCGCAGATAGGCCCGTTCCTCGCGATCGCAGAACGAGAGCGCGACGCCGCTGGCGCCCGCGCGCGCGGTCCGGCCGATCCGGTGCACGTAGCTCTCCGGCTCGTTGGGCAGCTCGAAGTTGATGACGTGGCTGACGCCGTCGACGTCGATCCCGCGCGCGGCGATGTCGGTGGCGACCAGGACTCGAATTCGGCCGGCGCGAAAGGCCGCCAGCGCCTTCTGGCGCGCTCCCTGCGACTTGTTGCCGTGGATCGCTTCGGCCCGCACGGTGGCCTTCTCCAGATCCCGTGTCACCCGATCGGCGCCGTGCTTGGTCCGCGTGAAGACCAGGACCCGGGTCATCGCCGGATCGCGCAGCATCTCCCGCAAGAGCGCCCGCTTGTCCTCTCGCTCGACGAACAGAACCCGCTGCGTGATGGCCTCGACGGTGCTGGCCACCGGGTTCACGGCGACCTTGGCGGGATTGCGCAGGATCGAATCCGCCAGGCTCGCGATGGGCCCCGGCATGGTCGCCGAGAAGAGCAGGTTCTGCCGGCGCGCCGGCAGCTTGGAGATGATCCGGCGGATGGGGTTGATGAAGCCCATGTCCAGCATCCGATCCGCCTCGTCGAGCACCAGCGTCTCCACGTCCTGGAGCCAGACGTGTCCCTGCTCCATCAGATCGAGGAGGCGCCCCGGCGTCGCGACGACGACGTCGACGCCCCGGCGAAGTGCGGCCACCTGCGTTCCCTGACCGACCCCCCCGAAGATGACGGTGTTGGTGAGGGTGAGGTGGCGCCCGTAGCTTCCGAAGCTCTCGGCCACTTGCACCGCGAGCTCGCGGGTCGGCACCAGCACCAGCACGCGCGCCCCCCGGCGCTTGGGGCCGAGGTTGCGCGAGAGGTTGTGAAGAATCGGCAGCGCGAAGGCGGCGGTCTTGCCAGTTCCGGTCTGCGCGCAACCCAGGAGATCGCGGCCGGCGAGGACGTACGGGATGGCCTCGGTCTGGATGGGGGTGGGGTTGAGATAACCCTCGTCGGCGAGGGCACGCAAGAGCGGCGGCGTGAGACCGAAGGCGCCGAAACCGGCCGCCGGGACGGTCGCTGGAAGCGGAAGCGCCGGGGCCGCGAGCGGGGCGTTGGTCGATGAGAGGGTTGAGCTTACGGATGAGATCGATTGCGACATGTTGGGTCTGAAGTCCTTCGTGAGCCTGCGGATCCGGCCATGCGCCTCACCCGCTGTGGGTGGAAGCCGTGATCTCGTTTGGCGTTGGTGAACGTTCTGTCCGTGCAAAAACCGTTTCAGACAGCGTTCATACGAAGGCCAACCCGGTTCTGGCGCTCTTCGCGCGGAACGCGAAGGCAAGGACGTGATTTCGTCCGCCTTCATTCATGGCGGCAAACGCCTCCGAAGTCAAGTCGGCGGGGGTGCGACCGCCGCCCCACCCCGACCGAGCGTCACCCGATCGACCCCGGCGAGCGTCACCCGATCGACATCCTGAAATTGAACCCGACGCGCGGGGGCTCGGCGTTTGGATCGCAACGATAGCGAACGAAATCGGTGACCCCTTCGGCGCGCAGCAGGTCCTCGTCGATGAGCGCGTGTCCCGTGAAGGTCTTGGGGTCCTTGACGAAGATCTTCATCATCGCGTCGGCCACGATCTCCGGCTTGCGCCAGAGCGAAGGATCGCCGAGGCCGAAGCGGATGGTCGCCGAGCTCTCGATCAAGGTGGCGCACCACAAGGCGTTGGCGGCGACGTTCTCGTCGCGCACCTCTTCGGCCAACCCCCGCGCAATGAGCGTCATCCCGAACTTGCTGATCGCGTAGGCGATCTTGCCCGCCGCCGCGCTCTCGTCGACGGGTGGCGAGAGCATCAGGATGTGCCCGAACTTCTGCGCCACCATCGCCGGCAGCACGAAGTGCGTGCAGGCGAACGCCCCGCGCACGTTGACGCCCATCACCAGATCGAACCGCTTCATCGGCGTGTCGATCAGCGATCGCCCATAGATCGCGCCCGCGTTGTTGACCAGGAAGTCGACCCGCCCGAAGCGATCGAGCGCCTGCTTCACGCCGCGTTCGACGGCGACGTCATCCCGCACGTCGACCTGGACCGCGAGCGCGCGACGCCCGCGCGCCTCGATCTCGCGCACCGTCTCGTGGATGGTTCCGGGGAGCTTGTCGGTCGGATCCGAGGTCTTGGCGGCGACCACCACATCGCAGCCTTCGTCGGCGAGCCGCAACGCCAGCGTCTTGCCGACCCCGCGAGACGCGCCGGTCACGAAGGCGACCTTGCCCAAGAACGGCGAAGATGACGGCGATGAAACCTGAGACGACACGATCGGGTCCATCGTTCGACGGTACTCCTGCGGCGCCCGCTCGACCAACCGCAAGGCCGTGAATTCGGCGGCAGGTCAGCAATCGGTCGGTGTGTCACGCCCGTGTCACGGAGCGGTCACGACGGCCATAAATGGGAGTTATTCGTGGATTTCAGCGGGGCGGCGAGGTAAGGTCCCCGCCGGTGCCGCCCACATTTCGAGGGAGCACCGCTTTTCGCCAAGATCTGCAGGCCCGGGTCTCGGCCTATTTTGAAGAAAAGCGGTTGTCCCAGCGCGACGCGCGCTCGATGTACCTGAAGACCGCCGTGCTCATGGCATGGCTGGCGGGATCGTACGTCGGTCTGGTGTTCTGGGCCGCGAACGTCTGGCAGGCGGTGCCGCTGGCGGTCTCGCTGGGGCTGGCCATGGCCGGCGTCGGATTCAACATTCAGCACGACGGGGGACACGGCGCCTACTCGCGCCACCGCGCCGTCAACAAGATCATGGCGCTCACCCTCAACCTGCTGGGCGGCAATGCCTACTTTTGGCACTACAAGCACAACATCGCCCACCACACCTACGCCAACATCGCGGGCTCCGACGACGACCTCAACGTGGGCCCGTTCGGTCGATTCTCTCCCCACGACAAGCGGTACGGCTTTCACCGCTTTCAGCATCTGTACGTGTGGATCCTTTATGCGTTTCTGGCGATCGAATGGCAGATCTCGGGCGATCTCCGCTCCTTCGTGAAGCCGGGTATCGCCGACACGCGTGTGCCACGTCCCCAGGGTTGGGAGCAGGTGACCTTCTGGGCGGGCAAGATCGTCTTCTATGTTCTGGCTTTCGTCCTGCCGCTCACCCGCCACAGCGTTCACGCGGTGGTCCTCCTCTACCTCCTCACCGGCTTCGTCCTCGGGTTGACCCTGGCGACGGTGTTCCAGCTCGCCCACTGTGTCGAGGAGGCGACCTTCCGGCAACCGAGCGTCCCCTCCGGCCAGATCGAGCATGAATGGACCGCGCATCAGGTCGAGACCGCCGTCGACTTCGGGCGCGATAACAAGCTCCTCACCTGGTACCTGGGTGGTCTCAACTTCCAGATCGAGCATCACCTGTTCCCCAAGATCTGCCACGTGCACTACCCCGCCCTCTCGCCGATTGTCGAAGAGGTCTGCGCCGCCCACGGCGTGCGGCACTTCTCGCATCGGACCGCGCGCGCGGCGTTTCGCTCGCACGTCCGCTGGCTGAAACGCCTGGGAAGCAACGAATCATTCCCCGCCGACGAAGCTCGACCGATCGTCGGTGGGCACGCCCCAACACTTTCTGAATTAGACAAACGGGAGACGATCCATGGGTAAAGCAGAGGACAAGCGGGCGGCGATCGTGGCCCAGCAGGCAGCGCGGGAAGCCGCCGAACGGCAGGCCCGCGGCGATCAGCCCGCGCCGGCGCGCAAGGCGCGAACAAACTGGGCCGCGCGCCGGGGCCGTCCGCCCAAGCCGCGGGACTAGGGCGTCTGCGCCGCGGGGACCAGCCCGCCGCGTCCGACCGGCAAGGTCACCCGGACCGTCGTTCCAGCTCCCGGCAGCGAATCGATCGCGAAGTCGCCGCCGAGCGCGCGGGCGCGCTCGCGCATGCCGACGATGCCCATGTGCCCGCGCGCCGCCGCGTCGAGGACCTTGCCCGGGGCGATTCCACGGCCGTCGTCCTTCACCACGATCCGGAGCCGATCGGTTTGTTGCTCGAGGTGCACCGAAACCCGCTTCGCCTCGGCGTGGCGCAAGACGTTTGTCACCGCCTCCTGGACGATGCGGAAACAGACGATCTCGTTCTCCGGGGCCGCGCGCTCCAGGAAACCCGAGGCGTCGAGCTCCATCCCGACTTCGGAGATCGCCGCTTGCCCGTCGAGGTAGGCGCGCAGGGCCGGAATCAGACCGACCTCGTCGAGCAAGACCGGCCGCAGGTCGAGCGACAGCTTGCGCACCCGGTCGATGAGGCCGTCGATCATCGAGAACGTCAGCGCGCCCTCGCGCGCGGCGCGCTCGGGATCCGTGGTGCGCGCGCCCAGCTTGAGCCGCAGCTTGAGCGCGGTGAGCGTCTGCCCGAGCTCGTCGTGGAGCTCCCGCGCGATGAAGCGGCGCTCGTCCTCCTTGGCGGATTCGAGCCGCCGATTGAGCTGGCCGAGCTCGGTGTAGCTCTTCTCGATGTGGAGGACCGCGAACTCCACGGCGACCATCAACATCGCCGTCACCAGGTCGAAGGTAATTCCCATCCGGAACCAGTTGGCGGAGATATGGGGATCGGAATCGATCGCCCGCGGGACGAAGTGACCGGCGCCGGCCGCGAGGCCGAGCGCGCCCATCACGAGCGCCGTGACGACCAGGAGCAGGATCGCCGGCGCGCGGCCGAGCAGGATGACCGCCAGGACGATCGCAGCGACCATGGCGGCGGCGGTGCCCAGCGAGAACCCGGAGCGCGCCAGCACCGGAAGCCCGCCGCAATAGAGCACCGCGATCGCCAACCCAGCCCGTAGCCGGAACGGTAGGCGGGGAAGAAACCGCAGGATCACCAGGAGGGCGATGGCCGCCGCCGCCAGCCCGATCGCCGGGTCGGACCGCGGCGGTCGATGAAACGCGATCCCCAGCATCACCAGGATCGGACCGACGATCGCGGAGACTCTCAGCATCGCGTCGAGGACGTCCTGACGCCAGGTCCGTGCGGCGAGCATTCCGCTCTTCATGATACGCTTGCCAGGAAATGCGTGTGCTCCTGGCCGACGATCACAACCTCGTGCGCGCCGGCATCCGGGCGCTGCTCGAGAGCCTCGGCGACGTCGAGATCGTCGCGGAGGCCGAGGACGGCCAGCGGGCGTTGCAGCTCCTCCTCGAGACGCGGCCCGACATCGCGCTGGTCGACATCACCATGCCGGGGCTCAATGGCCTCGACCTGGCGGCGCGGGTCACGCGCGAAGCGCCCGGCACCCGGCTGGTCATCCTCTCCATGCACGGCAGCCCCAGTCACGTCGCGCAGGCGCTCGGCGCCGGTGCGAAGGGCTACCTGCTCAAGGACGCGGCCGCCGACGAGCTCCCGGTGTTGCTGCGCGCGGTGATGCGCGGTGAGACCTATCTGTCGCCGGGTGTCTCGCGCCACGTGGTGGAGGGTTTTCTGGGGCGCGCCGCCGCGCCGGGCCCCGAAAAGGACGCCTCGGCAGACGCCCTGACGCCGCGCCAGCGCGAGACCTTGCAGCTGGTGGCGGAGGGGCGATCGTCCAAGGAGATCGCGCAGATGCTCGGGCTCAGCGTGAAGACGGTCGAGGCACACCGGTCCCAGATCATGGAGCGGCTCGACATTCACGAGGTGGCCGGCCTGGTGCGGTACGCGATCCGGATCGGGCTCATCTCGGCCGAGCGCTGACGCCGGGTAAGGGTTTTCCCCTCACGGAACTGGGGATCGACCCAGGTGCCGCCGGAGCGGCCGCACGTCATGGTGTGCGGCGTGACGGACCATGTCGAGCCGCCGATGCGCGTTCTGGTCGCCGACGACTCGTCGACTTTCCGCGAGATCCTCTGTTCGTTCTTGGCGTCTCTCCCCGGCATCGAGCTGTGCGGCGCCGTCAGCAACGGCCTCGACGCGCTGGAGGTGGCGGCAGAGACTCGGCCCGATTTGGTGCTGATGGATCTGGTCATGCCCCGCATGGGCGGCTGCGAGGCGACCCGCCAGCTCAAGCTCCTGGCGCGATCACCTCGGGTCGTCCTGCTCAGCATCTGTGGCGACGATGAGCTCCGGCAGGCGAGCCGCCTGGCGGGCGCCGATGGATTTCTGAACAAGAGTGAGGTCGGGACGCGCCTGCCCGACCTCCTCGGATTGCCCGAACCGAAATGACGATGCCCAACATAGATCTCACCGACCTCCAAGCCCTGCAGGCCGATCTGGCCTGGTTTCTGAGCTCGTCCGCCGACGGCCACCCGCCGGCCGCCGGCGAATCATCGTTCAACGACGACCGCGTCGCGGCGATCGTCGCGACTGGACTGTCGGGCTTGCCGATCGCGGCCATCGAAGAAGGCGTCGATCGCGCGCTGGCGGTGGTCGGGCGCCAGCGCGGCGTCGAGCGGGCTTTCTACTACCGCCTGGATCCGATCGGGGGACAGCTCGACCTGATGCACGAATGGTGTTCCGGCGGTCTGAGCGGGATGAAGGGCCGCCCTCACCTCTCACGTATTCCGGCGTCGGTCGTGCCGCCGTCGCTCATGGCCCAGCTCGATCGCGGAGAGGTCCTGCGCCTGCCCCGCACCCTCGGGCTTCTGGGGGGACCTATCGAGGATCTCGTCTCCCCGAAAGGCGATCGGGCGCTGGCGGTGGTGCCGGTCAACGTGGCGGGAACCCTGCTGGGGCTGGCAGGATTTTCGGCGGCCCGCGAGTCGGGGTGGCACGACCAGCACTTCGAGTTTCTGCGCATCGTCGCGCAGGGGATTGGCCGGGTCGTCGAGCGCAAGCGGATCGACGAGGAGCTCCGCACCAGCGAAGCGCGATTTCGGGCGATCTGCGAGTCGTCGCCGATCGGAATCTTCTTGGCGGGCGAGGACGGCGGCTGCCTCTACGTCAATCCCGCCGGCGAACGGATCTGCGGGATCTCCAGCGCCGAAGCCACCGGGCGCGGGTGGATGACCTCGCTTCACCCCGAGGATCGCGAGCGGATCGTGCGCAACTGGGGGTCGGCCGTCGATCGCGAGAAACGCTACGACGTGCCCATCCACCGTTTCATGCACCCGAACGGCGAGGTTCGCTGGGTGCAGGTCCGCGCGGTCCCCCTCAACGGCGCGGACGGACGCAGGTTTCTCGGGCTCCTGGAAGACGTCACCGATCGCGTCTACGCCGAGCAGGAACGAGAAGTCCTCTCGGCGCGGGCGGACGCGGCGCGCGCCGAGACGGAGCAGGCCCGCGGCGAGCTGGCGCGGATCCTCTCGCGCATCTCCGATGGTTTCGCGGCCTTCGATCGCGAGGCCCGCTACACCTACGTCAACGATCGCGCGCTCGCGATCATGGGGCGAACCCGCGAGCAGCTGATCGGGCGGCAGCTGTGGACCGAGTTTCCCGCGCTGGTCGGCAGCCCGACCCACCAGGCGTTCTTGCGGGCCGCCGATGAACAGGAGACGACCACCTTCGAGGAGCTGTCGACGCGCATCGGGCGCTGGCACGAGATCCGGATGTACCCTTCGCCGAGCGGCGTGTCGGTGTTCTTCGAGGACATCACCGATCGCAAGCGGGCGCTCGATCAGCTCACGAGCGATCGCGAGTACCTGCGGCAAGAGGTGTCGGGGCTCGATCCCTGCCAGGAGATCGTGGGCCTGAGCTCGGCGCTCAAGCAGGTGCTCGAACGCGCGCGCCTGGTCGCGGTGACGAACACCAGCGTGCTCATCACCGGCGAGACCGGCACCGGCAAGGAGCTGGTCGCGCGGGCCATCCACGAGATGAGCGCCCGGCGCGAGCGCCTGCTGGTCAAGGTCAACTGCGCGGCCATCTCGGCGGGCCTCGTCGAAAGCGAGCTCTTCGGGCACGAAAAAGGGGCGTTCACGGGCGCGCTCGCGCGGCGCAAGGGGCGCTTCGAGCTGGCGCACGGCGGGACCCTGTTCCTGGACGAGGTGGGCGAGCTCCCGCTGGAGACGCAGGCCAAGCTGCTGCGCGTGCTGCAGGAACGGGAGTTCGAGCGGGTGGGCGGCTCCGATACCATCCGCGTCGATGTCCGCGTGGTCGCCGCCACCAACCGGAACCTGGCCGAGCTGGTGGAGGCGGGACGATTTCGAGGGGATCTGCTCTATCGCCTGAACGTCTTCCCGCTCGAGGTCCCTCCCTTGCGGCAGCGCGCGCAAGACATTCCCCTGCTGGTGCATGCCTTCGTGCGCCGGTTCGGGCCACAGTCGGGCAAGCGGATCGACGGGGTCTCCGCCGAGGCGATGCAGCGGCTCTGCGGCTACGCCTGGCCCGGCAACGTGCGCGAGCTCCAGAACGTCATCGAGCGCGCGGTGATCCTGACCACCGGCCCCATCATCGGCCCCGCCGCGTTTCCAGAGCTGGGCGAGCCGCCCGGCGCCGCCTGGGACGAGCCGACGCCGGTGGCGACAGCCACGCCGGGCGGAACCTTCGACGAAAACGCGCGCGCCTACGTGCAGGCGATCCTGGAGAAGACCGACTGGATCATCGAGGGGCAGCGCGGCGCCGCGCGGCGCCTCGGCCTTCACCCGAATACGCTGCGCTCGCGCCTCAAGCGCTGGGGTCTCAGCCGGCCAGCGACCTCGCCCTGAGACCACGGTCGGCGCGCGGATTGCAGACTGGCGTCGCATGGGTTTCCGCATAACCGCCGACGAGACCGGCACCGGCAGCACCGTCCTGCGCGTGGAGGGGTACCTGGTGGGCGACGAGGCCGCGCACCTGCTGCGCGAACAGATCGCGCGGGCCGCGGCGCGGGGAGAGGTGATCGTCGATCTGCACGACGTGGCCTGGTACGGCGAGGCCTGCCTCGCGATCCTTCGAGAACCCGTGGAGGGCGTCTGGCTGGAGGGCGGCGGCACTTTGCTGGCCAGCTTCCTCGACCAACGTCGAACGCTTCCACCCACGCACTAGCGCATGGTCGGAGCACGCAGTTCCGCCCGCCCACGAAACCACGAATGCTCGTGGGCGGCCCGCGAACATCCCACGCACGTTCGTGGGCGAGCGGTGAAGAAGCCGCATCGGCCGCGCTGGTACGCCGATTGCTCGACGTCGAACCCGAGGCGAATGGATGGGCGATCGCGATCATTCCGAGGCGGGTAATGCAGGTACGGAAGGAGATGGGGACATGGAGACGGAAATGACGACCACCTCACCCAAACAGGTTTCAATTGAAGCGCTGGCCGAGCTCGATCGCGTGCGGACGGCAAGCTTCCTGTCCGCCGGGCTGGCCCACGAGATCTCCAATCCGCTGATGAGCCTCCTGCACAGCCTGGCAGAGGCGGAACGGATCTGCGGCGCGCTCGAGAGCGCGCCCGACGCCTCCGACCGGGCCTACATCGTCGCGCTGACCGCCCACGTCGGGGATGCGCACGTCTGCGGCAAGGCGATAGGCAGCGTGATTCGCGACTTCAAGCTCTTCCTCCAGACCGAGCGGACCATCCTGCCGACGCTGGTGGACCCACGCCCGCTGGTCGAGCGCGCGGTTCGCATCGCGCAACCGCAGATCCGCGGGGTGGCCCGGCTGTCCGTCTGCGCGGTGGAGACCCCCCTCGTACGCGCGACCAGCAGCGGCATCACGCAGATCACGTTGAACCTTCTGCTGAATGCGGCGGAGGCGCTGTCCTCGGGCGGCGGCAGCAAGGACAACCTCATCGAGATTCGCCTGGGCGTGGAGCACGGTCAGGTGGTGATCGAGGTGACCGACAACGGACGCGGACTCGACGCCGACAGTCTGGAGCGGGTCTTTCTCCCGCACGTGACGACGAAATCGGCCGACGCCGCCTCGGGGTTCGGTCTGCCCCTCTGCCGCGCGCTGGCCAGGCGCTTCGGCGGCGAGCTCTCGGTCCGGTCTCTACCGGGCTGTCTCACCTGCTTTCGGCTGGCGCTGCCGATCGCCGAATCCTGACTACGGAACCTCCACCAGGACGCAGGCGGGATCTCCGGGCGGCATGATCGCGCGCCAGAGAATCTTGCCCCGGCCGTTTCGGGCCTCCTCGATCGCCTCGTCGTTGAAGCCCATCCGATTGTAGAGGATCGCGTAGTGGTGCTCGCTTCGGGCCGCCCTCTCCAATCGATAGGGACCAAACCCCGGCGGGGCGCTGAACCGACCTTGCCGCAGCCGCTGATATTGAATCGCGGCGGCGTCATAGGGCGCCGGCACGACCACCTCCGACTCCGGCGGGACGAACTCCGGAAGAGCGCGGACGGCCAGGGGCACGCACACACCCCAGTAGTCACCGGTAAATCGGGAGGAGCTCCGATCCCCGATGAGTGGGCTCTTGTACACGTAAGAATATCTCCCCCACTGCGCGTACGAGGCCAGGCTGGTCACGATCACCAGGGCCGCCAAAGTGTACTTGAGCCGATCCGAGAGCCGGTCCAGGCCCAACGCGGCCAGCACCAGGACCGGCGGATACAGGAACAGCAGGTGCCGCTCCTCGTCGTAGATGGTGGGATGAATCAGCAGCACGCCCGCCCACAGCAGCGCCGCGTGCACCGCCAGCCAGAGGCGCAGGGAAAGATCCCAGGGCCCCCACTTCGTTTCCAGGACGAAGCTGTGCGCCGTCATTCGGGGTCTTCGCAGATACGCGAAGAGGCCCAGCACGAACAAGACGAAGGCAACGGGGCTGAGGATGACCGGCCACCAGACGAAGGGGTAGAGGCGCGGCAGCCGGTTGGAGATCGCGGTGCGGCCGAAGAACCGAACCACCCCGAACCAGCTGAAGTGCACGAAGCTGGCGAAGGAGTCGGTCCAGCGCATCCGCCCCTTCTTGACGGGCTCCCACAGCGAGGGCCACACGGCGACCGTGAAGATCAGCGCCGAGCCGAGCGGAACGACGACCAGCGCGATCCGCTCCGGCAGCCGCAGCGGCTTCGCGACGAGCCAGCCGTAGCCACCGAGGAAAACGATCAGGGTTGCGACCTGAACGATGACCGGCGGCCGGATCAGAAACGGCACAATCGAAGCGACGCCCAGAAGAACCAGCGTCGCCCGGGGAATGACCCCCGAAGCCACGAAGGACAGATGGAGCTCACGCAGCTTGTTCCAGAGGTAGAGCGTCACCAGCAGGGAGGCCATCGCGAACGGAAAATCGTTCACGTTGAGGAGGGCGTGGCCACCCAGTCGAATCAGACCGAAGATCAGCGCCACCGCCAGCAGCGAGGTCGACTTGCTGACACCCGCCCGGACCAGCAGCCGGTGAACCCCGAGCAGCCCCACCGGATAGAGCGCGAAGTTGAACGCCTGCTGAACCCACAGCGGATCGCGAAAGAAGCGAAACACCAGCTCCGACATGAGCCCCAGGAACAGCACCCACAGCGGGCCGTACCACTTCATGAGCTCCGTCAGGCCGTCGGAGGTCCGCGAGCTCGGCAGCCCGAGCTTGTGAATCAGCCAACGACTGCGGTCCAGATGTGGCAGCGCGTCCCAGGTCGCGACGCCCCGGTAGGTGAGGACGAACCCCAGCACGACCGACGCGGCAACGAACAAGACCAGGGCCAGCCGAGCTCTGGTCTTGCTCACCCCGATTTTACCAGCGCGATCGTTTCGCCGACCGCCGCGACCCGCACCACCGGCTCCCCGAGGCCGCGCGTGACCGCCCCGCTGCGCAACAACACGGGCGGCTCGTCGAGCGGCTCGTCGGTGAGCTTGAAGGTCCCCCAGTGCATCGCCACCACCATGCGGGCCCCGAGATCTTGAAAGGCCTGCAGGGCCTCTTCGGGGTTCATGTGCTGCTTCGACATGAACCACCCCGGATCGTACGCGCCGATCGGCAAGAGCGCGGCGTCGATCCGCGGGAAGCGCTTCCCGATCTCGGCGAACCCTTCGAAGTAGGCGGTGTCGCCCGAGTGATAGATCGACAGGCCGTCGCCCTCGATCACGAAGCCACCCCAAAGGGCGCGGTTGCTGTCGCTCAGCGACCGCCGGCTCCAGTGCTGGCTCGGAACGTAGGTCACCCGGACACCGCCGAGGTCGACCGAGTCCCACCACCCGAGCTCGGTCGACGTCAGATGGGCGCCGGTCGTGCGCGCGTTGCCGAGCCCGACCACCACCGGCGCGCCGACCGCCCGCAGCGACGGCATGTCCATGTGGTCGTAGTGGTTGTGGCTGACCAGCTGCGCGGTGATGGGCGGCAGCTTGGCGGCGTCGAGCGGCGCGCTGCCGTTGCGTTTCGTGAAGCCGACGATCGACTCACCCAGCACCGGATCGATCAGCAAGGAAACGCCGCAAAGCTGGACCAGCCAGCTCGCGTGCCCGAGCCAGACCAGCCGCGCGCCCTCGCCCGGGGCGGGCGGCGTCTGCAGCGTGGCGTGATCGGGAACGACCGCCGGTACCTCGGCGGTGGGCGGGCTCTTGCGGCGCCGCCCCGCCAGCTTGTCGGTGACCGCCCATTTGTAGACGTCGCGGAGCAGATGCGGCCCCGTCCCATCCAGGTTCACGAACCGCCCCGCCTCGTCGCGCCGAAATCGGCTCGCGTCGTCGGAGGCGCGCGTCACCGGAAACGGGGCCGCTCTGCTGTCCATGCGGCGATTCAAGCAGTCTTCCCGCCGCCAGCCAAGGCGGCCCGCGGGTGCGTGCTAGGGACCGGCGCAGGCGGGGTCGGCCGGGTCGGTGCAGGTGCGGCAGCTGACGTGGACCGTCTGGGCGAGCGGCCCGCAGGAGGCGACGGGATCGGGACCCGTCGCCAGATAGAGAGCCCAACTGCCAGCCTGGCAGTTGTTAAATATCTCGGCTGGCTGGAGCGACAAACAGGGGGGCACCGGCATGTTGGGATCGCAGACTCCGAAGCTGGCGACGCGCTTTGACCCGTCGGCTTCGAGAACGTCGTCCTCGACGACACAGTCGGGCTGCAACCCGGGTTGATCAGGATCGGTGTCC
>JADGRB010000101.1 GCA_017881315.1 Pseudomonadota bacterium
GTGTCGTAGAGGTGATCGAGCGAGAGCACGACCGCCTCGAACGGATGCGCGAAGATCCAGTGCCAGGCCGCCGCGCTGTTGGCCGCGTTGTCGGTGATCATGAAGGGGACCCGCACGTGGGGTTCGTAGTGGCGGAGGAAGGCGCCCGGGCTGCCGAACCCGAGCAGGTGCCCCTCGTCGGGCGCCCACTCGATGTCGGCGATGCGGCCGTCGTGGCCGAGCAGGAAGTCAGCGCCGGGCTTGTTCCCCGCGACGCAGAAGTGGCCGCGGTTGGCGCGCGTGCAGACCCGCGCCATCACCCCGAGCAGCGGCGCCGCCGCGACGGCGGCGATCGCGACCCGCAGGGCCCAGGGCGGAAGGCGCGCCCGCCACGGGGATCCGCCGGGGGACCGCGGGAGGAAGACGGTCAGGGCCTCCACGGCGAAGAATCCGACCGCCGCGATGAGCCCCACCGCCTTCATCGAGATCGCGATCGACAGCGCGACCCCGCCGCCCGCCGCCAGAGCGAGGGAGACCCCGCGCCTGCGGGCGCCCACCGCGCCGAGGAAGCCGGCGAACGCCAGGGCGAGCCACAGGGTGAAGTGAATCTCGGTGAGGATGAGCGCGCCGTACTCAATGAACGGGAAGTAGATGCTGCCAACGGCAACGGCGCAGAGCGCGGTCCGGCGCCCGAAGGCGGCCGCGCCGAGCAGACCCAGCGCGATGGGCACCAGGCAGCTCACCACGATCTGCAGGTAGGCCACGCGCGCCAGCCCGCCGCCGTCGGTCATCAGAAACGCGACCAGCGCCGGATATCCCAGCGGGTGGGTGGCGTCCCAGGGCCCGAGGGAGTCGCGAGGGCCCAGCAGCCGCCGCGCCAGCGCGACGTACATCCCCATGTCCGAGCTGATGAAATTAGAAGGGGGGTGGAAGCTCAGGGTGTAGTTCACCCGCAGCGCGACCCCCAAAAGATAGACCAGGAGGACGCCCAGGGCGGGGTGCCGCAGGACGGCTCGCACGCGGGGCGAGAGCATGCGGGCAAGCTATCATCGTTCCCCCGATCTGGGTCACTGCGGTGGGCTGGGCCGGGCGCCTCGGTCGATGCCGGCATTCCAGGACGGCGGATCGCTGGCCGGGAACGATTCCATCCCCGCTTCATCGACGCAGTCGTCCTCCATGAAGATGACGTCCTCATCCGTCAGGGTCACCACCTCCGGTTCGGAGACGCTCTCGCGCCGGCCCATTGCCGTTCCACTGTCTTCATTCCGCATCATGACATCCTCCTCGGTCAAAATCGGCGCGTCCGCCTCCTGGTTTCCGGTCATCACGGTCTCCCCTGGAATTGATTCATTCGGAGTAACTGCACCGGCTGTGCCACGCTGGCCTCGGCCGCAAACCCCGGAACCTCGGCTCGAGCGGTACCCCCGGTGACTCGCCCGGGCTCGAGCAGTCACGGCTGCGTAACGTTCGCGTGCCGCGTTGTGTTTTCGCGAGTCGCGCTTAATTTCCTGGAATGACGTCAAAGTCGAAGGTCCGGTTCGCGGTGATCGGACAGGGATACTTCGCGCAGTCGGCGATCCTGCCCGCGTTCAAGAACGCCAAGAAGAGCTGCGAGCTGACGGCGATCTTCTCCGACGATCCAACCAAGCTGCGGGCGCTCAAGCACCGCTACGGCGTCGCGCATGCCCTCCCCTACGAACGGTACGACGACTTCTTGAAGACCGGCGCAGTCGATGCGGTCTACATCGCGGTTCCGAACGATCTCCACGCCGACTACGCCATCCGCGCCGCGCGAGCCGGGGTGCACGTCCTTTGTGAAAAACCGATCGCCGCCTCGAGCGCCGACGCCGAGCGGATGATCGCGGCCTGCGCCGACCACCGGGTCAAGCTGATGATCGCCTACCGGCTCCACTTCGAGGAGGCGAACCTGTCGGCCATCGAAGTCGTCCGAGAGGGACAGATCGGGGAGCCGCGCTATTTCTCAGCCCTGTTCTCCCTGCAGATCCTGCCCGGCAATACCCGGACCCAGTCGGTTCACCGGGGCGGACCTCTGCGCGACATCGGTATCTACTGCATCAACGCCGCCCGCTATGTCTTCCGAGACGAGCCGACCGAGGTGGTGGCCTTCGCCGCCCAGAGGCCCGACGACCAGCGCTTCGCCGAGATAGACGAACAGGTCAGCGCGCTGCTTCGCTTCCCCGGTGAGCGGCTGGCGCAGATCACGTGCAGCTTCGGCGCCGCCGCGCAGTCGAGCTACACCGTCGTCGGCACCAAGGCCTCGCTCTGCGTCTGTCCCGCCTATGGCTCGGCCACCGACCTCGCCTGGCAGCTCACCACCAACGGCAAGACCCAGAAGAAGATCTTCAAGAAGCGCGATCAGGTGGCGCCCGAGCTGATCGAATTCGCGACCTGCATACGGCAAGGCCGTGATCCGCTGGCGTCGGGGCGGGAAGGTCTGGCCGATCTGCGGGTGATCGAAGCGATCGAGGCCTCCGTGAAGAGCGCGGGGCGCGTCGAGATCAGCCGCATGCAGCCCGAGCACCGGCCCACGCTGCGTCAGGAGCGGAGGGCCCCTGCGCAAGACGTACCGACGCTGGTCAACGTGCAGGCGCCCACCGCACACTGACCGAGACCAGCGTATGGCCCAGGCCAGGAGCGGGGTTATTGTCTCGGAAAAGGCGGGTCGCCATCCATGTCCAAAGAGCTGAAGGCAGCCGTGCTGCAGGTGCGGGGTGCTGCGACGAGGTCGGTGCAAGATTGGCTGGCCGTCGAGCGACCGCTGGAAATCCGGGCTCGCGCCGGGGGCGCCGTCCGGGTCGTTTCCACCACGATGCGCACGCCCGGCGAGGACCGCGCGCTGGCCGCCGGGTTTCTGTTCGGGGAGCGGGTGATCCACGACCCCCGACAGATCCTCGCGCTCGAGACAATCGACGACGACGCGGTGATGGTCGAGCTCGCCCCCGAGGCCGAGGCCGCCCTGGAGGCCACCCGGCGGCCCTTCATCACCAGCGGCGCCTGCGGCGTCTGTGGGCGGACCAACCTGGATGCCTTGCTGGCCGTTCCCGCCGCAGATCGCCAGCCGCGGCTCCCGACCATCAGGCCCAGCACCGTGGTCGCGCTGCCGTCGGCGCTCCGGGGGGCGCAAGCTACGTTCGAGCGAACCGGCGGGTTGCATGCCGCCGGGCTGTTCACCGCCGGCGGCACGCTGCGCGCGGTTCACGAAGACGTCGGCCGCCACAATGCCGTCGACAAGCTGGTGGGGGCGCTGATCTTGGAGGGGCAGCTCCCCGGCCCGGACAGCGTCTTGGTCGTCAGCGGGCGCGCCAGCTTCGAGCTGGTGCAGAAGGCCGCGGTGGCGGGGATCCCCGTGATGGTGGCGGTCGGCGCGCCTTCCAGCCTGGCGGTCGAGATCGCGCGCGGCGCCGGAATGACGCTGCTGGGGTTCGTGCGCGACGGGGGATTCAACGTCTACTGCGGCGCGGAGCGCGTCGAGGGGATCACCGACAAGAAGGAGGAGCTCGCCGATGTCCGATGCGCCTAAAGACCCGAACAGCGCGCCGGGACAGAACGACGATCCGAAACCGACGGCGGTCGATGCCGATCGGGCGAAGGGGACGCCGGGCGACGAGCCACCCGCCGAGGCACGGGCGGCCAAGATCGGCCGACGGGATCGCAGCGCGGCTGGTTTGACCTCGATCTGGGAGACCATCCATCGGGGCGCCCGCGAAATGGGGGTGCGGCGCAGCTTCCGGACGTTGACCATGCTCAATCAGAAGGATGGGTTCGACTGCCCGAGCTGCGCCTGGCCCGATCCCGACGGCAAGCGCAAGGCGGCCGAGTTCTGCGAGAACGGCGCCAAGGCGGTCGCCAGCGAAGCGACGAGGGCCCGCGCGACCCCGGATTTCTTCGCGAAGCATTCGATCGCGGCGCTCTTGCGGCAGAGCGATCTCTGGATGGATCAACAGGGTCGTCTCACCCACCCCATGATCCGTCGGAACGGCGCGGACCACTACGAACCCATCGCCTGGCAAGACGCCTTCGATCTGATCGGACGCGAGCTCAATGCCCTCGGCTCCCCGGACCAAGCGTCGTTCTACACCTCGGGGCGCGCCAGCAACGAAGCCGCCTTCCTGTATGGCCTGTTCGCGCGCCAGCTCGGCACCAACAACCTGCCCGACTGCTCGAACATGTGCCACGAATCGAGCGGCGCCGGCCTGACCGAAACGATCGGGGTCGGCAAATCGACGGTCACGATCGAGGACTTCTCCTACGCCGACAGCATCTTCATCATCGGCCAGAACCCGGGGACCTGTCACCCGCGGATGTTGACCGAGCTGCAGAAGGCGGCCCGCAACGGCTGCAAGATCGTGAGCGTCAACCCGCTGCCGGAGTCGGGGATGATCCGGTTCAAGAACCCCCAGGAGCCGCTCGGCCTGCTGGGCCGCGGGACCGCGATCGCCTGCCTCTTCCTGCCGGTGCGGGTCAATGGCGACGTCGCGCTCTTGAAGGGCATCATGAAGGAGATGCTGGAGGCCGACCGTCAGAGCGGCGGCCAGATCCTCGCCCACGACTTCATCCGGCACCACACCGAGGGGTTCGAGGCCCTCGCCGCCGATCTCGAGGCCGAGAGCTGGGAAAAGATCGTGGCGGGCAGCGGCGTCTCGCGGGAGCTCATCCGGCAGGCGGCCGAGATCGCGGGCGCCTCGGAGCGGATGATCTGTTGCTGGGCCATGGGGATCACCCAGCACAAAAATGGCGTGGCCAACGTGCAGACCATCGTCGACTTCGCGCTCCTGCGCGGCCAGATCGGCCGCCGGGGCGCTGGCCTCTGCCCGGTTCGGGGCCACAGCAACGTCCAGGGCGATCGCACGGTGGGCATCTGGGAGAAGATGAGCGACACGTTCCTGGAAGCGCTGGGGAAGGAGTTCGACTTCTCGCCGCCGCGCAAGCATGGGTTCGACACCGTCCGCACCATCGCAGCCATGCACGAGGGCCAGGTGAAGGTGTTCGTGGGGCTGGGCGGCAATTTTCTGAGCGCTTCGCCCGACACCCACTACACCTCGGAGGCCTTGCAGCGCTGCACCCTGACGGTGCAGATCGCCACCAAGCTGAATCGCGGCCACCTGATCACGGGCCAGCAGGCGCTGCTCCTGCCGTGTCTCGGCCGGACCGAGCGCGACGTTCAGGCCTCGGGCGAGCAGTTCGTCACCGTCGAGGACACGACGGGTGTGGTGCACCAGTCGCGCGGCGTCCTCGATCCCGCTTCACCGGAGCTGCGCAGCGAGCCGGCCATCGTCGCTGGGATCGCCCGCGCGACGCTGGGGGGCAAGAGCAAGGTCGACTGGCAAGGTCTCGTCGACGACTACGATCGCGTGCGGGAGCACATCGAGCACGTGGTCCCAGGTTTCACGCAATACAATCAGCGGGTGCGAGAGCCCGGCGGCTTCTATCTGCCGAACGGACCGCGCGAGGGGACCTTCACCACCCCGTCGAAGCGCGCCCGGTTCACCGTGCACCCGATCCCCGACCACGCGCTCGCCGACGGCCAGCTCCTGCTCACCACCCTGCGCAGCCACGATCAGTTCAACACCACGATCTACGGCGAGGACGATCGTTACCGTGGAATCTTCGGCGGGCGCCGGGTGGTCTTCCTCAACGCGGAGGACATGCGGGCACGGGGCATCGCGAAGGACCAGGCGCTCGATCTGGTCAGCCATTTCGGGAGCGAGCGGCGCCGCGCCGCCGGGTTCAAGGCGGTGCCCTACGAGATCCCGCCCGGGTGTGCGGCGGCCTACTATCCCGAAACCAACGTCCTGGTCCCGGTGAACAGCGTCGCCGACGGCAGCAACCAACCGTCGTCCAAGTCGATCGTGATCACGCTGGAGCCCTGCGCAGGTTAGCGCTCGCGCGCGAATCGATGCTCCCGCGCCGCTAAGCGCCGAAGACCAGGCGCGTGAGCTCGCCCTGGACGTCGAGCTGGGTGAGCTCCTCGAGCCCGCCCACCGGTGTGCCGGCGATGACGACGATAGGAAACTCGTCCCGCTTGGCCGCGGTGACCACCCAGGAGCGCTCCGCCTCGTCGTTGGTGACGTCGAGGAGGCGGAACTTGATGTTCCGGGCGCCCAGGAGCTCTTCCACCTTGGTCTTGGTGCGGTGGTCCTTGCCGTCGAAATAGAGGATCACCGGCGCCTGCTCGCGGACCAGCGGCGTCACGACGGCGCCGGCCCCCCGCGCGTGCTCCTCCGTCGCGTCCTGCCCGCGGATCGGCTTGCCCAGCAGATCGTTGACGGTGTTGGCCACCTCGCGCACCCGCCGGACCAGGGGGCCGGCGGAGTCGTTCTCCTCCAGCCCCCGGTGGGCGAGCGCGCGAAGCTTGTCGGTGAGGCCGCTCAGCATTCCGACTAGTTGCTCGCCGAGGCGGCGCGCATCTCGGGCTCGGCCTTGGCCGCGTCGGCCTTGGATCGGCGCTGCAGCAGCCGCTTGGTGAAGTCGATGACCTTGCCGGCGCGGGTCTTCTTGATGTCGCCGACGACGTGCTGCACCAGGTTGGCCGCCGAGCTGGCGACGCTGCCGTGGCGCGGGTAGAAGAGCGACGAGCCCCGCCAGTTCTTGCTCTGGAGGTACGCACGCAGCTCGGCCACCGTGAGGCCGTTCGCCTCGAGCTCGCTCTGGAACTCGGCGCGCGCGGCCAGGCGGGCCTTGAAGAGCATCATCTGCACGCGCGAGTAGACGTTGACCGCCCCGTCGCCGTTGGTCTCGATCGGGCAGAAGATCCCCTGCGGGTACTTCTCCGTGATCATCGACTGGACGCCGTCGGAGACGCCCGCCGACGGCATGCAGCCGAACGGCTTGACCGACAGGGTCATGGTCGCCTTGGCCTTGGCGATGTTGAGGATCAGCTTGCCGACCTCCATGTGCCCTTCGCCACCGCGCAGGTGGTTGTTGTAGAAGGGCGCCGCCGCCTCGGCTACCGTATCCATGTCGGCCAGGTGAACGTCGTGCAGGCCCATGAGGTGGCCGACGCCGTAGAAGGTGCCCTTGATTGCGTGCTTGGCCAGCCACAGCATGAGCAGCTTCTTGCGGACGTTGACGCCCGCCAGACCCTTGCGCGCCTTGTCCTCGCCGCGCAGGACCATCCGCTGCTGCGTGTCCCAGGTCTGCTCCCAGATCATGAAGAGGATCCAGGCCGTGACCGGCTGGATGTCGCACTCGGCGCCCTCTTGCTCCAGGAACTTCTGCAGCCCGTAGTTGCCGTCGCCCTCGGTCGTCATCGCCCAGAACTCGCCGATGATCGAGACCTTCGGCTTGACGATGGAGCGGTCGACCTTGACGTTCATGAGGTTGCGGCGGGTCTGGATCATCGCCCAGAGCAGCGACTTCTCCTTGGGGCTGGCGAAGGCGTCGTGGATCAACTTCTTGGACGCTTCGATGGCCTCGTTGGCCGACCCGGGCACCACCTCGTAGGGGCGGATCCGGTAGCCGACCATGTTCAGGACATCGCCAATGAGGATCGCCTTGAGCATCACCTTGAAGACCTCGGGGTTCATCTTCAGGCCCTGCTCGTCGCCGGTGGCCTGCTTGAGGCCCCCCTGCTGCTGGAACAGCAGCACTCGAAAGCCCTCGAAGCCGGAGTCGCGGAGCGCCTTGCGGTACTCGGTGACGTAGGTGCCGAAGCGGCAGGGGCCGCAGGCGCCGGCGGTCACGAACACGTAGTTCTCGATGATGTCCTTGACCGGGACCTTCTGGTCGTCGCGCAGCCAGGTGACGTACTTGATCAGGTTCCCGACCGTGAAGTAGGTCGGGTTGCACTGACCGCGGTTGCCGAACTCCTTGCCGAAGGTCAGCGCCGAGTTGTCGGGCACGTCGATGGCTTTGACCTTGTATCCAATGCCGCGCAACGCGCCTTGGAGGAACAGGTCGTGCGCCATGGTCAGGCCGGAGATGAGCAGCGTGGTGTGCGCGCGCTGGCCGCCGGTGAAGGTGGTCGGGTTGTCGTCGCGCCAGTGCTCCTTGCCGGCCTCCAGGCCGAGCGCCGCCATCTGCTCGATCTCGAACTTCTTGAGCTCGGCTTCGACGTCGATGTCGACGTTGGCGGCGTCGCCGAGAACCGGGAGCCGTTTGCGGCTGGTGTCAGTCTGAGTCTTTTCGATGGTTTCCACTGGAGTCCTCCGTCTGATTTTCCGGTTTAAACGCGCGCCACAACTTCTTGATCGTTGACGACCTTCTTGACGCCCAGCCGAATCAGGCCGGCATCCTTGGCCGCCAGCTCCGCCGGGTTGACAGGCCGGTTGGCCTCGACCCGCTTCGAATACGCGGAGACCTTCTCTTTGGTCTCGTTGATCATCTTCTCGAGCGCCGGGTCCTGCTGCTTGCGCGCCTCGAGCTGCTGGCGCTTGAGCTCCAGCAGTTGCAGGCGCTTCTCTTCCATGCGGAACTTCAGCTCGTCGGTGCGCTTGCCCGTGTCCTCGAGCCGCTCCTCGTGCAGCTTGAGCGAGTGCGCGTAGGTCTTGACGCGGATCTTGATCGAGCCGCCCGGCTTGTTGGCATCGATGTCGTGCAGCGCCGAGTACGGCGTGGCCGAGGTCGAGATGATCGAATCGATGAGTCCATACGTGGGCGCGTCGTGCCCACATTTGAAGGATGAGAGGTCCAGCACCACCACGTTCGGGTGCCGAGCCGCGAACTTGGCGGCCCAGACCTTCTGCACCGAGTTGGCCGAGTAGTTCTCCGGCCAGACGTCCTGGACCTCCAGCGGGCCCTCGACCCGACCCGCCTTGATGTCGCTCTCGAAGAACCGATACAGCCACTCCGGATCCTTGGGGATCGAGCGCATCGACAGGATCGGGTAACCGAGCACCTGGAACTCTTCCAGGACGCCGTGGTTCAGCCCCGGGTCCGAGTGGTACGGCCGGCCGATCATGAGCACCGCGACGCGGTTCTCCTCCTCGACCGTCTCCAGAATCGCGCGCCCCTTCTTCTGAAGATCCGCATCGACGATATCCATCGCCTTCCAGCCCTGCTGGCAAGCGAAGTCGCTCTCGTCCTCCGACACGCCGAGCAGCTCGCCCCAGGCCGCAAAGAGCTGGCTCTTGAGGAGCGAGGGCTCGGTGAAGGTGAGCGCCGGATCGACGTAGGTGATGCCGCGCTCGGCGAAGAAGTCGGTCTCCTTGGTGAAGGCCGCCTTCATGACCTCGGGCGCGCCCGCGACGATGGGGCACGACGCCGTGTCCATCAGCTTGTTCAGGCCCGGCATGACGTGGGTGATGCAGGGGAAAAATAGATACTTGAGCTTCTTCCCGCCCTCTTCCTGCTGGTGGTGATCGAAGAGCAGGTTGTGGATGTGGGCCTGCGCGACCTTCGACGGGTAGCAGGGATCGATCGAGCCGTACTTGCCGCCCTTCTGCCACATCTCCTCGGAGGTCTCGTCGGAGAAGACGATGTTCTGCTTCTGCAGGCCCAGCGTCTCCAGGTAGGTCCGGAAGAACGGCGCCAGCGTCCAGTTGTTGAGGACCTTGGGGATCCCGACGCGCACCACGCGGCGCGCCTGCCAGCTCTCCGGCGTCGAACGCTGGAAGTTTCGCTGGACGGTCTTCTTCTTGACGCCGAGGAAGGTCTTCTCGACCTCCACGTCGCTCACCATCTGCGTCGCTTCCGGCATCGGTTCCGGATCGTAGAAGTGCCGGAACACCTGCTTCGACTCGTAGTCGACCAGGTTGGGGAACTCCTTCATCAGCTTCTTGCGCTCTTTGCTGAGCGCGATCATCGCCTCTTCCGACTCGACCGTCCCCTTCTCGCAGGAGAAGCCCGAGATGTAGCGCGAGGTCCGCCCGTCCGGCGTCTTGGTGTCGATGAAGGTGCGGGCGCAGTTGTTGGGGCAGAAGTGGCAGCGGGTCGACTCGTCGTTGACCGCCTGAAACTCTAGATTAATCGCGGCGTCGATGCCGATGAAGGTCGAGTGCCCCTTGCGGGTGACCACCCGGCGGGTCTCCATGGCGGCGCCGATCGCGCCGGCCTCGCCCGTGTGCGGGTGGACGAACACCTCGGCCCCGGGAACGCGCGCCTTGATGTAGTCGACCTGCGCCTTGAGCGCGGCCAGGTTGTGCTGCGTGCCGCCCTGGAGCACGAACTTCTTGCCCAGCTCCGCCATGCGCGGGATCTGGACGACGTACTGCCAGACGTTCTTGGGAAGCACCTGCGCCAGACCGGCCAGCAGCTCCTCTTTCGAGAAGCCCTCCTTCTGGAAGTTCACCCGGTCGGAGTCGAGAAACACGGCGCAGCCGTAGCTGAACTTGGGCGACAGCTTGGCCTCGAAGGCCACGTCGGCGTAGTCGGTCACCTTGACGCCGAACTGATCGGCCATCGCCTGCAGCAGCATGCCGTTGCCGGCCGAGCACTGGTTCGAGAGGCGGAAGTTCCGGATGTCGCCGTTCTGCATGAACAGAACCTTGATGTCTTGCCCGCCGATGTCGCACACCACGTCGATGTCGCCGAAGTAGTGCGTCGCCGACATCATGTGCGCGACCGTCTCGACGATCGAGGTGTCGGACTTGACCGACTCCTTCAGCACGTCGGCCGCGTAGCCGGTGGCGCCGAAGCCCTTGACCTCCATGATGGCGCCCTGATCGGTGATGTATTTCTTGAGCCCCGCCAGGATCTCCTTGGTGTCGGCGATCGGGTTGCCCTTGGAGAGCATGTACGACTTCTTGAGCAGCTCGCCCGTGTCGTAGTCGATGAGCACGGCCTTCGACGAGGTCGACCCGCCGTCCATGCCGATGACGACGTTGACCACCTGGCCGGGCGCGAACGTCGCGTCCTGGAACTTCGGGATCGTGTAAAGCTTCTTGAACTCGTCCAGCTCCGCCCGGCCGTGGTCCGTGCCCTGGGTGAGCAGCGGCGGGCCGGCGGTCTCGCCGAGGCGCGCGGCGCGGCCGTTGAGGATGAAGTCCTTGAGGCCGTCCATCCCCTTGTAGACGCCGACCTCAGCGTTCTCGTAGAGGCCGTAGACGACGGCGCCGTAGGCCGCGTAGTACTGCGCGTTCTCCGGGACGATGATCAGCTCTTCGATCGGGACGTCCTTGGGGTACGCGTAGCCGCGGTCGCGCCAGGTCTCGGGGATGCGCTTGCGCCAGCAGTCGCGCAAGAACGGCAGGTAGGTGTTGGGCCCGCCCAGCAGCAGGACCTTGTGGCGCAGGGTATTGCCGCGCGTGAGCACCGAGAGGTTCTGCATCACGATCGCGTCGGCCAGCGAGTTCATGATCTCGAGCGAAGGGATGCCGTTTTTGACCAGGTTGACGATGTCGGTCTCGGCGAAGACGCCGCACTTGGCCGCCACGTGGTGCAGCTTGGAGTCGTCGAAGCCGATCTTGACGACCTCCTCGTTCGGCAGGCCGACCTTGATGACGCACTTGTCGATCGTCGCGCCGGTGCCCGAGGCGCACTTGTCGTTCATCGAGGTGATGGCGGTCTTGCCGCCGGTTTCCTCGTTCTTCTTGAAGATGATGATCTTGGCGTCCTGGCCGCCCAGCTCGCAGACCGAGCCCACATCGGGGTGCAGCGTCTCGACCGCCAGGGTCACCGCGTTCACCTCCTGAACGAACTTGGACCCGAGGTGCGGTCCGATCGGCGCGCCGCCCGAGCCGGTGATGAAGGTGCGGATCTTGTCGTTGGGGAGGTTCGGGAAGGCGGCCGCGATGCGTTCGAGAAAAGACAGGACGAACTCCGCCTGTTTCGTCTGGTGGCGCAGGTAGTCACTCCAGAGGATCTCTTTGGTCACCGGGTCGACGACCACCGCTTTCACGGTGGTCGAGCCGACGTCGATTCCCACCGCGACCGCTTCAGTCCGAGGATTCACCGGCGAAACTTCTTCGGCCACGCATGCTCCTTTGAAAGGAAGACTGACAGTTCAGGCAAAAAGTAGACTGACACTTCAGTCTTTGAATCGCCGGTCACTGTAGCCACCCCCGGCGGGAAGATCAAGCTCTCTGGTCACACGATTCCGGCGGCCTTGGGGGCGATGCGCAGAATCGGGCCGAAAACATCGCCGGTCTCGGGGTCGAAGCGCGGGTCGACGAAGATCCGGGTCACGGCCAGGGCGTTCATCGCCGCTATGCCCTCTTCCGAAATCAGCTCCTTGGAGGCGACGCCGATCGGCTGCAGGTCCAGCTCCGTCCCGATGGCGGCGGCAAAATCGACGGCCGCCTGGCTGGAGGTGAAGAAGAAGCCGTGCGGGCGGCGGCACCACATGTCGCGTCCGCTCTGGGTCAGGTACCAGACCCGGTCGGGAAGGAGCGACACGAAGTCGGGTATCTCGGGCTGCGCCATGGCGTCCGGGCGATGCTAAGGAATGTGCGCCGCGCGCGCCAGGGCCTCCAGCGCGGCGGCGAAGAAGGGACCGGCGACGGCGAGGGGGGTCTCGCCGTCCAGCTCCAGGACGAAGTAGTCGTTGGGGATGACGTCGCCGTATCCCAGCACCTGCAGCACCCTCACGGTGGCGGGACTGCCGCCGGGCCGTTCCAGCGTCGCCCGGCGATCGTCGGGAGCCGCGGCGGGCATCTCGACGGCCAGCGGTCGGCCGTAGCGGCGGAAGATCGCCAGCACCGCGTCGGGCGGCATCGCGGCAACGCGTGCGAAGGTGAGGGGGAGGCTCTCTTCCATAATGAGCGAGACGATCTAACGAAGCGATCTAACGGGACTCGGGCTTCAAGAGCCTTCGACGAGACAGCCCTTGAGGGTGAACGCGATCATCTCGCGACCCATCTTCGTCATGTCGATGGCCAGCGGATCCTGCTCGACGAACGCCCACTGCACGACCTCCTTGACGCTGCCGAGAATGCAGCGCGCGACCACCTTGGCGTCGCACGGGCGCGCCACGCCCAGCTGACGCCCGGTGTTGAGCGCGCCCATGAACATCGCCTCGATGCGGCCGTAGAACTCGGAGAGCTTGCGATCGAAGTCGCTGTCGATCCCGACCGCCTCGCGCAGCAGGATGCGCGCCATCTCGCGGTTGTCGAGCAGCGTCTTCAAGACCCGATCGACGGTGGCGTTCATCTGATCGATCGGCGGCGGCGCATCCGGACCGACCTCGATCCGCTTGACCTGCGCCTGCAGCGTCGTCACCAGGCCGTCGAGGAGCTCGTCGAAGATGGCCCGCTTGGATTCGAAGTAGAGATAGAAGGTGCCCCGCGCGATATCGGCGGCCTCGATGAGGTCGTGGATGCTGGTGGCGTGATAGCCCTTCTGCGAGAAGATTCGCCGCGCCACGGCCAGCACGGCGGCGCGTCGGGATTCGCGCAGCCGCTGCGCCCTTGAAACCCGCCCGTCGACTTTCGGCTCCGGGGTCACGTCCCGGCGCTCACGCTTCGCAAACGGTCGGGCCAGGCCGCGGCGTCGGCCAGGTGGCGGCCGGTGGGCAGGACGGTGCCGTAGCGGGCCAGCGTCTTGGCGGCCGCCTCCAGGGAGCTTGCCGCCTCGACCTTGGCGACCCCGAGGAGCGCGCTGAAGTAGGCGTCGTCGACCACGTCGATCTCGAGCACGCCGGCCGCCTGGTCCAGCGCCAGCGCCGCCTCCAGATCGGTGACCGCCTCGGGATACCGCTCGAGCCAGGCATAGGCGCTGGCGCGCTCGACCAGCGGCGTGGGGTCCTCGTCGTCTCGCCCCACGGCGCGCGAGGCCTCCTCGACCGCTTCGGCATACTTGCCCTGCTCGATCATCTTCGCGGCGAAGCTCATCCCGTAATTTCCGGCCATTCGGCGGTTCCCTCCCCGGCCGGACGCTACCACAGGGGAGCATTCGACGGCTCGAGCCTGCTTTCAGGCCCGCCGTCGCTATCTTGCGACCATGAGCTCACTGGTTTGGCTGGGACTCGCGGTTCTGCTGGTGGCCGGCGTCGCCCTCACCGGCAGCGGCCCAAAGGGGGCAAAACCGGTCGGGCACACCCGCCTCATGAAGTCGGCCCGTTTCTTCCTGCTGGGCGGCATCCTCGTTTGTGGCGCGATCGGCATCTTCGGCTCCTTTCGGCACTGAGCGCCCAACCGCCGAAACGCAAAGAATCGGGCGCCCGAGGCGCATTGGTGGCAAGATCGGGACGTGGGCTCGAAACGGCGCACGCCACGGCAACTGGGAGATGTCGCGATCGTCTGCGGCAAAGACGCCCGAGGTCTGCACATCCTGAGGCGGCGGTCCGAGGACGGGCCGGTGGAGGCCGCGCTGGCTCAGCCGCTGGCGGAGGGACGCCCGATCACCGGCGAGGTGATCTCGATGCGACAGCGCGAGGACCTGCCGTTTCTGTTCGACGTCACGACCGAGCTCGACGCCTCGGCAAGGCCCGCGGCGGCGGATGGCTCGACCAGGCCCGCCCAGGTGGCGACGAGCTCGTATCGCAAGGGCTGGGACGCGATCTGGGGCCGGCGCGGAGCCCGCGGGCCCTTGAACTGAACGAAAATATCGATTTGTGAAGTGGGGGCCTTGCCTGTGTAAGCTCAGGCGTTAGCTTGGGCCCTTCGCGTTGGCCCTCCGCAGAGCCGTCGAGGCGCGAAAAGGAACCGGACACGCCGCTTTCCACCGCGGTGCGCGCCGTCTCGACTCCTGGGAGGACAATCAATGGAGCCCGCGTCCCTGCACCCTTCGGTGACGAAGATGCTCACCGGCATCGAAGGCTTCGACGAGATCACGGACGGCGGACTGCCCCGTGGACGAACGACCCTGGTGGTGGGCGGCCCGGGCTGCGGGAAGACGGTCTTCGCGCTTCAGTCGCTGGTCAACGGCGCCCACCGAACGAAGGAAGCGGGCCTCTTCGTCGCTTTCGAGGAGAGCACCCGGCAAATCATCGCCAATGCGGCCGTCTTCGGCTGGGACCTTCCGGCGCTGGAAAAGAAGAAGCTCTTCTTTCTGGACGCACAACTCTCGCCCGAGTCTGTGAAGGCGGGAGAGTTCGATCTGGTCGGCATGCTGGCCCTGCTGGCGGCCAAGGCCCGCGAGATTCGTGCAAAGCGCATCGTCTTCGACGGAATCGACGTGCTGCTTGGACTCCTCGACGATCCGATCGCGGAGCGCCGCGAGATCTATCGGATCCGCGACTGGCTCCTGCACACCGGGCTGACCGGCATCATCACCCAAAAGGTCGGCGGGGTCGCGGTCGTCGACGAGCACTACAGTTTCCTGCAGTTCATGGTCGATTGCGTGGTCGTTCTTCGGCACGAGGTGGTCGACGGATCGGCCTTCCGCAATCTGCGGGTCAAGAAGTATCGCGGCTCGGGATTTTCGGCGGACGAGTTTCCGATCACCCTCACCGACAAGGGGATGAAGCTCACCAACCGCGGCCCCACCGAGCTCGACTACGAGTTCACCGACGAGCAGCTCG